>NZ_JAOEGN010000043.1 GCF_025446935.1 Paracholeplasma vituli | reverse complement strand
TAGGCCATAATCGCTTTTTATGGAATAAGATGTTAGAAGATAAACAGAAACACTATGAGTTGAATAAAACCCAATTATATAACCGTCCTGCACAGTATAAAGAGAATTATCCCTTTCTGAAAGACGTCGATTCATTGTCTCTCGCGAATACCCAACTCAATCTTGAAAAAGCCTTTAGAATGTTCTTTAAACGTAAACAAGACTTACCTAAGTTCCATTCTAAGAAACAAGACTATGGGTACACAACCAACCTTGTTAACCATAACATCGTTCTATTAAAAGGCTACATCAAACTCCCTAAACTGGG
>NZ_JAOEGN010000042.1 GCF_025446935.1 Paracholeplasma vituli | reverse complement strand
TCTTAATCTCTTTTTTGTATTCATAGAGTATGGATACATAATACTTACCCGTACTACTCTTAGATACGGTTACACTCTTTAAAGTCATTTCACTAGGAATCACCCTATGTTGTTTGATTTTAACATCACCCAGTTTAGGGAGTTTAATGTAGCCTTTTAATAGAACGATGTTATTATTTACAAGATTGGTTGTATACCCATAGTCTTGTTTCTTAGAGTGGAACTTAGGTAAGTCTTGTTTACGTTTAAAGAACATTCTAAAGGCTTTTTCGAGATTGAGTTGGGTATTTGAAAGAGACAATGAATC
>NZ_JAOEGN010000041.1 GCF_025446935.1 Paracholeplasma vituli | reverse complement strand
ACGTCTTTCAGAAAGGGATAATTCTCTTTATACTGTGCAGGACGGTTATATAATTGGGTTTTATTCAACTCATAGTGTTTCTGTTTATCTTCTAACATCTTATTCCATAAAAAGCGATTATGGCCTAAGGTCATATGAATCAAAGTCTTTTGAGATTCAGTGGGATAGATTCTAAACTTAAAGGCTTTATTCATCCGGGTCACCTTGGCTTTCAGTAGAGTGCAGAAACGTGTATGAATACACCTTTATTATAACATTATTTATTATGATTTGTAAATATAAAATAAATCAATTCATCCCACCACCTATAGAGGTAGGGGACTTCT
>NZ_JAOEGN010000040.1 GCF_025446935.1 Paracholeplasma vituli | reverse complement strand
TTCATAAGCACACAACCGAATTAAACCATTTAAGTGATTTATCACTAGATATCCCCACACCCAAATGTATCCAAACCAAACCAATCAAAGAAATCACCATCAAGTCCTACTATGATGGAAAGTACATTGAAGTGGTTTATGTGTATCTAGATGAAACACCAAAAATGAAATTAGATGATCTTACCGAAACGATGGGAATAGATTTTGGGTATAACAATCTAGCATTTTGTTCAGTCACGAATAATGAGCATTTATTGTTAGATGGCAAACGGTTAAAGAGTATGAATCAGTTTTATCATAAACGAATCGCTAAACTAGCTAGTACTAGACCCAATC
>NZ_JAOEGN010000003.1 GCF_025446935.1 Paracholeplasma vituli | reverse complement strand
GATAAGTATCTTTATATTGAGCTGGACGGTTATATAAGTGGGTTTTATTCAATTCATAGTGTTTCTGTTTGTCTTCTAACATCTTATTCCATAGAAATCTATTATGTCCAAGGGTCATATGAATCAAAGTCTTTTGAGATTCAGTGGGATAGATCCTAAACTTAAAGGCTTTATTCATTCGGTTCACCTTGGCTTTCAGTAGAGTGCAGAAACGGGTATGAATACACCTTTATTATAACATTATTTATAATGATTTGTAAATATAAGAAAATCAATTCATCCCACTACCTATGGAGGTAGGGGACTTCTTGATTGTGTTGTTAAAACTTGAATTCAACGTCTTGACGTTTCGAAGCTTCAGCTTCAAAGAAGTCGCGTTTTGTGAAACCTTTCCAGTTCGCAATCATCGAACTAGGGAATACTACAATTTTTTGGTTATAATACGAAACGTTCGCGTTATAAACACGTCTTGCTGCTTGAAGATTTTCTTCAACTTCAGCACTTGCGTTTTGCAGTTTAGCAAAGTTTTCACTAGCTCTAAGTTGTGGATATTGTTCTACTACCACATTTAAACGCGCCATGGTTTCGGATAATTGGTTAGCGAAAGCTTGTTTTTCACCGATTGGGGCACCGTGTGCAGGTTGACGCATTGCGATAACTGCCTCAAGGGTTTTGCGTTCATGGTCAGCGTAACCTTTGGTTGCGGAAACCATTTTGGTAAGTAAATCAAAACGTTTTGTTAAAGCGACATCGATGCCGGATTCAGCTTCGTCAACTTTAACAATCAATCTGTTGAATGTGTTGATCGTACCAATGACCCACAAAGCAACAATAAGCAATAAACCCAATACTACAAATAAAACGATAAGTCCTGTGTCCATATTTGAATCCTCCTATTGTTTTTTAAATTTATCGCTATCCATTTTGAATTCATTGATGATAATTGCCGGCATATCAATGTCGTTTAATATATGACCAATGTTATCAGTGGTTAGCGGTGTTTTCAATTTTAATTCGAATGAATCCGATGAATCATAGATGGCGACATCTAAATGATTACCATAATACATCATTTGGAAGTGCCCACGGTGAATCGATTCCATCTCTAGAATCTTTTCAATCAATACCGGTGTAAGTTGATAATATACATATTGTTGATCCGATGCGAAGACTTTGAATTTCTTGTTGAATTGTACCGATTCGGTTTCGTACTTCTTCAATCCTCTAGCAGCAGCACCGACAAAACGGCCTTCTTTGACTTGAAGAATTTGATCAAAATCACGCTCATAATCAAAGGTATACCAACGCCCTTTGAAAATAGTTTGATACGAATACGTTACATTCCCCTTGGAGTCTCTGTGCTCAACACGTTCTTCCATATGAATATCAGAACAAGCAAATTTAACACCTTTATAGGTCCCTTTCATCAAGTCTTCCCCATGAAAACGGTCAGGTTTTTGATAAAAGTTTAAACTATTAATGTGTGCTAATGAAATGGAGTCTTTTGGATTATAATAGCCATCTTCGTATTGTGCTTGTATTAAACTTTTAATAATTTTCTCTTTGGTGATTTTTCGGTACGAACTTGCGATTTGTGCCGCTTTAGCAAAGAAATAGAACCCAACAAGAATAATGAGAAACAAAAATCCCTTTTTTAAATTAGATTTGTACTCATTGTACATTTCTAAACGTTGTTGCTCATAACTCGCTAAAATATCTTTATATTCCATATAATCACCTACTTTATTTTATAATAATTGCTTAAAGAAATCAACCTTATCTAAGCGTTCCCAAGGCAATTCAATATCGGAACGCCCCATATGGCCGTAGTTAGCAGTTTGCTGGTAAATTGGACGCTTTAAATCTAAGGTTTTAATGATGCCTTTTGGGGTTACATCAAAATGTTTACGAATGACCTCAACAATTAATTCATCAGCAACTTTTGCAGTATTAAATGTGTCAATTCTAATCGAGACTGGTTTCGCTACCCCAATCGCATAAGCAAGTTGAACTTCACATTTGGAAGCAACACCACTTGCAACAACATTCTTCGCAATATAACGGGCCATGTAAGAAGCACTTCTATCTACTTTTGATGGGTCTTTACCTGAGAATGCCCCACCCCCATGACGAGCATAGCCACCATAGGTATCAACAATAATCTTACGTCCAGTTAATCCCGAGTCACCTTTTGGTCCGCCTACAACAAACTTACCTGTAGGGTTAATTAAGAATTTGGTATTTTCATCAATCAAATCCTTTGGCAATACCGCATCGATGACTTCTTTACGGATACCTTGACGTACGATTTCAATATCGATATCGGCATGTTGTGAAGATACGACTACGGTATCGATGCGTGAAGGTCTATCGTATTCATCGTATTCAATGGTGACTTGAGACTTACCATCAGGTCTTAAGAAATCTAAAATATTTTCATGTCTAACGGTATCTAAACGTCTGACTAATCTATGTGCAAGTTCAATCGGTAAAGGCATATAATTTTCGGTTTCATCACAAGCAAATCCAAACATTAAACCTTGATCGCCTGCGCCTTGTTCGTGGCCTTCATACTCATCTACACCCATCGCAATGTCAGGTGATTGACTATTAATAGATACTAAAACTGCAAGGTTTTCAGCGTCAAATCCGTACTTTCCTCGGTCATATCCGATATCTGTAACGGTGTTTCTAACGATACTTTGAATATCAACATAGGTTTTTGTTGTAATTTCTCCCATAACTAGGACTAACCCAGTCGTTACGGCAGTTTCACAGGCAACACGCGCATTTGGGTCGTCTGTTAAGATAGCATCTAAGATCGCATCGGATAAACGGTCACAGATTTTATCTGGATGACCACTGGTTACTGATTCAGATGTAAAAAGTTTTCGTTCCATTTCATTTCCTCCTAAAAAATAAAAAACCCTTTCCCAACGAAAAGAGTTTCAATCTCTCATTGTTGGGTTATCCCCCTCGTCATTAGCACCTTGCTTTAGCAGGTTGCTGCTACATCGCAGGCGACTAGCCTCCGTAGCTCTTAATAAGAAGTATTCAGTTTAATAAGCATACTTATTATATCATGTGCTGTTTTTTTTGCAACAAAAATAGTATCAATATTCGTTATAAATTTTCTCAAAATCCGTTTTGAATTTCAAGAACCTTTCCACAAGAGCCCCTTCAAAATAAACGTAGAAATTTTTTTCAAATAATTGAATGACTGCTGAATTTGGATATGGTCTCTTATAAGACTTCAAACTGCGCATCGTCACATATAAATCAGCCAATAAAATCACCTGTGATTCGACTTGGGGTTGAATCAATAACATCTCTTTGACAAACTTTTCATTTGCAACCCCTTCAATATGGGCTCTAGCGATGTCCTCAGCTTTTTGAGCAAGCTGAATGCGTTTAGCAATCAAAGTCCCTAATGAGGTTTTTTTCTTGAGGTCTTCATAGTCTTCAGATTCAATACCATGTTGGACCAAATCCTCAATTTCATGAGCCCGCATGTGTATGATTGCGTAAGCTTCGATGTGCTCGATTTGTTTAGTAGATAAGCCATAATAAGCCCCTAATCGACTGCTCATTTTAGAGACTAAATCGATGTGTTGACGATCCATGAAAGCACGTTTCGATGATAAAACCACGGCGTACAAATCGGTAACGATTGTCGTGAAATCTGTTTGAACTTCACGGCGTTTGATCAACTCTTTTTTACGTTCTTCTTGCATATAAGAACCCATCGATACAATTGCGTAGATAACTACCATGAAGACCGTGAACAATACGATTCTTAAGTAAAAATCTTGAGCTTCTTCAGTGGGTATAAATTGCTTCAAGAACTCACCTACCGACAACCCTTGATACAGTTCAGTTAACTGATAAGTCCAAACAAAGTGAATGAACGTAATCCCTGCAATCATCCCTTGGAATGTCCACATAATAAGGCGTTTACTTTGGTATAAAGAGATCACAACAACCGAATAGTAAATGAGGATATAAGCGGCGGTTTCAAAGTTACCATATAAACGTGCATAGATTAAGATGGCGGAGATGAACATATAAATTGCTTCGACATACATCGCGACTTCTTGTTTGGTCTTGTCGTGTCGCTCACCAAATATTAAACGGTTAATGACATTATTTAAAAAGAACGTAAAAGGGAAGGATAACGCAGAAAAGAGCCAGTCAGATGGCTCGTTGTTGACCGCTGCAATAAAGAATAAAATCATCGAGTATATAATGTTAGATAAAAAGATAATGTTCTTAATGACGATATTACGACGGTGTAAAACCATCACATCATCGGTGATATCGATGTTTTCTTCAAAGCCAAACAAGCGGCTAAAAAAGTGTTTGGTAAGATACTTAAATTTATCCTTTTTCACGCTTGTCCCCCTAATAAATTAATCAAATAATGAGATTTGTTTGTGTGGTTCTTCGTGAGCTAAATCTTCGTTGATTACTTGAGCAACACGTGTGGATGCAGCTGCAGCAATCGCACCGACGATGTCATCTAAGAATGTATGAACAATACCTTCTTTTTTGCCATCTTCATTAAGTTTGCGAACAATCCCGTGTTTGTTGACGTCGATGTCACCAAAGTTGGTCATTCCAATGACGCCATATAGTCTAGCCACATCAAGGCCTAAAACTTCATCGACACCAAATAAACCTAGGTCAGATTCGATAATATCTTGGATCGGGGAAGAAAGCATCTTCTTTTCAGCTAATTTATCGATTTCAACCGATAGTAACACATGATGGAAAATGTCTCTTAAAGACAATACTTTTAACACCGATTCTCGGCAAGTTTCAAATTTGATATTATCGGTATATTTACCTTGTTGTTTAAATGCTATCATCGCAATATCATCGACTTCTACACCACGGCTCTTGAGGGCTTCAACACATAAACGTGTCATTTCCTCACGACTAAATAAAACTTTTTTCTTCATTATTGACAATGTCTCCTTTAACGAATAGTTTTTGTCCATTCAGAAAATCTCTGGCTTCCATGATTTTCTTGTTCTCAGGTTGAATCTTGATGAGTTCGACAACACTGTCTAACGCTTGGATATAAAAGCGCTTCTTATCACTCAAAATTTCACCAGGGACTCCAGTACTAATTATATCACTTTTTGCGATTTCATACACCTTTATCCGTGTATTATGTATGAAAATTGAACCGCCTGGTTGTGATAGTAGAGACCTTAAGTGACTATCAATTTGTTCAAAGGTTTGATTGAAATTCAAGACTTCATCTTCTGGCTTTAAATTATATGCAAATGTGACTTGCGTTTCATCCTGTGGAATTGACGGGCAATTACCAGCCACGATATCTTGAATGTGTGTGTCTAATAACTCTTTCGCAACCACAGAAAGCTTCGCCATTAAGGTATCTGTAGTATCTGTTTTTTCTATCGGAATAGCCTTAGTAGCGATGATATTACCGGAGTCCATCTTAGGGGCCATATACATCAACGTTACCCCTGTTTCAGACTCTCCATTTCGAATGGCATATTGAACGGGAGCTCCACCACGATATTTAGGCAGTATTGACCCATGTAGGTTTACAGAAATACCCGCATCTAAAACTGCCTTTGGAATCATTTGTCCATAGGCTGCTGTTACGATTAAATCGGGTTTGATGTCTATAATCGGCTGATAGTCTAATTTCATCTTAATCGGTTGAAATAGCGTTAATCCATTTTCAATTGCGTACTGTTTAACAGGCGAGAATTCAACTTTACCAGCTCGTCCTACTTTCTTATCGGGTTGTGTCACCACTAGGCTAACACCATATTTTTGATGTAACATTTTGAGGGTTTCTACTGCATATGCAGGGGTCCCCATAAATACAATTTTCATATTATACTCCTATACAATATCGTCATATCGATAAAATCTAACCGATAGATTTTCTTTATCGTAATACTGTTTTATAGATTGAATCCAATGCTTTAAATCTTGACGCTTTCCTGTCTTAATCATCAATTTAAACGTTTTGATATCAGATTCGGATGGCCCTACTACCTCGTATTGTGAATACCTTGAAATGATTTGTTGTTTCAGTTTGGTTGCAGCTCTTTCTGCTTGATCTAAAGAGTTGCCTTTAAATACAATACTTAATAACTGATAATACGGTGGATAGTGTGCTATTTGGCGACGGTTCAATTCTTGTTCATAAAAGCCAATTTCATCTTCTAAACTCTTTAAGACAAAATGATCTGTTTGATAGGTTTGGACAATCGAAACCCCTGCTTGTTTACGACCAGCACGCCCCATGGTTTGTTTAATTAACTGGTAACAACGTTCATTTGCTAAATAAGACGGTGCTTTTAACATTGAATCTATCAATAAAATTCCAACAACTGGTATATCAAAATCATGGCCTTTAGAAATCATTTGTGTGCCAATCAAAATGTCAATTTTTTTAGCCTTAAATGCATTAATCGTAGCTTGATAGACACCTTTTTTCGATGTAGTTTCTGAATCTAGCCGGGCAATTTTAGCTAGAGGAAAGGTTCTTTTCATTTGAACTTCGACTTGTTCAATCCCCATACCTACTGGTCTAACTTTATCGCTACCACAAGCCATACATTTAGGTTCATACTTCATTTGATACCCACAATGCGGACATTTTAAACGGCGCTTATTTTCAAAGTAGGTTAAGGTTGTATCACAGCGTTCACACGTTGGGACATGCCCGCAACTTCGACATAAAACGTACGGTGCAAACCCATTTCGATTGGCTAAAATGAGAGCTTGTTTATTATCTTTTAAAGAACGGTTAATCGCATCATATAGAGGTTTAGACAACATTGATAAATTCCCGTTTTCAAGTTCTTTTTTCATATCGACGATTTGGAGTTGATCTTTTGTTTGATAGACTTTTTCATTCAGTTCAATGAGTCTTAGTTTACCTAGTGTTGCGTCATAATAAAGTTGAACTGGTGGGGTTGCTGAGGCATAAACGAGTGGGATATTGTTATAACGAGCCCGTTCTTGTAACATATCTAAACCGTGAATGGTTTTTGCATAATCGATATAACTCGGATCTTGTGCCTCGTCAGCAATGATAATACCTAAAGATTTAAATGGTGTAAAAATACCCGACGGGGTTGTAATCAAGACATCGACATAACCTGTTTGTGCTGCACGGTAACTATCCAGACGAGACTGGAGTGTGTCTTCTGGGTCAATCACTGCGACGCTTAAAAAAGGATTTAAATACAATCTCAATTGCTCAATTAAAGCGGTATCAAGCGTAATAATCATAGCTTGTTTTCGCTTCTTGGATAGTTCCATACAGAGTTGTAAAAAGACTTCTGTTTTACCTGAAGCAGATACGCCTTTTAATAAGAATCGTTCATATTTGAGAAGGGACTCTTTTATAGCGAGAACAGCTTCTTTTTGTTCACGAGTTAGGGCTTTTGAGTCCTCTGCGTAAGTTGGTTTAAAAACAACCATTTTCTCTTGTTTTTGAATTGAAATACTGCCCATTTTAACCAATGTCTGAACCATTTGTTTTGAGTACCCTGAATCGAGGATATCTTCGATGCGTTTAGGCTCATTCAAGTAAAGCCATAGCGCTTGTTGTTTTTGGGTTTGAGGTACTTTTGTGGTTTTTAAATAATAATTTTCAGTTTGAATACTTCGTTTTTGATCAATGGCTTCATCGATTTCTATACTGCCTGAAGAGACTGCTTTCTGAAAAGCGCTTGAATACTTACGCCAAGTCTTTTTAAACACCACTACGTCATCTATCAGTAATGATTTAAGCGGTTCTTTCAAACCATCGCGTTTCATCACGCGAATCACTTTTTGATATTCAACCGAAAGTGCATCGGGGATAACCTTATGGTATGCAAGGACAGAGGGTATCATCGCTTCTTCTTCTAAATAATTAATCAAATGAAAGAGTTCTTTATCGACTATAGGTTCCATATCAAAAGGTTCGATGATGGCTTTGGTTGCTGCTAAAGATTCAGATTTAATTTTCGTAATTAGCCCGACACGGGTCATGTTGCCAAATGGCACAACCACGCGCATCCCCAATTTTAAAAAACCTTCCAAATCGGATGGGATTATATAATCGTATGAGGATTGAATCTCTTTTGTTTTTAAATCGACCATAACTTCTGCAAACATGGCATTCACCTAATCCAAATTATACCACATATCTAGCAATAGACAGAAAAAAAACGGGAGGTTTGGTCCCGTTTCTACTGTTATTTTGTCGACTTGTTGTCGTCTTTGAAGAACTCTTTCGCTGTAACTGCTAAACCTGCTAGGCCTTGAAGTTCAGAAGGAATAATCAACTTAGTTGCTTGTCCTTTAGATACTTCTACCAATGCATCATAAGCTTTTAAGGTTAGTACGGATTGGTCTGCGCCAGCCTTCTTAATCATTTCGATCCCTTTAGCGGTTGCTTCTTGGACTTTTAAGATAGCATTAGCTTCACCTTCTGCTCGTAGGATAGCAGATTCTTTTTGTGCTTGAGCTTCAAGAATTTGTGATTCTTTGAACCCTTCAGCTTTTAAGATAGCAGATTGTCTTTCACCCTCAGCAATTAAGATGGATTGACGTTTTTCACGTTCTGCACGCATTTGTTTTTCCATCGCTTCGCGGATGTCTTTTGGTGGGATGATGTTCTTTAATTCGACACGAATTACTTTAATACCCCACGGGTCTGTTGCTTCATCTAAAATGATACGCATTTTACTATTAATGAGTTCACGGCTAGTCAAAGCTTCATCAAGATCAAGTGCCCCAATGATGTTACGAAGTGTGGTCGCAGTTAAGGTTTCAAGTGCACGATTAGGATTATCTACCCCATAAGTAAATGCTTTTGGATCTGTAATTTGGTAGTAAACAACAGTGTCAATTTGCATTGTAACGTTATCTTTGGTAATAACCGGTTGCGGTGCATAATCATTCACGATTTCCTTTAATACTACAACTTTAGAGACACGGTCGATAAACGGTACTAACCAGTGTAAACCGGTATTCCATGTCGTATAATAGCGACCCAATCTTTCGATGACCAATGCTTGTGTTTGTCTTACGATACGAATACTCGATAAAGCGATAATCAAAGCGAATACTAATAGTAAAAGCAAAATAACTAAAGCGATAGTGCCTGGTTGTAATGCAGCTAATACAATAAACATTTATAAATCACCCTTTCTTATAAATTATAAATCTTCTTTTAGGACATCGACTAATAACTTGTTACCAACGATATCCAAAATCACTACGCGTGTACCCACGGAGATTGGGTCCTTTTTAGTGGTAAAGGCAGTCCACAATTGTGAGTCTACTTTGATTTCACCTTTACCATCAAATGGAATTTCTGTGACCACAACGCCATGCATTCCTATCATACGGTCGGCATTGGTTTTTACTACTTCTTTGTCCATAAAACGCTTAGTTAATGGTCTAGTTAAAATGAGTAGTACCAAGGATACTACGATAAAGATGGCTACTTGTCCAACAATCGGTACATTGAGTGCAGCTGCAATCAAGGCTGCGATTGCACCAAATGTAAACCAAATGGTAACCAAATCGGAGGTTTCAAACTCGACTAAAATTGTACCAATTAAGACGACTGCCCAAATGATAATCATTAAATAATCATTGATAAATACCATTAGCCTTTGACCTCCTCATCTAAATCGATAACCAATAATTTCTCTGTGGAATTCCACTTCGCACGATATTTGTAGTTTGTATCCTTAGTGAATGTAAAATGTGTCACAGTTGAGATATCACTAACTACTTTTTTACTACTAATTCGACCATAGCTCTTTTTAATTGCGACATCAAGTAAATGGTTCTTATTGACATCACCACGCATGGCTTCTTCTTTACTTAAATTTTTAATCACGACACGATGTTTTTCACGATCGATGCCAACGATGACTTTATATGCGTCTACGAAATAAGACGCAGCCACTTTATTGAGTGTAATGTTTGAATCATAAAAGGTGACAGTGCCTAAAGTGTCTTTTGGCATAATCCATTCTATTGCCATATAATTTCCTCCACACCCTTATTATACACCATAAAATGAATTTTCAATACAGTTTTTGAATTTTTTTGAATTTTATTATATTGACAGAAATTTGAAAAAAAAGACCCTATTTCAGGGTCTATTCAATCGATTTAAGAATTTTATCAATCTTATTACCGTAGGCTAAAGCTTCATCGTATTTGAAGATTAATTCTGGCATTTTTCGTAGATTATTGACTTTAGAAGCCAAATCTTTACGTACTTGCTTGTTAATCTTTTCTAGATTAGCTTGAGCGACTTTGATGATTTCAGGATCATCATTTAAAATTGTATAGAATACGGTGGCGTAAGAAAGATCTCTGGTAATTCTCACCTCAGTTAAATTGTAATAACTGATGGCTTCAGACTTATTTTCACGATTAATGATGACAGCCAATTCACGTAAAAATAAGGAATTTAATCGTTCGATGGAAATGCTTGACACAATTAACCACGCTCCACTTCTTTTTCAATTGAGGCTTCAATGATGTCGCCTTCTTTTAAGTCGTTATAGTTTTCAATCGAAATACCACATTCATAACCGGTTTTAACTTCTTTAACATCGTCTTTAAAACGCTTTAAGGAAGCCATTTTACCTTCGTAAATGACGATACCATCACGAATGATACGAACCAATGAGTTACGTTCGATGACACCATCGGTAACATAGCATCCGGCAACCGCACCAATCTTCGAAATCTTAAAGACGCTTCTGACTTCGGCTTGTCCTGTAACGACTTCTTCGTATTCAGGTGCGAGCATACCCGTAAGGGCTGCTTCAATATCTTCGATGGCTTTATAAATGATGTTATATAGTCTAACTTCAACGCCTTGATTCTTCGCAAATTCTCTGACAACCGTCGTTGGTCTTACGTTAAAACCAATGATGATGGCGTTCGATGCACTTGCAAGCGATACGTCACTTTCGGTGATGGCACCGACAGATGAACGAATCACGTTGACGTGTAGACCTTCGATGTCAAGTTTCTCTAAGGAACCCTTAAGAGCTTCAATGGAACCTTGAGTATCGCCTTTGATGATCAAGACCAATTCTTTTTGTTCAGCTTCAGCTTGTTCCATCATAGACTTTAAGGAAGCTTTCTTTTGTTTTTGTAAATCGCCTTCACGTTGTCTTGCAAGACGTTCTTCAGCAATTTGTCTAGCTTGTCTTTCATCGCTTAAAGCAACGAAGATGTCACCAGCTTCAGGCATATCGAATAGTCCAGTGATTTCTACTGGTTGTCCAGGAATGGCTTCATCAAAACGACGTTTAGTGTCGTCATTCATGGTTCTAATCTTACCGTATGTGTTCCCTGCAACGACGTTGTCGCCAACTTTTAGGGTACCATTGGTAACGATCACTGTTGTAACAATACCTCTACCTTTATCGAGTCTAGCTTCAATAACAGTACCACTTGCAAGGCGGTTTGGATTGGCTTTTAAATCTTCTAATTCAGATACCAATTGAATGACATCTAATAACGTATCGATACCTTTAGCTTTTAATGCTGAGACTTCGACGTAAGGGGTATTGCCACCCCATGCTTCTGGAATGAGTCCTAAATTGGATAATTCGGTCATGACTAATTCTGGATTTGCTTGTGGTTTATCCATTTTATTGACCGCAACAATAATCGGTACTTGTGCTGCTTTAGCATGCTCTAAGGCTTCAACAGTTTGTGGCATCACACCATCGTCTGCAGCAACCACTAAAATACAAATATCGGTTACCTTCGCTCCGCGAGCACGCATTTCAGTAAAAGCGGCGTGTCCTGGGGTATCGATAAAGGTGATTTTTTCACCATTTCGTTCGACTTGATAAGCCCCGATGTGTTGAGTAATCCCACCGGCTTCACCCGCTACCACACGTGAGTGTCTAATGGTATCGAGTAAGGTAGTTTTACCATGGTCAACGTGACCCATAATGGTCACAATCGGTGCACGTTTAATTAAATCTTCAGGTGCATCTTCAAATTTCATTTCATCAAAACGGGTAATGTCAGTTATGACTTCGTCTTGGATTTTAAAACCCATATCTTCAGAGATGAGCTCAATAGTATCGCGGTCAATTGACTGATTCACAGAGGTCATAACACCAAGCATCATGAGTTTTTTTATGATTTCGGCATTTGAAATACCTAATCCTTCAGCCACTTCTGATACTTTCATGTTTGGCTTGTAAATAATCGTTTTACCACGAATGACGTTAGCGTCTCTTCTTGGTATGTTGGACGTTCTAGATTCATTTTTCTTCGAATTAGGACGTTTGTTCATATCATCACTTCCTTCTATTTTTTAAACATATTGGCAAATCCTTGATCGGTGAGTGCTAAAGCTTTGATATTGGTTCTACCAACAGCTCTTGACAGTGTCTCCGTATCAAATAATTCAAGTACTTGTACTTCGTAAAATGAGGCTTTATCCAATACCCTTTTCTTGGTATTAGCTGATGCATCACTGGCGAGAAACACTAGTTTAGCCTCTTTATTACGAATCGCTTCGACTGTAAAATCCGTACCCGCTTTGATTTTACCTGCGGCCTTGGCCAAACCTAAACGACTAGGCATGGTCACCTACAAGCGATAACAATGTATCGTAAATCGCATCTGGTACAGTCACTTCTAATTTTTTATCTAAAGCTTTAGACTTACGGGCTTTTTCAATCACTTCTTTGGAAAGAATTAAATAAGCACCACGTCCATTGGCTTTGCCTTTAAGATCTACGGAGACTTCCCCTTCTTGGGTCGCTACTACGCGAATCAGGTCTTTTTTAGGTCTAACTTCTTTAGTCACTACACAAGTGCGCATGGGCACTTTTTTTTCTTTCATGAGAAACCTCCTTAGAAAATGATACCTTCAGCTTCAGCCATGGAAGCACTCTTAATATCGATTTTCCAGTTAATCGCTTGTACAGCTAATTTAACGTTTTGACCACCTTTACCGATGGCTAGAGATAATTTATCATCTTTAACAATCGCTAGGGTTGTACGCTTAATTGGGTTGATTTGAGTAACCGCTAAAACTTCAGCAGGTTGTAAAGAGTTCGCAATTAAGTCTCTTTCATTGGTGCTCCATAAGAATAAGTCAACTTTTTCGCCAGATAGCGCTCTGACGATTTCACGAATACGTGAGGATTCCTCCCCTATGCATGCACCGATAGCATCCACGTTCTTATCGTTAGACATAACCCCTACTTTAGTACGATCACCTGGGTCTCTCGCGATACCCATGATTTCAACTACACCAGACTTAACTTCAGGAATCAAGTTTTCAAATAATCTTGTAACTAAGCTCTTGTCAAGTCTTGTTACAAGTACTTTTGGACCCTTTGTCTTCATTTCAACACTTGCGATATAGACTTTAATGGATTCCCCAACATCGAATTTATCAGTAGGTAGGGCTTCTCTTTTTGGTAACAACGTTGTCAGTTCTTTACCTAAGTCTAAACGGTAGTACTCTTCATCTTCGCCGATGACTTTCGCAATTACCATTTCTTTTTCTTTTAACTTGAAAAATTGATAGACATTTTCTTTTTCAATGTTCTTCAAGTTTTGGTTTAAGACATTCTTTAAATTCACAACCGCAGTTTGTGAGAATTCTTTCGGGTTGATGAATTCTTCTAAGATGTCTCCGACTTTAATTCTTGCTTTGTGTTGACGTGCTTCACTTAACTTCATTTGTTTAAGTGTTGGGTCCGCTTCTAAATCATACCCTTCATCCGGTACGACTAAGTGTTGTTCAAACACCAAAATTTCATTCTTTTCCGGATTCACTTCAACTCGACAAGACGTGTGGCCTTTGCTCTTTTTGAACGCCACAATCATCCCTTTGATGAATGCATCCGTAATTAAGTCTACAGAGATCCCGCGTTCATCTGCTATGACTTCTAGTAATCTAAAAAACTCTTTGCTTACCATGTTCGTTTCATTCCTCCTAAAACTTAATCGCTAAACGAATTGATTTAACCGATTGATACGGAATCTCAATCTTTTTCAAGCGGCCTTTTAAATTGATTTGAAATAATAAGATTCCTTCTTTGAATTCGAGTAAGTAGCCATCACTATTGATTTCATTTGATTCGATGTGGACATACTTGCCAACCGCGGATAAAACCTCTGTTTCATTACGGAGTGGACGTTCTGCACCTGGTGAGGAAACTTCTAAATAATAGTTTGGATCGAATCCGACTGCATCTAGTGCTAAAGAGAGTTTTTGATTCACAACCCCTAAATGATCACTCGATAAATCATTTCCATCCACAATTACCTCTAAGATTTTTTCACCAAATTCATGTTTAACTTTTAGACTATACAAGACTAAGCTCTGTTGTTCTAATAGTTTTACAATGACTTCTTCCATCTGTTTTAAATCCATATTTGCTCACCTACTTTTGACTAATAAAATGAGTGGAACCTAATCCACTCACCTTTACGGCTCATATTATATCATAATATAGGGTCTCATATCAAACAAAACTTATCATTTATGTGAAAAATGCAAATGCAAACTATTTGCAACTAAAAAACTTTGTGCTATAATCGATTGTGTTGAAAAGGAGTTTTAAGAGATGAAAAAAGTTTTAATCGTTTTCCCCCTCTTGTTGACAACCCTCATTTTATCGGCTTGTCAAACAAAGACATATGACATTGTTGTGACCCTCTACCCACAATATGACATGGTAAGAACTATCGTAGGTGATCAAGATTTAACCTACACCATGATTTTACCACCAGGCGTGGAAGCTCACGATTTTGAACCGACCTCTCGTCAAGTCATTCAAATCAATCAAGCAAAATTATTCATATTCACATCACCCAAACTAGAAACATGGGCTTTAGATGTGGTTGATAGCGACGTTATAGTTGTGGATTTAGAAGCTGAAACAGAAGCTAAACACGACGCGGCTCATCCAGGTGAACACTTAGATGACCATGAACACGGACATGATGTTCATTATTGGGTTTCCCCCCACACACAAATTCACATGGTTGACGCGATTTTAGATCACATTATTGAAATTGATCCAGAGCATGCAACTTACTATACCGAGAATGCGAATACACTCAAAGAAGCACTTGGTGAATTACACATAGAAATAAACTCAATTGAAAATGCTTCTAGCAAACCGATTTTCTTTTTAGGCCACAACGTATTCTCTTCACTAAATGAAGAATACAGTTTAAATATTGTAAGTTTGACGGATTCCTTTAGCCCTGATGCTGACCCAACATCCGCTCAAATCGCACTAATGATTTCTGAAATCAAAACCAATCAAGCGAAGTATGTATATTTTGATCCATTCGAATCTGAAAGTATTGCAAAAACCATTCAATCAGACTTAAAATCTGCTTACAATTACGAAGTCACATTAGTCCCTCTTCATAGTATGCACAATATTTCAAAAGACCAATATAAATCCAATACGACTTTGTTGCAACTTTGGGAAGAGAACTTAACAAACATCAAACTGACTTTCGAAATGGGGCTTTAATATGATTATCCAAGCCGAACATGTATTTGTTGAATATGGCACATCGGTGGTTCTAAAAGATATCCAGTTTCAAGTAAATAAAGGCGATTATCTAAATATCATCGGTCCTAATGGATCTGGTAAAACCACCCTCATTAAAATTTTAACGAACTTACAAAAACCAACACAGGGCAAAATGACGATTGCCCCTGTGGTTTTTGGCTATTTACCACAACATCTCAACCAAAGTGCAAAACTCCCCGCTACTGTCTATGAAGTCTTAAAATTATCCAATGCAAAACGCCCTTCGAATGAAGCCATCGATACCCTTTTGAAAGAGATGGAAATGTTCGATTTAAAGTACCATCCGATGCAACGTCTTTCGGGTGGTGAACAACAGCGTGTGTACATCATCAGAGCTTTGTTGTCCAATCCAGATGTCCTTATTTTAGATGAACCTACTTCTGCTTTAGACCCAAATTTTAGACAATTTTTCTATAGCTATATTGAAAAATTGAACGATCAAGGTATGACCATAATCCACGTTACCCACGACCTAAGCGATGGTCTCCGTCATGGATCCAAAATCCTTGAACTCGACCAAGAGGTTAAGTTCTTTGGTACCTTTGAACAGTACCAATTATTAGGTCATAAAAAAGGAGGTCACCATCACCATGTTTGATTTTCTATTTTGGCCATTTATGATTCGTGCCCTCATCATTGGTTTGATATTGGCACTTTCAACAGGCTTTATATCCAGTTTCTTAGTTTCAAATAACCAATCCCTAATCGGGGATGGTTTAGCCCACATCAGTTTTACCGGTATCATCATCGGTGTATTATTGTCCGCTAACCCGATTTGGATTGCGATACCTGTAGTTATCCTGGCCGCGATTTTAATCAAATGGTTAATGCGTAACCATCTGGTTGAAGGCGATACTGCGATTGGTTTGGTCTCCTCCTTCTCGTTCGCGATTGGACTCATTTTAATTTCGACATCCAATGGGTTTAATCGTTCCGTGGAATCGATGTTGGTCGGGTCTATTTTCTCGACAACCTGGGTTGACATATGGATTGCATTAACTGTGTTGGTTATTACTGCAATATTCATTATTAGAGGTTATGCGAAATTGTTTTCTATCACGTTTGATGATAACTATGCGAAATTCTCAGGTATCCAAATCGCTTTCTACGATTATGCTTTAGCGATACTTACTGCTATCATCATCGTGATTGGTGTAAAGACCATTGGAACATTACTTATATCTGCATTCATCATCTTCCCTGCGGTATCTTCACAACTCATATCCAAGAGTTTCAAACAAATGGTGGTTCAAGGTTTAATCATCAATGCGTTAGTATCGCTTGTTGGAATCTTAATCGCGCACTTCATAGGAATTCCAGCTGGGTCCACGATCATCGTAGTTCATGGTATACTATTCCTATCGATATTTACTTATTCTAAATTGAAAGGTCGTGATTGATATGCTGAAAATGACAAAACAAAGGGAACAACTACTCGCTTTCTTAAAAAAACAAAAGACCCCATTATCGGCTGAAATGATTTATGCCAAACTTCCGATGGGTTCGATGAATCTATCGACGGTTTACCGTACACTAGATACCTTCCTACAGTATCATTTAGTTGAAAAGACGTTTTTAGATAATACCACTTACTATAAGATTTCATCTCCTGAACACAAACATTACATGGTTTGTTTAAAATGCCACAAAATGATTGAGATGGATTGTCACGTTCACGGGATTGCGGACGAAGACGCCTTAAAAAACCATTTTACAATTACCGGTCACGATCTCACAGTTTATGGTTATTGTCAAGCTTGTCAAGCCTCTTTATAAATCAAACCCCCTTTTTCGAGAATAAATTGGCCTAGATTAATCTATAAAATCTCATTTTATAGCTATTAAAGCTCTTATTACTTTGAAAATACAAAAAAGGACTTCATCCACGTTTTATTAAGAGATGAAAGTCCTTTTTATATTTAGTCTGACATAGATTGAAATTATGATGTGAATTATCCACAGTATAAAAGAGGTGGGGGCCTATCCGAACCCGTGTACCGACCAGTGAATTAATTGGCCCGTGGTTCCTACGGTTCTAAATCCTTCTATACCTAAAACATTAACTTGTACTTAATGAATTACATGAATCTTGTCCATCCAAAACTTGTTTCTTTTTTGGCGTAATTGGGACATCCTGGAGACAACTTAATGAGATTCAACTGTTCTACACTCAGTGAACTACCCACCACTTAATAGAAGTGGGGGCTTCCTATCCAAACCAGTGTACCCACCAGTGACTCAATAGGCATTGGTTTGACCAATTGATAATGGATTCCCACACACTATGGTCAAAATTAAACAGAAACCCATACTGAAGTGATTTTCGTTTTTTTGTCTAATACAAATAATTGAAATCTTTTTTGACTGTCGTGCTGCCTACACTGTATAGTGTATAGTCGTATTCACCAGTTGAATGATTGTAACTATAAGTAACCGCTCTAGACACCCCAGATATGTTGTAATAATAATGAGCAACATGACCACTCTGATCATATTGGTAAGTAATTCTGTTGCCATCTTTGTCCGTTATTTTTTCTAATCTACCAGCCAAATCATAGGCATAAAAATAGATGTTATTATTATGGATATCTTTGAAAATGGATAGATTACCAGATGTGTCATATTTATACTCATACCTGATTACCCCGTTAAAACTGATTGACTCCAGTAATCTTTCTTTAGTATATACAAAACCCACTGGTACTAAGTCAACAAAGTGGACAACTTAAATGTATTGTATTAGAAAAAGGGTACATTAATTTGATTGCTTGATGCTTTCATAATTCTTTTCATATTGATTTGGAGACATGTAATTTAATGAACCATGAATTCTAACTGTGTTGTAGAATGTCTCTATGTATTCAAAAACTAGACTATAGGGTTGGCTATAAGTTTTGATTTTAAATCGTTTTAACCACTCACGTTTAATGAGTGCGTGAAAGGATTCAATACACGCATTATCCCAGGGATCGCCTTTCTTTGAATAGCTACGTCTCATGTCCTCATCGACTAATTGTCGATACGCTTCTGAAACAAAATGAGACCCACGATCACTATGGATGATTAATGCCTTATCCAGTTCTCGTCTCGATTTAGCTTTCTTTACACAATCGATTACACAAGATACATTTAGATGGACTGTAAGTTCCCAAGCGATGATTTCCCTTGAAAACAAACCCATGATACTGGTTAAATACACAAAGCCTTCATAAGTCCAAATATAGGTGATATCCGTTACCCATAGGGTGTTTGGTTTGTCAGCCTTAAAATCTCGTTTAAGGATATTCTCTAGTTCGCTACTAAAGTCACTGTCAATGGTTGTTTTAACCCATTTACTCCGATAGATAGCCATGATGCCCATTTCACGCATATAGTTTCCTACGGTTTTAATGGCGATTGTAATTCCCCGTTCATTCAGCTTTTCAGTGATTTTAGGTGCACCATAGATTTGTTTAGCCTCATCATACTCTTTTTGAATCTCTTGTTTGACTTGGTGTTTCTCTGCTGCTTTAATGGAAGGCGTTCTTTTAATCCACTTATAATAACCTGACATAGATACGTGTAATAACTTCAGCACTCTGTTAACCGAAATACCAGGTTCTTGACTAACGAGTTCGTATATTATTTGGGTTCTTCGCCCAGAATTCTGATTGCTTTTTTTAGGATTCTTAACGCGTCTTCTTTAGCAGCTAGTTCTTTTTTAAGTCGAGCGTTTTCTTTTTCTAAGTTACTAGAGAAGTTACCACTGCCTCTGTGATGGATATCGCTATTATTTTCGTTGTACTTTTTTAAACCATTTGCAAAACGTTACCTCAGCGATATCGAGGTTTCTACAAACTGCTGTGTTGCCTAACTCTGGATGATCATTTCGGTACTTAATGGCGTCCATTTTAAACTGTTTTGTATACTGTTTTTTCATAGAAAGTTCGCTCCTTGTTATTGTTTTTTTCTATCATGAACCCTCTACTTTTAACTTGTCTACTTTCTATACTAGCATCACTTGTCGTGTTCGAATGCCTTGATCATTATATTTAAAGGCGATTGTCTTTGAGGAAGTAATATAATTTACTAATTGTCTGCCGTCCCACTCATAGTTCTTATTTGCATAAGATGTTCTTGAATCTATTAAAAATCAAATACTCAAACTCTTCTCCAAAGTTCAATATCGCTATCTCCATAATCACGTTCATTGAAATGCAGATTATTCTGTGTATATGGTTTTTTCTCGTTATTCACCTCGTAATAATATCTCTTATTAACAGGTAATATAATACATACTTCTAGATTTCTTGTTGGAGTGACATTTCCGTCTATGATTATTCAAATCTTAACAGTTCAATCAATTTTGGATTACCTGTTTCTAATGCGTAATCATATGCTGTCATACCATCTTCATTGACTAACGTTTTATCAGCATCGTACTCTAACAGGATATTTACCATCTCAATATTGAGTTCATCAATCGTAAATCTAGCTAAAAACATAAGTGCTGAGAAACCTGCTTTATTAACGACATTGACATCAAATAGATCATTTTCTAGCAAATAAACCATGACCAATTTATGCTTTTCAAAAGCTGATTTCAATAAAATATTCCCAGGACTCACGTAAATATAAGGATTACCATCAAGACTAATCATCCTTTGAAAAAAATCATAGCTTTCTTTCATCGAAACACCATAGTAAAAAATGGATTCAGCCAAAGCATTACCGATACCATGTTTTGTTATTGAATGGTGTACATCTGCACCCTGATCAACTAGGTAATTAGCAATTAAAAATCGATTCACTTCATAAGATTCCAATGCATCAATCAACGGTGTTCTTTTTGTTATAGAATTAATAAAAATGACATTCGCACCAGCTTCAACTAAGGCAACTACTGCGTTATAATTACCTACTGCTGCAGCTTCCTGCAAAGGATTTCGATTCTAATCATCTAAAATAAATATCGCTAACTTTTTAGGCGTAGAATCCATGTTTTTGGGGTTATCAATTAATTTATTCAAAGCTTCATCATCAAACCTTCTAATTGCTCTAATTAGGGCCCTTGGGTCCCCTTGATTATAATCATACTGTCTATATCCGGCGAAACCGAGATAAATAGAAAATGATATTATCACTACACATACAATTTTTTTAATTATTTTAGTCATATTGTCATACTCCTATAAATTCGCCCAGAGTTAATCTCAATATCAATCTAAGAAACACTTGTCTATTTAAGACATGAGATCAACTTTTTTCTTATTTTCATTGTGTCTTGTGTTGTTTATTAACAGCACTCTTTGTTTTAACATCATCCACTATTTTGGTTTCAGTCATCGCTTCAATCATGCTAACTATCGCAGCAAAGTCCTTATTAAGTAAAGGATGATAAGTAGCTTCATAGAATCGCCGCATAACCAGTGCTTTTAAAAGTTTCTTTTTTGTTTCTATATTGGTAACAATCTTAAGTTTATATATTCTTTTACCAATACTTTTATGAAATATAAAATCCTGGAGAAAATATTCAATCAGTGTAACAAACATAATTGGTATCATAATTATTTCCGTTTGCCATCTATTAATCTCAAAAATGATGCCTAATGAAATAAAAAGCACCAAAAGAAGAATAAAGGTCATTAGTGAATCAACATCTATACTTTTCTTATAACGTAACATAATATCCGAATTCTCAACTTTATCATCTTTCATCATGATTATTCACCTTTTTTCACTGCATTTCGTAAATCTCGAAGTAACCCGATAATGTCTATGTCAATTGATCCAGATGTTCCTCCACCATAGGTTCCACTCGTAAAACCGAAGGAAACTCCGCCCCCCCACGAATCGAAATCTAAAAAGTCGAAGTTGTTTAATGACAAGTAAAAAATTCCAAATGATAAAGATGATGAATCGCTACCGTCATAGTATTCTGTGTAACTAATTCCTATTTTTATAACTTGAAAGCCGACTTGATGGTAACCTTGACAAAAACCTAAGGCATTGCATGACCTACCATCTAACCCCAAATTAGCTAACACACCTATACCAAAGATTTCAATACCAAATACAGATGAAATTGGTGACGATCCACCCGATACAGTTACATTATCTTCCGAATGTTCATCTGCTGGTGCGACTGAAATTAGTCCTGCTGTGAGCATTGTTGCTGTTATCACGATTATTGCTAGCAAAAATGAATCTCCATTTGAATCTACATTCATAACCGGATTATTACCAGCATAAGCATACATATTGTGGGTTAGTAGATTGCCTGTTTCACCTAAAAGTAATACTAAACTTTGAATTGTTGTTATGATTATTTTAAAGTGTTTTTCTTTTAATCTTTAATTGTTTTACAACCACTGTAAATAATAATACTTTATTTCCACTAAACAAAAATGGATTTAGGTTAATCGTAATATCTTTACCGTTTTTCAAATAAATGTTTATGTATTCATTATATCCAAAAATATTCCTTTTAGGTAAAACATTATTAGACTTTCTTAAAACAAAGATATACTCACTTTTCTCAGTATCAATATCACTAAACTCAATATATTTCTTTGAAAACATATTGTAAATTACAAATGATGAAGCATTAACAGCTATTCTTTTTTTAGTTATAAAGAAAACAGCAAACGTTATAAATAGATTCAATATATTCATTACAATGAGTAAAACAAGGTTAGCAATACCTAAATTATGCCATGAATTAGCAATTACATCTGACATAAAGAATGTGGTATTAAATAGTAAGGAAATAAAAAGTGCTGTACCAAAAGTCCACCCTGAATAATATAATCCTATATCATTCATTTTTTTATGCATTATTACTTTTTTAATCGTTAATAAAAACACTGTTATTATATTTAAAATATATGTTACACGCAAAGTATACATAAATATTTCCATGCTAATACCATCCTAATTCATCAAATAGATAATTTATGCTCGATGTTCCTATTGTAGATACAATGTATCCAACAGATCCTTTTTTAATAGTACTTTTCACAAGTGTTCTTTTAGCTTCATACATAGCTATCTTTTTAGCAGACTGAGCTGTTGCTAATTTGGATGAAGAAGTTTTCCAAACTCCACTTAAATTTTTTGCATTAAATCCCGATGATGGAATAAATCTACCAGAAAATCCTAAACCAATAGAAAGCCACGCTTCAGCAGAACTAATTGATCGCCCTGTTATAGCACTTTCTACTAAAAGTTGTATACCATTTAGTAACCCACCACTAATTGCCGATCCGAACATCCCTAATCCGCTAACGGCGAGTGCTCCGCTAATACCACCAAATATTGCATCATTCATAACCAATCCGTAATCTATTGAGTTCCAATCCCAGTTATTAGCAGCTGCTTGTGTAATTATACTTGCCCCTGCACCTATAAACATCCCAGCTACAACACCTATAACTAATGCTGTAATCGCAAAATCACCGTTAGGATCTACATTCATAACCGGATTATTACCAGCATAAGCATACATATTGTGTGTTAATAGATTGCCTGTTTCACCTAAGAGACCATCACTACTAATAAATCTACCGATTACAGGATCATAATATCTAGATTGTAAGTAATAATACCCTGTTTCTACATCATATCGATAGCCTCGATATCGATATGGGTTCATATCTGCTATTGTTCCACCTGTTTGATCAATTATGTTACCCCAGGCATCATATCGATAGGTTGCGACAGTATTACCATTGATATCAACCAATATTAACTCGATGTATGAGTCTTTTTGCCTTACAAACTAATTGAAATTATTCATGATCTCCAAGTATTCTACTTTAATCTACTAATCTCCATTATTATCATATGTTAAATATATTTTTTCGTTTATTGAGACTCTATTTTTTTTAGCTGAAAAAAGACTGCGATTAGTATTAAACATATAACGTGACCTAGACCTAGTAATTTCCCTGCTTATAAAACCATAAATTGAGACACCATCTCGAACTACATAGCTTGAATCATCACATAATTGAAGTTTAATGTCCATATTATTAAACTTGTCAATGCGAAATTTGTTTGCGTATAATTGATATATTGGAGCTTTTTTGTCTATGGTTTTATACCGTAAATTTCTTATCACGTACGCTCTAATGAATGATTTAGGGAAAATAAAACCCTTTAAATCTAAGACGACTTTCTCACCATTTTCTTCACAAATCCATACTCCTTCTTTTACAATAAAACTAATACTCCAAAAATCAATAGAATCAACTACTAGTTTGTAAATATTTTTACTTATGAAATCTTTTTTATCATTTAAAGGATACTTTCTAACGTAACTATAAAATATTTTCCTAATTACAATTACTAATCCAAGAGCCACTATCACTGGAATGATAGCGTATTCAATATTTGTTAACAATAAAAAACCTATCATAAACATGCAAATAATTAGTATAAATATACATAAACCTAGAATAATAATCATTTCAATTCCTCACTTCTTAGGATATTAATCCAAATGTAAAATCAATTCCATAAGCAATATTTTGTTGCATACTATCATAACCAAGTCGTATATATAATTCTCGAGTAACATATCTAAATCCGTCTCTACCAATTTTTAAATCCCCAAAATTAGCTTTTCTAAGATTAGAATTGATTCTTATATTTTTGTTTGATGTTCCCAAAATACTGGAAATTTTTTTTGATGCTAAGCTACTTGTGATACATTTACTTAACCCATATGATAGTCCACTAGTAACCATTCCCATGCCGAAATGGAGTGAAGCTGATGACAAAGAGTTGATTTCTCCACTAAATAGTCCTGAAACTACGCTACCTAATCCTCCTGCAAGCATTGTTGTTCCCATACCTGCGCCAAGTCCACCAAGTGCACCACCTAAAGTCGCACCTAAATATTTCCAGCCATTTTCCTCAAAAGTATTTAAGTCTGACCACTCAAACCCGTCTTTAAGTTCGTACATTACATCTTGAATATACACAGCTGCGAACCCCAAAATTGCACCAATGATAAGAGCACTTATTGCAAAATCCCCATTTGGATCTACATTCATAACCGGATTATTGTTTGCATAAGCATACATATTGTGTGTTAATAGATTGCCTGTTTCACCTAAGAGACCATCACTACTAATAAATCTACCGATTACAGGATCATAATATCTAGATTGTAAGTAATAATACCCTGTTTCTACATCATATCGATAGCCTCGATATCGATATGGGTTCATATCTGCTATTGTTCCACCTGTTTGATCAATTATGTTACCCCAGGCATCATATCGATAGGTTGAAACAGTATTGCCATTGATATCAACCAATTCGATGACATCACCTTGCATATTCGTGATATAGAAGTATTCATTCCCATTATACTGCATACTGAGCAGTGTACCATCCACATCATAGGTATACGATAAGGTAATCCCATCACTTCTGCTTTCGACTAAAACTTTGTCACCATCTAAGCTGTAATCAATCGTAATCGTACCACTCGATGTTACTTGAACTTGTCGAGTTCGAATGCCTTGGTCATTATACTTAAAGGCGATTGTCTTTGAGGCAGTAATATAATTTACTAATTGTCTGCCGTCCCACTCATAGTTCTTATACGCAGTGGCTGTTCTAGAATCTATTAGACTTGTTACATTTCCACTGGCGTCATAACTGAATGTTTGATAGTAACTAAGTGAACCACTTACATAGTACTCAATCTTTGTTAATTGATCTTTCCAGGTGTTTTGATAGTACATCTTTTTTTCTGTTTGTGGTGTACCTGTTACATTGAGATAACTAAATGTCTTAATCGATGTTAGATTATTTTGTAAATCGTAGTTGTACACTACTGTTTTGGATACTCGACCGATGAGATAAATGTCTTCTCTAACTAACTGATTAAATCCATCGTAATAATACTGATAGTGTTCAATTGTCATTCCCGAAGCTTTCACGGAAATGGCTGTTATATTATGGTTCTTATCATACGTATATTGATGAACCTGTCGTGTTGTGCCATTTTTTTGATAAGTGATTTGATAAATCCGTGTGGTTGCGTTACCCATGGTTGGATCGACTTTAGAGTCATCGTATCCGATTATTTTTTTGAAGGTATTTGTTCCAATAATTAAATCTATACTGTTTAATCTTCTTAAAGAATCTGTATCATAATTGAAATCTTTTTTGACTGCCGTGTTGCCTACACTGTATAGTGTATAGTCGTATTCACCAGTTGAATGATTGTAACTATAAGTAACCGCTCTAGACACCCCAGATATGTTGTAATAATAATGTGCAACATGACCACTCTGATCATATTGGTAAGTAATTCTGTTGCCATCTTTGTCAGTTATTTTTTTTAATCTACCAGCCAAATCATAGGCATAAAAATAGATGTTGTTATTATGGATATCTTTGAAAATGGATAGATTACCAGATGTGTCATATTTGTACTCATACCTGATTACCCCGTTAAAACTGATTGACTCCAGTAATCTTTCTTTAGTATATACAAAACCCACAGTGTCTGAGTTTCCATAGATTTGTGTCTTTAATAAGCCTGTATGATATACACCTGTATCATCTAACCAATATTCATACGACATCACCGTGACATTTGCTATTTTGACACTTGTGATTTGGTTCAAAGCATCATATACGAACTCATATATATAGCCATTCCTACTAATTTTCCATATTCTGCCATAATCGTCATATTCATAGCTTCCAGTAAGTACCTCTGAGGAAGTACTGCTATCAATGGTTGTATTGACTAGATTGCCATATTCATCATACGTAAATCTTTGAATGTTACCTATTGCATCCTTCAGTTCTTTGATTTTGCCTATGGTTATATCTGTTCCAATATTTATCGTATTACCAAACTCATCCGTTTGCGAACTAATGTACTGTCCATCGCTTGTATAACCTGTGGATGTTTGAAACCATTTATCTTGTGAATAAAGTTGTATGCCTCTACCCACATATGTGTATTTTAATTGATTTGTTATAGTGTCATATTCAAAGGTAGTTTTAACATTATTCTTCGTGATTTGCTCGATTTGATAAGTATCTGTACTTTTAATTTCAACTACTTGTTCATTTTGAGTGATCTTTTCAACATTGTGCTCGTCATCATAATCGATTTTTATGTTTGTACCGTCAGGTTTTGCAATAGTTGTAAGGTCTCCTGTACTTACATCATACCCATATTTAGTACTTAAATCATCATGATAAAGTTGTATATTGTCAAAATAAGCTGTACCCTCTCCATTGTATCTAGCATAAATCTTGATGTTAACTGCGAACTGTGGCACAAAAAACGAATGCATCTGATATTGCCAATCGTCTATAGCTGGATTAAATGGCATAAAAATGTATGAAGTATACGGCTGACCTGGATCACCAAACTGTGACGGGACACAGTAGATTTCTACTACAAACCCAAAAAATCTACCATCAAATTGATCTACTCCATTATTATAGCCTTTATTAGGGACTGCTTGAGCTTTCGCCCATCCACCAACATTGTAGTTTTCACCTCTTGTATAAAGTCCATCGATAGTTTGATAGGCTTGATGAGTTGTCCCACCATCACCATCCATCTTGAGTGCTTTGCTTCCCAAAATATCATTCAATATTCCAGTTTCATTTATATTAACAACTGATGCGTTAGTCAATGTCCAATTTGATGAGCCTGATTCAAATGAATTATTCGAAATAGGATTATATCTCGTATCAACAAAGCCTTTGTTAATCTGAATATTATCAAAAAATGCATCTGAATAGTTGCTGTCATTTACTAATTTGATATTAACAGTTCTTGAGGTATTGATGGTAAAAATCAGTTCATATTGAACCCATTCATCCTTTTGGAATACTTTATTCAATATGCCTTTCGTTGTGACATTTTCAACATCGATATATGCACCTGGTACAGCGCCATTATTCTTAATCCAACCTTGAACTTTATATTCACCTTGAGTCAAATAAACTTGTTGATTGGCATAAACACTCGAGGCTAATCTAGAAATCTTTAAGGATTTATCTCCAAGTACGGACTCATTATAGGCGAAAACTATATTACCTGTCCCTTTATTTAATGTCCAACCATAATTACTCTCTTCAAAGCCATGATTTAGTAACGGATTTTGATGTTGTTTAATCAAATCCGAGCTTTCAATTAATTTATGATTGTTGACATAGTTTGGAACTAGATTAATCATATCATATCCATTGATTGGATTCCATAAGTTATCTATTTTTGTAAAGAGACCACTGTATCTGTAATATGTGCTATTCCCAAAATCATCCATTACATTGACTGTATGGCCATACTGATCAAATGAATAATAAATGCTATTCGCTTCGTGATCTGTATAAGTTGTCTTTGATGAATCATATACAATGCTTGTAAGACCTAAATTTAAGTCATCATCGGTTGTAGAAATTGAATTTACACGATTTTTTAAATCGTAACTGTATTGAACTTTAAAATTATCTTTTTCATTGAAAGCCTGTACCAATCGCTTATTATTATCGAATAAATAGTGGAGTCGGTTATTTGTATCTGTTGTCCATTCGGTGTTTGATCCATTTCCATATCTGTAATCATAATCGATATAGCATAGATTATTATAAGTATCGTAATTATAATTACGTTTCTCAACTTCTCGATAGCCATTCTCCTCTTTTTTTAGCTCAAGTTTTGTTTCACTAAGTAAAGTGCCTTCATACGTAAAATCAATCCTATTGTCAGCTTCATCTTTAATATAGTCAATTTTTAATGAACTTGAATCCATAAATGCAATTGTTAATGTGTGACTTGTTTTGGTATTTCTTAATGAGGATAGTCTACCTGAATTGTTGAAATTGTACTCGATGTCGGAAATGGTTTTTACTTTAATACTTTGATTCTGATCAAAATTTGTGATTCGTTCCAAAACCATTCTGGATCCATCTTCTGCTATCGCTTTGCAGCTTTTTACTTCTGAATAAATGATCGTACACACATTGTTCATGAAATATATCTTGTTACCATCTGGTTTGTGCAAATAATAGAGATTCAATGAAGCATCGTATTGGATTTCAACTGTAAAATTTGTTCGCCAACCATTACCATATCCAATATCAACATTTCTGTTATAATTATTATAAAAAAATGATAGTGTTAAGGGCATATATTCATTTTTGAGTTCGTACTCTTTTCTAACCCATGTTAAATTGCCAGTATAATCACTTATGTAGCCAGTACCGATCATGCCAGCATTTTGTGATGAATATGTCCAATAATCTTTTAAGCCCGATGGCTCTTCATAGCCTATTTTTACTAAAGGGCGATACGATGAATTAGTTGTTTCATTTTGATAGACGACATTCAGTGATCCATATTCATCGTCATGAGCTATTGTGAACCCATCAATCATTGATATACCTTCTGCTTGCCATTCCTTAACAGGTTTGGTGATATCAAATATGAATGGACTTCCATTTTTTACTGTGTGGTAATCGATAACTCGATCTTCATAACTTTGTTCAGAATGCCAACTATCCCAAGTCACATTGGTTGTATTAAAACTCTTTATGTTCTTGTATATATTTAGTTGTGCATTGGTTGTCGTTACATATGGCATAAATGATAAATGGGCATATGTAATTGTTTGATTCATGATTGATGCCGGTAGTGTAAAACTGATTAGCCCTTTATATTGATTCGTAAAATTTGTATTACTCAAATACATGTAAGGAGAACTGCTATAATTTGTTGTTGGATTTACTTGTGAAATATAAGTATCACGAATAGTCATACTTGTAGTCGTACTAACTAATGTTGGGTCGATTTTAACTGGATACACTGCACTACTCAACCAGTCTAAATTAGGCAAGATCGTGACTAGATAGTTACCTTTATTTGTTTCGATGATTTCTATTTCTACATCATTAGATACTTCATTGTTAGAATCAAACATAAACAAGTCTTCAAATTCAAAGACTCTTTCACCATTTAAATCCACAAAAAATATCCCATCTTCAAGTTCTATAAGATTTAAGTTCTTTAGTGAATACTCAAATGAAATACTGAAATTATCGATAAAATCATTGAGTATTATGTACTCTTTAATATCTGATCCTTTTAGTATATATTCTAAATCGACATAGGGTCTAATGTTAGAGTAATAAACGGATTGTTCAACATAATTTAGTTCATGCTTTGTGGTTTGTTTTTGACTATTCGTAGAATACGCTGCGCTTGTCTTATCTATATCAATAACACGCCAATCAATCGAATAGTTTTTAGTTTTCACTTGGATCGATTTATTTTCATTTATTGTCTTTGGAAAATTAACTCTAAACGCGTTTTGTTTGTTTTCAAGTTTTGTTCCATCATCGACAAAACTGTTATCTATATCATACCATGAGCCTTTATCATAGTAATGAACTTCATTTTCATATATTGCGACTTCATAGGTACCGTCTAATTTTCTAAAATGCTTTTCATTAGCTGTTCGTTTCGATTCGTCTTCTTCAACGATTGGAACTAAAGCCCTGTCAACATCACTGCTTTGGTAGTAATCTTTTTCGGAAATTTCAGATTTCGCAATGTCGCTAGTTATTACTTTATTAGTTGCATAAACATTTTTATTGGGAAATAAACTGAAAATCATACCGGTTAAAGCTAAAACAATAAAAAATCGTTGTGTCGTTTTGTAAAAACTGTAGATCGTCAAAATCTGCTTTTCACTTAGTTTCCTACGTAATCTCATAGTTTCCTCCTGTCATGAATTACATAATCCTACTTGTAAAACAACATGCATAATCTATTTTTAATATTATCATATCTAAAATTTTTAAACTAGATAATTTTTTGTAAATTTTAACTAGATTAATGTTTTATCCAGAAAGCCATTAAAAGTGACAATCTAAACTTGCATAAATAAAAAATGCTAAATTCAATAAAGGTTATAGTAAAGCTCAATGAAATCTATAAGAGAAATGTGTTACCTGTGATTCCCTATCAAAGACCTAAGGGTCCTAGAATCACAGTCGATGGTGAGGGTAAGAGATTCATTAAATGAAAAAATGACTCTTAGGGATGAAGGTTCATCTTCTAAAAGTCACTTTGTCTACAGTTTGGTCTTTCAAATCGAAGGTTTTATTATAAATTATCAGAAATCTTAGCTAAAATTTGTCTTAACATCAGTTTCTCATCCATAGATAGGACTGACAACATATGTCGCATTTCTTGTGCATTGTGCGCTTTCAAGTTCTTAGCTACTTCTTTACCACGTTCGGTTAATTTTAGCGGTGTTGACTTTTGGTCTTCCGCATCCTTAACCACGAATCCCCGTTCTAATAAGTCATTGATGGCGCGGGATGTATTGGCTTTGTCCACCGATAATTTCTCGGAAAGTTCTTTCGCTGATATCGATTTTTCACAGTCGTCCAAAGCCACTAAATAGTGGACATGGATGCGTGACAAATCGTATTTTTCTAATATAGGGTCTGCAAAACTATGCAGCTTTTTGAGAATTTTTCCCAGAATAACCGGCAGTTTAACGACTTCTTTATCACTATTCGGTTGCATACTGATTCATCCTGTCAAATTGTGATTGATACAACTTCGCGTAGAAACCATCTTTCGCTATTAGGGCATCGTGTGATCCACTTTCGATGATGTCACCTTCGTTCATAACAAGGATAATGTCCGCGTTCTTAATGGTCGAGAGACGGTGAGCGATGACAAAGGATGTTCTATTTTCCATTAAAGTATCCATAGCTTGTTGAATGAGCATTTCAGTACGAGTATCTACAGATGAAGTCGCTTCATCAAGAATCAACATTGGTGCGTTTGTTATCATCGCTCTAGCGATTGTTAACAATTGTTTTTGTCCAGATGAGATACCGGATTCTTCTGTCATAACGTAATCATAACCACCAGGTAGCGATTCAATAAAGTGGTCGATGTTTGCGAGTATGGCTGCTTGTTTTACTTCTTCTTTGGTTGCTTTTGGATTACCATAGCGTAAGTTATCGTAAATGGTTCCTGTAAATAACCAAGCATCTTGTAAAACCATACCGAATTGCTTGTGTACCGCTTCACGTTTTAAGTTGTGAATGGATTGTCCTTCAATGACGATATCCCCTGAGTTGATTTCATAAAATTTCATCAAAAGGTTCACTAAGGTTGTTTTGCCAGCACCTGTTGGCCCTACGATTGCTATCTTTTGTCCAGATTTAGCCGATAGGTTGAAATCTTTGATGATTAAACGGTCAGGGTTATAACCAAACTTAACATGTTTAAATTCAATATTTCCGGCCTTATTCACGACTTCATCCGCAAGATTAGCTTCATCCGCCATTTCTTTTTCTTCTAAGAACTCGAAAACGCGTTCAGCTGCAGCCGCTGCACTTTGAAGTTGGGTTAAGGATTGGGCAATTTGATCCATTGGATTGGTAAAACGACGGTTGTATTGAATCATAGATAGGATGTAACCAACTTCCAAACGTTTTGTCGCTGCGAGGAATCCTCCGAACACGGCAACAGAAATATAAGATAAATTCCCAATAAAACCCATGACAGGCATCATCAATCCCGATAAGAATTGTGACTTATAGGCACTAGATTCAAGGATTTCGTTATTTTCAATGAATTCCCCTTCTACATTTTGTTTCGCGTTGAAAACTTTAATGAGTTGGTGTCCTGAATACATTTCTTCGATATGGCCATTCAGCAATCCCAACGTTTTTTGTTGAGCTCTGAAATACTTACGAGCATTACCCATGATAATTTTGATGGCTAAAATGGATAGTGGTAATAACGCTAAGGTCACTAAAGTCAATTCCCAAGAAATGGTCAACATCATGATGAGAATCCCGACCATGGATGTGATTGATGTAATCATCGCAGTCACAGCTTGGTTGAGTGAGTTACTGATGGTATCGATATCGTTGGTAACTACCGATAAAACGTCCCCATAACTTCGGGTATCAAAATAAGCGAGTGGCATTCTATTGATTTTTTGTGAGACTTCATTTCGAAACGATTGATTGAGTCTTTGAGTGACTTTGGTGAGTAAAAATGATTGTGCAATATTGAAGACATAACTGGTCACATAAAGTCCAATGAGGATGAACCCTAAACGATTGATTAAATTAAAGTCAATATTGACATCAAATTGGTTGGGTCCAATGGCTGAGATGCCATCGCTCACGGCATTGATCATATCTCCAATGAGACGAGGTCCAAATATATTAAATATGGTGGATGCTGCTGCGAGGATCAAAGCAATCAAGATCGGTTTATGAAATGGTTTCAAATGGCGAATCAATTTCTTCATCGATTGTTTGAAGTTTTTCGGTTTTTGACCCATGAATCGGGACATATTACCCGGTCCATGCCCCATTTGATTGGTTTGTTTAGTCTTAGAGGCTTGCATTTTCGAGTTCCTCCTTTGAGAGTTGTGAATAGGCCATTTCTTGGTACACCTTGTTGTCTTTTAATAAGGCTTGGTGTGTGCCAATACCAACAGCTCTACCTTGGTCTAATACAATGATTTGATCGGCATTCATGATCGTACCGATGCGTTGTGCCACAATGAAATTAATTGAGTCTTTGGTTTGTTCTTTCAATGCAGTTCTCAATTTGCGATCAGTTTGATAATCGAGTGCTGAGAATGAATCATCAAAGATGTATATTTTCGGTTTCTTAATGATGGCTCTCGCGATACAAAGGCGTTGACGTTGACCCCCGGAGAAATTCTTACCCCCTTGAGCAACTTCAGCATTCAAGCCATTTTCTTTTTCCATTACAAAATCATACGCTTGGGCAATTTTGAGCGCTTCAATCATCTCTTCTTCGGTTGCGTCTGGTTTACCGATTCTTAAGTTCGATGTGATATCCCCTGAGAACAATAACCCTTTTTGAGGAATATAACCAATGTGGTCAAGTAAATCGGACTGTTTTACATCGCGAATATCGACACCATTGATTTCGATCGATCCATTGGAAACATCGTAGAATCTTGGAATTAGGTTAATGATCGTGGATTTACCACTACCGGTTGAACCGATGAACGCGACAGTTTGTCCAGCTTTTGCTGTGAAACTGATGTTCTCAAGAACGCATTCGTTAGCTCCAGGGTATTTGAAGCATACGTCATTGAATTTCAATTCGACGGCTTGTTGATCTGGAATTGATTTTGGATTAACTGGGTCTTTTACTTTTGGTGTTGTATTCAACACTTCATAAATACGGCGACCCGAAACTGCCCCTCTTGGGACCATGATGAATAACATAGTAAGTGTCATGAATGCGAATAGGATACGAATCCCATAGATGGAAAATTGTGATTGGATGGCAATCCCTTCTAGCGGGTTGCTACCTAAGGATTGGTTTTGGATTAAGACAGCTGCCATCCAAGTGACCGCTAACGATACCCCATTCATCACCAACATCATCCCAGGCATCAGCATTTGCATTAAGCGGTTCACAATTAAGTTGGTTCTGGTTAACTTATCGTTTACCTTTCTAAACTTACTGTGTTCATAACCTTCTGCATTGTGGGCACGCACTACACGTAAGCCTGTTAGATTCTCACGGGTGACTTGGTTTAAGTCATCGGTCATGGTTTGAACTTTAGAGAATAACGGTGTGACAAAGACAAAGATCGTTGAGATCATCAATACGATGACGAGGATTGCGATTGCAATCGGCATTGACAGTGTTAAATCAATATCGATGATTTTCATGATGGCTCTAACTGCCGTAATTGGCGCGGTAAATGCAAGTCGTAACAACATAATGACAACCATTTGAACTTGTGTGATGTCATTGGTTGAGCGGGTAATCAAAGAACTGGTTTGAAACTCATTGATTTCTTCTAATGAGAACCCTTGGATTTGGTCATATAGACGCTTTCTAAGGTGTTTTACAAAGTTCGCACCAATACGCGAAGATATGTAATACACTGAGATGGTTATTAAAATCGAAAGCAATGAAATGCCTAACATTTCAAGACCTTGTTCTAAAATAGCTGTGGTTTGTGATTGACCCGTGATATTGGCGAGTCCTACTAATGTGATGATTTCACGCATGTAATCAATCAAGGCTAAATCTACTTCGACTTGAATCAAAGTCAGTCCTAAAATGAGTAAGATGAGTGGATAATACCACCATTTAAAATATTTAAATAATTTGATCATACTAGTCTCCTTCTACTGAGTTGAGTCATCAACTGTGTTTATTATACGCCGTTTCAGTTGAGTGGTCAACTAAAATGTTTCAAAAAAAATCATGCCGTTTTTGGCATGATTATTTGTTTTGATTCATGATTTCAAATCCGATGTAAACCCCAAAGAGACCCGCTAAACTCGTGATTGCACTTGTGATGATTTCTGCGTACATTTGGAAATCTTCAATCGCCTGAATACCACTGAACACAATCGAGACAATGAGTGAAACTGCGATGGTATATAAAACAACTTTGATTTTATCCATCGATGATTTTTGAACCACATAAACAATTTCTTTAGGTGTCTTATAAAAAAAATATAAGAATACCCCTAAAATAATGAAGAACAGAGAAAGTTCAACAATGATAAACGGTAGGGTTCTTTCGATTAAAGTAACTAAGACACTGTCTAGTCCATAGAAAAAGAAAAATCCGAATACACCCAATTGAACAATAATACTTCTTTTATAAGCATGCATAGAAAACACCTCACGGCTATTTTATCACATCTACGCTTTTTTTAGAATCCAAAAATGAATTATGGTATACTAAAAGAAAAGAGAGTGATACCATGAGCAATGCAGTTTATGCCGGGTCGTTTGACCCCATTACCTTAGGGCATCTAGACATCATGTTGCGTGCCGCTAAACAATTTGAAACCCTATATGTTTTAGTTACCGTTAACTCTGAAAAAAATCCAATATTTACACCAGAAGAACGCGTTGAAATGATCAAGAAAGTGACGGCTCAAGTTCCTAATATTTACGTCACAAAGACCAACGATTTGGTCGTTCGCTTCGCAGAAAAAAATAAAGCAACCACACTGATACGTGGGTTGCGTAATGTTAAAGATTTTGAAAATGAAATGGCCTTGTACCATTTTAATCGTAACTTAAATCAAAATATTGAAACCGTGATTTTATTCCCTTCTTATAAACACACCTATGTATCGAGTTCGGCGATTAAAGAGCTTGTCGCTTATAACGCCGATATTTCAATGTATGTGCCTCAAGAAATATTACCTGAGATTATCGCAGGGATTAAACGGTCACTAAAGTAAATTCAGTTCTTTGCAGGCTTTGTATAACCCATCTTCATCAATTCGAGGTGCGATAAGAGTCGCGCCTTTTTTTAATGCTTCACTACGGGTATTACCCATCGCGACACCAATTGTGGCGGTTGAAATCATTTCAACGTCATTTTCGCCATCGCCAAACGCGATGACTTTTTCAATCCCAAGTAAAGGTTTAATATGGCTGATGGCGTCCCCTTTTGAAACCTCCGGGTGGACGATATCTGCGCCATCTTTATGCCAATTAAAAATACGTAAATGACTAAACTTACGTTTGAATTGATCAACTAATGTACGGTTATCTGAAAATAACCAAATTTGGTAAACAGGTTCTTCTAGATAGAATAACGGATTCACTTCAGGCATACTCATTGAGAAATCTCTTAAAGCTTCTCTAACAGTTTCGTTATCTATCGTAACTGCATGGCGGTCTTTACCAATAAAGCCAATTCCAGTTTTAAGGCTGTTAGCGTATTTTAATACCGCCTCACACGATTCTACTGATAGTGGTCTACCATAAACAAAATCCTGTTTTATATAGGAAACAGCGCCGTTTATAACAATCTTCACTTGGAACAAATCGCGAATCTCACGAATTGCTTCTAATTGTTCGAGGCTACGACCGGTTGCGAGGCCTAAAATATAGCGCTCATCTTGTGCGAGTGTTTCAATCAAATACTTAGTCGAGGGGTGGATACATTGACGTTCATTGTCAAATAGGGTTCCGTCGACATCAAAAAATAAAGCTATCTTCATCATAATCACCTCGATTATTTTACCACTATTTTGTGCATTAGACTATGAATTTAAGTTCATATCATGTAAAATAGATATAAACTACTGCGATATCCTGCAAAGGAGGATTTTAATATGAGTAAGAACACGCTGCTAAAAGACGGCGAAATTGGCATTTTTGCCTTAGGTGGCCTCGGAGAGGTCGGAAAAAACACCTATGTATATGAAATTGAAGACAAAATATTCATTGTGGATGCTGGGATTTTATTCCCTGACGATTCCTTATTAGGGATTGATTATGTCATTCCTGATTACCAATACTTGATTGACAATCAGGAACGCATTGTTGGTCTATTCATTACCCACGGACATGAAGACCACATTGGTGGTATTCCATATTTACTAAAACAAGTCAAGATACCCAAAGTTTATGCAGCAGGCATAGCAGTTGATTTTATTGAACATAAAATTTTGGAACATAAAGACGTTAAACCCCCAACAATCATTGAGTTTAAATCCCATCATACCTACACTTTTGGGAATGTTGAGATATCATTCATTCGATTAAACCACTCTATTCCGGATATGTTCGGATTTGTGTTTAGAACCAAGCAAGGTATTTTATTCCATACCGGAGACTTCAAGATAGACTATACTCCAGTCGGTCCTGCTGCTGAGTATGAAAAACTCGCAGCGATTGGTAACGAAGGCGTATTGTGTTTATTATCTGACTCAACCAACGCCGAAAGAGACGGGTTAACCCCTTCTGAGCGTACTGTTGGGAACGCCATCAATGAAATATTCTCTAAGCTCTCTGGTAGAATTATCATTGCTACTTTCGCATCTAACATGTACCGTATGCAACAAATCGTTGAAGCTTCCTATAAGAACAATCGTAAACTTGCTGTATTTGGTCGATCAATGGAACGTGCTATGGAAATTGGTCAACAAACTGGCTATATCAAAGCTCCTAAAGGTGTGATTGTTTCTGCTGAAGAAATCAATAATTTCAAAGCGAATGAAGTGACTATTTTGTGTACAGGTTCTCAAGGTGAGCCTCTTGCAGCGCTATCAAGAATAGCGAATGGTACCCACCGTCAAATTAAAACCCAACCTGGCGATACAGTTATCTTCTCAAGTTCTCCAATTCCGGGTAATCAAGAATCTGTAAATAAAACCATCGACCAACTCTACCGTCGTGAAGTATCGGTAATTATTAATGGACCGGTTGCGGATACCCACACCTCAGGGCATGGTAACCAACCCGATTTAAAATTGATGTTATCTTTAATTAGACCTAAATACTTCATACCGATGCACGGTGAACACCGTATGCTTAAACACCATAAAGAACTGGCTGTTCAATTAGGTGTTGAAGCCAATAATGTACTCATCATGGATAATGGGGATGTTGCAGCGCTTAATGCTGAAACGATTCGTCATGCTGGTAAAGTCCAAGCTGGTGATATTTATATCGATGGTACCGGGATTGGCGATATCGGCAGTGCTATCATTAAAGAACGTAAAGTCTTATCCGAAGATGGCTTACTATCGATTGTTCTCACCATTGATCCTGTAAACCGTAAACTATTGACAGAACCAACCGTCATTTCTCGTGGTTTCATTTATATGAAAGGCAACGAAGAAATTACTAACGGCATTGCCTTAAAGGCGAAAGAGGTTTTAACTGCTGAGTTCAATCGCAAACAGTTTACAGAAACCCTATTAAAACAAGCGCTTGTCGATCAAATTACCGATTATGTTAAAAACCTTACACAACGTAAACCGATGTTGATTCCAATCGTGATGTCATTAACACAAAAACCAGCAATTATCTAAAGAAAAAAGGGCTTAGCCCTTTATTTTTTTGCTGTAACGACATAAGTGATGTCTTGTTTCAAATCAAATGAATCATGTGAGAAACCACCCACTGTATGAATGTCTTTGTAGCCTGCTTCCGTTAAAAGGTCTAACAAGGTTTGATACTTCAACGGGAACAATAATGTTTCATCGATAAACACTCTAAGCCCATCGGTTAAACGTGTTTTGAAATGAATCTTACTGCCATCAAACTCATAATTACGATAGAATGAATATTCTTGATTGGTCACGGTGGATAACCCCGGTAACTTCTTTTCTAAAATGAGGTCGTAGTTGATGACTTGGATAATCACTGTGCCATGAGGTTTTAAGGCGTCATACATATTCTTTAATGCTTGTTTAATTTCAGTTTCATTATCTAAATGGACTAAAGAGTTTCCGATGCAAATGATCCCTTCATATGTAGATTGATCAGTTAAATCTAACATATTTTGGATACGGAAATTGACTTTAACATTTTCCTTTTCAGCTTTTTGCTTAGCATAGTGAATCATTTGTTCTGAAAGGTCAAATCCGGTGACTTGGTAGTTTAAATGGGCCAATGACACAGAGTATTCACCCGTTCCACACGCCACATCGAGGATGTGTCCTTGTTTAAAAGCGCGATCCATAAATTGAATCACTTTTGGATTGCGTGGGAAAATTTTATCGTAATACACAGCGAAATTGTTATAAAAATTCATGGTTAAGCCCCCTTCATTTCCTTCAGTAAAGCTTCATACACCAATAAGGTTACGTTCGCATCGTCTAAAGCATCGTGTGTTTGATGGTAAGTTTCCTTATAATAAATTTCATAGGCTTTGAATAAACCTAAATCATCCGATAAGTTATAGTAGGTTTTATGAATTTGTAAAAGATTGACAAATGCGCTCGGATGAATCAAGGGTTCAACCTCATTAATCACATAGGACGCTTTTAAAGCAAGCATGTCATTTTTACCCCAAACTATGATTTTAGGATCATACATTTCCATGATATCACGTAAGTGGTCATAAAAGATATGGTAATCGACAGCAAAATCGTAATAGGTTGGGTCCAGTTTCAAGAATTTTTCTGTACGTGGAGAAATCTTCTTGTACTTGGTTGGTTTGATGTACATCGATCCGGACTTGATGACTTCACCATGAGGGCTCCTGAGTAAATATCCTGCTTGAATGACCTCTGCTTCAAAAGGACCTTTATAATACGGTGGCATGGTCATTTCTAAATCTAAAAACAATAAATAACCAAATCCAGATAAGATATTTTTCATCTGTTGTCGGATGTTTGTTAAATCATATAACATTTTATTGACTCGATAACCCGGTCTTTCAATCGACGTGAAATACGCGACTTGCCAAGCATAGCGACGGTCAATAATCTTTCTTTTATTATAAAGTTCAAAATCAACGATGTAGCCTTGATCGAGGTAGTCAAAGAACTTTCTAGCTTGAGCTTTCGTCAAATAGTAAGCTTCTTCTTTATTGTCGATGATACAAGTAAAATAATGGTTTTCCTCGTTGATTTGATGAATAACTCGTTTCATTGAACATCCTTCTTTTCTAATTGTATTAAGTGAGAAATAATCCGTTCTCTCAATGTTTCATTGATACCGATGCGTTGATAGGTCTCAAGGTCGCCCTGTTTCATCGCGTCGATCGTCACAAACGTTTCTAAAAGTTTTGTTTTTCGCTTTTCACCAATTCCTATAATACCATCGAGTTGGCTACGAATCAATGCCTTGGCGCGTGTTTGTTTATGGAATGAGATGGCGAAACGGTGTACTTCATTACTTATTTTACCTAAATAGGTATACAGATAACTCGATTTATCTAAATTGTATACATTGTTTTGATAGACTACTGCTTCTAATTGGTGCCTGTCATTTTTCTTTAAACCAATCATGTCGATGGTTAATCCTAAATCATTGAGCACCGATTGAGCGGCGGAAACCTGGCCTTTCCCCCCATCGATGATGATGAGGTCTGGCAGTTTCGTATTCTCCATCAATGCTTTTTGATAACGGCGGTAAATGACTTCTCGAATCGCTCCATAATCGTCCATTTTCGCTGCTTGTTTAATATGGTATTTACGATAGTCTGTTTTCGAAGGTTTTCCATTTTTAAATACGACCATCGCAGAAACGCTAGAGTCTCCAAACAAATGGGCGTTATCGAAAATCTCAATATGTTCGATTGCAGATAAACCCAGTAAGGTTTTGAATGCATCCTCAGCTTCTTTGGTTTTCTCTGTTTCCAATCGATTTAAATAACGATAGTTTTCAAAATCGTATTTGGCATTTTTAAAAGCCATTTCAATCAGTTTTTTCTTATCGCCAATTTTAGGAATCGAGGCTTTCTTGCCAAACATCCACTCGAGGTCTTCTAAGGCGAATAAATCGGAAAATAAGAGCTCGTCCGGCCATTTAGATTTATCTTCATAAAGTTGTAGAATATACTCATTAACTGCATCCTGAATTTGACCTACATAACTGAAGATATCCGATTTTACGTCGATGATTTTTCCTGCGCGCATCTTCAATATTTGAACAGAAACGTCCTCATGGTCACCATGAAATGCAATAAAGTCACGGTCTTGAAAATCATTTAAACTAATCAGCTGTTTTTCAGTAGTGAACTCAATCGCATCGATCATTTCTTTGTATTCCAAAGCCCGCTCGAATTGAAGTTCATCAGAGGCTTTATACATTTCATTTTTAAGGTCATCGACAACTTTTTTGGTATCACCTTTTAAGAATGCGGTGATTTCCTGAATGATGGGTTTATAGTCAATCGGTTCTTTTTTGATACAAGGTGCGAGACATTGATTTAAGTGATAGTATAAACACGCTTTTTTAGGGAGCTTGTCACATTTTCTTAATGGGTATATCTTATTGAGTAGTTTAACCGTATCTCTCGCTTTATAGACGTTTGGGTAGGGGCCAAAACGTTTACCTAAATCTCTCGTTGATTCCCGTTCAACAATCAATCGAGGGTCCTTCTCATTGGTAATGGTGATAAATGGATAGGTCGCGTCATCAATCAATTTAATATTGTATTTTGGTAGATTTTCTTTGATGAGATGGAGTTCTAAGATTAGGGATTCACGTTCGGTATTGGTTTGAACATAATTAAAATCGACAATCTCGCTTACTAGCTTGGTTGTCTTGAGATTATGAGAACCGGTAAAATAGCTTCTGACGCGATTTTTCAGATTTTTGGCTTTACCGACATAGATGATTTCATTTTTTACATTAAGCATCATATAACACCCTGGTGAATCGGGTAGGGTTTTGAGCTTTTCTTTAATCAAATCCATGTTAAACACCTCTAGTTAATTTTAACATAAAAAAAGAAAAGTAGCCATTACTCGGCTACTTTGTCTACGAATTCAACTTGGATTTTGTCTTGTAGGATCTCTTCTAAAGCAATCCCAACCGGTTTTTTGCATAACGGTTTATCAATCGAAGAATGATCATTCGATTCTTGAATGGATTTCGCTCTTTTAGCTGAAATATAGGCTAATTTATACTTTGAATCCACCTTTTCTAGTAAAGCGTCGATGGATGGGTATCTCATCCCGTCTTTGTGTTCAATCATGTTTTAGTCCTCCCTGAGTAACTTCATGTATGTGTGGATGGTTCGTTCTGTTTTCGCATGTTCAGCACGAATGATGGCCATGATGCGATCAGCCGCGTTCTTAACATCGTCATTAACGACAATGTAATCGTATTTATGGGCAAGCGTAAATTCACGATCTGCTTTTTCCATACGTTTTTTAATCATTTCTGGGGTATCTGTTCCACGTTTGATTAAGCGGTCATAGAGCGCTTTTTTGCCTGGTGGAACGATGAAGATGAATACAGCATCTTTCGCCTTTTCACGGACTTGAAGTGCACCTTCAACTTCGATTTCTAGGACAACTTCCTTGCCTAAATCGAGTTGTTCTTCGACTTTATCCAGTGGTGTACCATAGTAGTTACCTACGAATTCGGCCCATTCTAGAAATTTGCCTTCACTGATTCGCTTTAAAAATTCTTCTTTCGTGACAAAGTAATAATCCACACCATCAACCTCACCAGGACGCGGTGCTCGCGTTGTCATCGAAACCGAATAAATCAGTTCATGATTTTTCATCTCAAATAGGGCTTTACGGACGGTACCTTTACCGACACCTGATGGACCGGAAATGACGATTAATAAACCACGATCGTTTAACTTCACAGTATCCCACCTTTCTAAATTAACCCTGACTTTTATAAATTATACCCCATTATTACATAATAGTAAAGCCATATAACGATAATTTGAAAGTATACGTTTACATTTTTAAAATGGAAAAAATGGAGAGTGTGATATACTAGATGAGGGTGATTGTATGCCATTAGATGGGTATTTTATTTACCATTTACAAAAAGAATTCGAAACAAACCTCAAAGGGGTTCGTATCAAAAAAATCCGTCAGACGTCGAAAGATACGTTTGTTTTTACATACTATAAACAAGGTGAAAAACACCTTGTATTTGAGTTAAACCCTAATAAGAGTCATGTCCGAATATCACAAACCCTACCTTATGGGGAAGTCACATCGAATTTACTCAATGCACTGAAAAGACACTTGGAAAATGCCGAAATTACGAACATAACCCAATATCAAATGGACCGTGTATTGATCTTTAATTTTCAAAAGTTTGACCAAATCTTTGGGTATGCTCACTATACTGTGATATACGAAACGATGGGTCGAACCACAAATTTGATAATACTTGAAAATAATATCGTAATCGAAGCTTATTATAAACAGTTTTCAGCAGATAAACGAAGCATTTTAAATAAAAGTGAATTTATCTTCTTTCCATCAGATAAAAAGGTATTTAGTGAAACAGATCTCACCGAACTTAGAACAATCGACGATCCTAAATACTTTATGAATACGTATATGGGGTTTGCTTTAGACACTGCGAAATTCTTTGTTGAAACCAAACTTAACCCTTTAACTCTCCCGATAGAACCTACACTTATACTAGGTGAGAAAAGACAATTTTTCTCCTTCAATCCAAATACAGGCCAGGAATCCAAAACCTATCCAACACTTTCTGCCTTACTTGAGGCATTTTATACATTTGAAACACCAAAGTATATGGATCTAGAAAAACTGATTGATAAAGAAATCAAAAGACTGGATTTGAAGCTCAATAACCTCTTTGGAGATTTGGAACAAAATCGTACTTTTGAAGCATCAAAACAGCTTGCTGACGACATCTATACTCACGCTACAGACCTACAAGCGAAGGTTAGTCACTTTAAAGAGATTCCATTAGACCCTCAAAAGACGCTTAATGAACATGCTCAAAGTCTTTATCAAAAGTATCAAAAAGCGAAAAAATCGATTCTACCAATAGAATCACAAATTACTCAAACGAAGGCTTATAAAACCTACTATCAAGATATCAAAGATCAACTGTCTATTTTAAGTTCAAACGATTTAGATGACATTAAAAAAGAACTGAGTGAAGTTGGATTAATTAAACTTAAAATCAATCCAAAAAAGAAACCGGCTAAACCTACACTTCTATTGGTTAAAGGTGAGGACTTTGAAATATATATCGGAAAGACTTCCGAACAAAACAACTACCTCACAAATACATTCGCTCAACCAAACGATTATTGGTTTCATGTTCAACAAGGACCTGGAGCTCACGTTGTTCTAAGAGGGGCTTTTCACGAACAATCTTTAAGATTATCTGCCATGTTAGCTGCCTACCATAGTCCACAAAGAAAATCCTCTTCAATTCCTGTCGACTATACAAAAGTCAGAAACCTAAAAAAAATTAAAGGCCTTCCGGGGTATAACGTTACGTATACCAACCAAAAGACCATATATATCGATATTGATGAGACCAAAATTCTATCGCTTTAGCCAACAAGCATATCCATTTCAACATAGGTGACAACATTGGTTGTCTCCTTTTTATTTTCGAGCATCGCAACTGCGGTTAAAATCCCAATACGACCGATAAACATATTTATGATGAGAATCATTTTTGAGAATGCACTAAAATGAGGAATCAATCCGAGTGATAACCCAACAGTTCCGAAAGCAGATGCAACCTCAAAACCTATTTCCATAATGGTCCATCGATTGGGTTCAATGATAGATATGAATAAGGTAGACATCATGACTAAGATTACAGCCAACGCAAAAACCATATAGGCTTTTCTTACGGCTTGTTCTTTCATGGCTTTACCTGCAAAGAATACTTGCTTACGGTGTCTACCAAATGATATCAGCCCAGCTGATAATAAGAAAAATGTTGTCATTCGGATACCACCACCAGATGAATTTGGTGCAGCTCCTATAAACATTAGCATTGAGAAGACTAAACGTGTCGCTTCTGTCCAATCGTTAATATTCGTATTGTAAAACCCAGCACTTCGTGCATTGTTGGTCATAAATAATACATTCATTAATATGGTTCCAACAGGTTGTCCTTTCATCGAGTTTTCATACTCCATCACAAAGTAAATTACGGCAGATAAAATCCAAAAAATGAAATGACTTATAATAAGCAGTTTAGAAATAAAAGACATCTTATACTGTTTACGATGAAGTTTGTTTTTTATAAATAAGACTAACTCAGCTAAAGGCCAAAACCCTACACCACCCAAAAAGATAATGATCATGGTCATAATTTGTGGTAAATAGTATCCTTCAAAAACCATAAAGCTTTGATTACCCGGTAAAAAATCAAACCCCGCATTCGCAAAACCAGCTGCGGCCAAGTAAACAGATTGAAATAATGATTCTAAAAATGACGCTTCAAAAGGTTGGACGACATAGATGTAAATTGTCATGACAGCAATATAGATAATTTGAATGATTCCTACTGCAATCATCGCATTCGTAATGAGTCGAATAATGCCTTTAACTGTAAATTGATTTTGTTCTGAAGCAATCAAATTTCGTTCTTTAAGTGATATCTTTTTTCCAATAATGACCCAATAAGATGCTACTAGCATCATGATGCCTACTGCACCTATTTCAAGAATAAAAATTGAAATGACACCGCCCAGCAAATTAAACGTATCACGTTGTGAAACTGGTGATAGTCCGGTTGAGGAAATCTGAGACACTGATATGAATATCGCATCTAAGAAAGATAACCGAACTCCAGGGTTTTGAGTGATTGGTAACCACAATAAAAATCCGCCTATAAGGATGGTTATAAGATATATAGTGAAAATTGATCTTGCGGGGGTCACGAAGAATACTTTTTTTATTTTTCTAGATAAATCCATATGACGCACCTTCTTAACAGTGCTAATTATAGCATATTGTCTATTTTTTTTAAACAAAGAGTGATTTCTAAATAAGCATTTGGTTTGTTTTAAATAAGTATATGGGGTACAATATAGGTGTTGAAGGAGGAATTTTACACTATGAAATTTGAATTACCTAAATTAGGCTATGCTTATGAAGCATTAGAGCCAGCAATTGATGCAAAAACAATGGAAATCCATTATTCTAAACACCACAATGCGTATGTTACAAACTTAAACGCAGCATTGGAAAAACACCCTGAATTTAATTTACCACTAGAGGCATTCTTAAAAGACCTTAACTTGGTACCAGAAGATATCCGTATGGCTGTTAGAAATAATGGTGGTGGACACTTTAACCATATGTTATTTTGGGAAATCTTAACGCCAGGTGGCGCTAAAGCACCTAAGGGCGCATTATTAGTAGCAATTAACGCAGCATTTGGTTCATTTGACGCGTTTAAAGAAGCTTTTGGTAACGCAGCTAAGACCCGTTTCGGTTCTGGTTGGGCTTGGTTGGTTAAAACCTCAAAAGGTTTAGTCGTTACTTCTACACCTAACCAAGATACACCACTTGCTGAAGGTACTCCAATCTTAGGCATTGACGTTTGGGAACATGCTTATTACCTAAACTATCAAAATCGCCGTCCTGATTATGTAGCGGCCTTCTTCTCAGTTATTAACTGGGATGTTGTAGAAGCAAAATTCAACAAAGCTTAATAGTTAACCTATTTAAAAAACACACTAAAATTTGGTGTGTTTTTTTTAGTTATGTATGTTACAATGATTTTAGGAGGATATCATCATGAACAGTAAAGTTTTAAGACGTCGTGCCTGGGACAAACTTTCAGGTAACTGGGGAACCCCAATCGCTGTCAGTTTGATTTATAGCATTATTATAGGTGCAATCAGCGCAATCGGACAAAGAGTACCCCTTGTATCATTAGCATCCATCGTCGTGGCTGGTCCACTCGCGGTTGGTCTAGCGGGCTATTATATCGATTTTGTAAGAAGCAAGAATCCAATGTTTGAAAGATTATTTGATGGCTTCAAGAATTCTTTCGCAAACAGTTTAGTACTTTCGTTACTACAAACATTATTCATTATTCTTTGGTCATTATTATTCATCATTCCAGGGATTATTAAGGCACTTGCTTATTCGATGTCAACCTATTTAATGGCTGAAAATCCACAAATGACCGCTACCGAAGCATTAGATGAGTCTCAACGTTTGATGAAAGGTTCTAAGATGGACTTATTCATTTTACACTTATCCTTTATCGGTTGGTATTTACTTGTAATTGTCACACTAGGTATTGCAGCAATCTGGGTTGGACCATATGTTCAAGCTGCTACTGCTGAGTTCTATATTAGCTTAGTTGGTAATAAAGAAGAAACTGTGGATGCAGAATTCACAGAAAAGAAAGACGAAGAAGACTCTTTCGATTCATTCTTAAAATAATCAAAAATAAAACAGTTCAATTTTGAACTGTTTTTTTATCGACTTATTTGGTTGCAATCACAGCGTAATCGCCATCTTCACGGATGTAAGCGACATTGACTTGATTAGTGGCTTCATTTAAGAATACGTAAAAATCATGACCGGACATTTCCATTTCAATTAATGCTTGGTCAACGGACATTGCAGCGAGTTTAACTTCCTTGTTTTTAACCAATTGGGAAGCCAAGATTTCTTTTTCGATGGATTCCGTTTCAAATTCTTCAGAGTAAACCTTCTTTAAGCCTTGTTTAATCAGATGATTTTTAAGTTTTTCTTTGTGTTTCTTGATTTGGGTGATGAGTTTATCGACAGACTTGTCGATAGCTGTGTACATATCCTGATCGGATACTTCAGCGCGAAGAATGATGCCTTTCGCTGGGATAGTGACTTCGACTTTATGGTGATCTTTATACACCTTCAGAACAACTCTTACTTCAAGAATCATGTCTGTGTCGAAAAAGGAGACGACTTTGCTTAACCTTTTTTGGCAATAATTTTTGATTGCCTCGGTAGGTTCAAAACCATTTTTTCCAATGATATCATATTTCATATATGAATCCTCCCTTACACCTATATTATACCATGAGTTTATGAGGGAATAAGGAAATGATAAAAATATCACATAAGTCCAATTGGTCTAGACATTCGTATAATGTCTTATCTAACGTTTCAATCCAAATCAAAATGTCACTTTGTTTTCGGTGATTTAAGTACAGCAATAACACCTTTAAACTTTCATCCAAGTAGGCTTCTTCTTTAATTGGCACTTCTTCTATAAACAATGTATATAAATATAGTTGATAATTTGAAATTGGAATGACTTCACGTTTTATGCGAACGGGATATCGCTTTTCACAACTTTTGCATCTTAATTGTAAGGGTTCTTCAAATAAAGTAGAAAGTGTTCTTCTTGGATAAAAGTGCTTACGACATTGATAGCATTTCATTTTCATCACCTATTTGATATCTACCAAATGAAATTAAGAAAAAAAGAAAAGAGGCATCATTTATTAAATGACACCTCTATACTATTAATGTTCTTTGTATTTTTGAATGATACCGTCAATTAAATGTTGTGGTACTTCTTCATAACGGATAAATTCACGTTGGAAGATACCAGAACCTTGAGTGATTGCCTTTAAGTCAATGATGTATTTTTGAACTTCGGACTCTGGTGCTTCTGCTTCAATGACTTGACCTTCATCAGATTGACTCATGCCCATGACACGGCCGCGACGCTTGTTCATATCGCCCATTACATCACCAACATATTGATCTTTAACCGTGATATACATCTTAAGAATCGGTTCAAGGATGGTCGGTTGAGCTGTCTTAACAGCTTCCTTAAAGGCAAGGTTCGCAGCAAGTTTGAATGAGATTTCATTTGAATCGACTGGATGGTAAGACCCATCAAAGAGTGTCGATTTCACAAAGATCACTGGGAATCCCGCAAGTGGACCATGTTCAAAGGTTTCAATTAGGCCTTTTTCAACTGCTGGGAAGTAGTTTTTAGGGACAGAACCCCCAAAGACTTCTTCGGTAAATTCAAATTCTTTATCGGATGGTTCAAAACGGATGAATACGTGTCCAAATTGACCTGCACCACCAGATTGTTTCTTATGTTTACCTTCACCCTCAACTTTACGCTTGATGGTTTCACGGTAGACAACCTTAGGTTCTTCGGTGGTGACTTCAACTTTAAATACGGTTCTCATTCTGTCGATAATAAAGTTGATATGGGTCATCCCTAAACCACCTAATAATTGTTGTGAGGTTTCTTTATTACGTACGATTTCAAAGGATGGGTCTTCAATATTTAAACGCGCTAGCGCGTAAGAAATCTTGTCTTCATCTGCTTTATTTTTAGGATTAATCGCGACATAAATGGTTGGTTTTAAGGTCTTAGTTGGTTCGTATACGATTGGGTTTTTTGGATCGGAAATGGTATAGCCTGTATGAATATTTTCAAGTTTAGATACCGCTACAATATCGCCCGCGTGAGCCAGTTCAATTGGGAATTGTTGTTTACCTTGAAGAGCAAACAACGCACCGATTTTTTCTTGTTTTCCGGTATTGCCAATTAGGATATCTTGACCGGTTTTTAGGGTACCTGAGTTAATTTTAATGATGTTGATTGCACCTACAAATGGGTCAATTGTGGTTTTAAAGACATAGCCTGAGAATGGTTCTTCATCTTTGGTGTGTCTGACTACTGCTTCTTCAGTTTTTGGATTAACACCTTCTAAAGCCCTAAGTTGATCCGGTTGTGGTAAAAATTTGGCTAGCATACCAAGCATTGTGCGTATACCGATGTTTTTCACTGCAGAACCAACGATAACTGGTGTTAATTCACCATGGTATATTCCATTCTTAAGACCTTCATTGATTTCTTCTTCAGTAAGTTCTTCACCACCAAAAAATTTTTCAAGAAGTTCATCACTGGTTTCAGCAACGGATTCCATAATCATGCTGCGTAATTGTTCGATTTTTGGTTTCTTTTCGTCCCAAATTGGTGCATCGTGTGAAGTCGTACCATCATAAATACGCGCTTTCATTTCGATGACGTTGACGAACCCTTCAAAGTTTTCGTTGCGTCCAATTGGCCAACAGAATGGTACAGCTTTTTTACCTAATTTAACACGGATACTTTCTAAAACATCTTCAAACTTGACGTTTTCTTTGTCCATTTTATTGACGAAAATAACCGCTGGAATATGCATGTTGCGGATTTCTTTCCATAGACGTTCAGTGCCTACTTCAACACCTTTAGATGCATCAACTACAAGGACAGCACCCTTAACTACAGAAAGCGATTGTTTGATTTCATTGTCTAATTCATCGTTACCCGGGACATCTAAGAAATTAAGTTTGATGCCATTGTACTCAATAGGGATGATACTTGTCGATAAACTGCCTTGTTTCACTTTTTCTTCATCCATAAAATCGGATACGGTGTTCTTAGCTTCTACGCTGCCACGTGAACTAATTGCGCCGCTTGAAAATAATAATGCTTCAGTAATGCTGGTCTTTCCTGATCCTAGATGGCCTAGGATGGCAATGTTCCTGATTTGGTTTGTATCATAAACCTTCATATCATTTTCCTCCTTGAAATCGGTTTCACTACTTGATTAAATTATAACATAATGCCTTAGATTTGCGCATCTCTTTTTTATTGTCGGAAATGTGATATAATTTCAGTGGGTGAAACCTATGGAAAAACGTTCTGTCAAACTCATCAAATGGTATCAAAAATCTGTCTCCCCTAATAAGCACTTTGTGTGTAGACATAAACCGTCTTGTTCAAATTATGCATTAGGGTGTTTTGAGCGTTTCAGTTTCCCAAAAGCCATGTTCTTAACCACTAAGCGTGTACTGACATGTAACCCACTATTTAAGCCTAAATACGACCCTGTTCCAGAGAAAAAAGTAAAAATCAAGAAAGATGCTTCTAATTTATAATTCTATTTAAAAATATTATAATTTCATTTGAATACACCCTCCATTTTGTTTATCATTATGAATGAAAATGAGGTGTTTTTTTATGCCTAAATGCGATGAACAAAAATTACGTTTAGATCAACTCAAACCAGGTCAAAAAGGTCGAGTACTGACGATTGATTCAGCTACTAAAGAAATTAAAAGACGACTGCTTGATATGGGTGTAACACCAGGGGTTATCGTCGAGATAAAAAGGATTGCGCCTTTAGGGGATCCATTTGACATTAAAATTCGCGATTACGATTTATGTATCCGTAAAGCTGACCTCGCTTTTATTGAGGTGCACCCTTTATGAGAATTGCGTTAATTGGTAATCAAAACAGTGGTAAAACCACACTCTTTAATGCTTTGACTGGAGCTAATCAAAAGATTGGCAACTGGCCTGGGGTGACGATTGAACAAAAAGTAGGTGTGATTGCTGAAGGGAAGCATGAACTCATCGATTTACCCGGGATATATTCATTGTCTCCTTACACCTTAGAAGAAGCCCTTTCTAGAGCATTTTTGATTCAAGAAAGACCTGACTTAATCATTAATATTATCGATGCGACCTCTATTGAGCGCAGTTTATATCTCACTACCCAATTAATGGAACTCGATATCGATTGTATTATTGTTTTAAATATGGCCGATATGTTAGAGAAAAAGGGCATTTCGATTCATGTGGAAGCCTTATCGAATTTACTGAACACAACGGTTGTTCAGATCTCAGCTTTGAAAAAATCAGGTTTAAAAGAATTGATTCATGTCATTCAATCAGGCGATTATATCAAACACGAAACTAAACCGATATTTAAACCGAACGTTGAGAAAATCATATCCCATTTAGAACATCAAATTCATCAACCACATGCGCGTTTTATCGCTATTAAGTTACTTGAACAGGATCCAATCATCGAATCTCAAGGACTTGATATTACAAAATGGATTAAGCCGTTAGAACAAAGTTATCAGCATGACATTGAAACAATTATTGCGATGGGAAGATATGATTTCATCGAAAATGTTAAAAAACAGAGTTTTGTTCGACTCCACCATGGGGACCCCATGACTGAACGATTAGACAAAATATTCTTAAATAAATATCTCGCTTTACCAATCTTTGCTCTGATCATGTTTGTAATCTATTATTTATCTGTGGGTGTTGTTGGCAGTTTAACCGTCGATTTTATTGATGGTAACATCTCCCTATTTAGCGGATTCATATTCGATTGGTTAACCTCTATTGGTGCATCGAATTGGTCAGCGTCGCTCGTTTCAGATGGGATGATTGCTGGGGTTGGAGCAGTCCTAAACTTTGTGCCTCAACTGATCCTTCTTTTCATTCTAATCAGTCTTTTAGAATCCACTGGATATATGACCAGAATTGCTTTCTTCCTAGACCGTTTGTTTAAGAAATTCGGATTATCTGGTAAATCCTTGATTCCATTCATTTTAGGATCGGGTTGTAGTATTCCCGGAATTATGGCTACACGCACAATAGAAGGTCAAGATGAAAGACGGATGTCCATCATGTTGACACCTTTCATTCCTTGTAGTGCAAAACTTCCGATAATTGCATTATTCGCTGGTTTTTTCTTCCCCGAACATTCTGGATTCATATCCTTCAGTTTATATATGCTATCGATTATGATCATATTGTTGTCAGCAATTATTATGAAAACCTTCTTCTTCAAAGGGACCCCATCTGCATTCATCTCGGAATTACCAAATTATAAGTTACCCGATTTAAGATATACAATAAGAGATGTTTATGACAAAGTATTTGAGTTCATTGAAAAAGCCGGTACCATCATTCTAATGTCCTCGATTATCATATGGTTTTTAACTTCCTTTTCATTTAGATTAGAATACGGTATTGATGTCAATCAATCGATTCTCTCTTATCTCGGTAGAGGATTCAGTTATCTATTCTATCCGATGTTAGGTGATTTATCTTGGGCGACATCTGTATCAGCGATTCAAGGGTTAGTAGCGAAGGAACAAGTCGTTTCTTCAATGGCTATAATCGGTGGATTATCCGCAGATATTACCGAAGGCAACATCATTTTGAACGCACCTATCTATGCATTCTTTACACCTGCATCAGCTTACGCTTTTATGGTATTTAATCTATTCTCTGCGCCTTGTTTTGGAGCGATTGGAGCCATGAAGAAGGAACTAGGTTCCACTAAAAAGATGTTCCAAGCGATACTCTTCCAAACAGGACTCGCTTATGTGCTAGCTATTCTTATTTACCAATCATTAACGTTTTTAGGAGGTTTAAGATGAATCTTATTGATACTCTAATTTTAATATTTGTTCTCGGTATCTTCCTTGGTATTGCCTATTATCGCTTTGTACAAAAGAAAACGGGTTTAGGCTGTAACTGTAGTTCTAAGAAAACCTGTACATTAAAAGTAGATTCGATTAAAGCGATCTTTGAAGACATTAACACAAAAGAATAAGGCTAAGCTTTTGCTTGGTCTTTTTTTACGAAAAAAGGGCAGTTCATTTCATTATGAACGCCCTTTTATACGATTGGATTATACTGTTTTGTTTCGTTTTGAAGCCACCCATTTAATCAATTCATTCACGATGAATGGGATTAGAGATAGGATGATGACAATATCCCAGTCAGCGAAGTTAAGTGGTGCGACTTGGAATGCATCGTTGAAGAATGGAATGTTGATGATCGCAATTTGAAGGATTACACCAATAACCAACGAACCTATTAAAGTTTTATTCTTGAATACACCCACTTGAAGCAATGTTTTGTGTGAACTTCTGAGTGAGAACGCATAGAATAGTTGTGAGAAGGCGAGTACAACAAAGGCCATTGTGGACGCGTGGATGAAAGCTGGTTCGCCGTGTGCAACTTGACCAATTTCTGTGAATGATATGCCTTTTTCGAATAAGCCAATGATGAATGCAAAAAGGGTTGCTAAACCAATTAAAATCCCACCAATTATCGCACGTTGACCAGCTCTTTCAGCAAAAAACGATTCTTTCTTATCACGTGGTTTTTGTTTCATAACATCTTCAATGGATTCATCTAGACCTAAACTAATCGCAGGTAGTGTGTCGGTGATGAGGTTAATCCAAAGGATTTGGGTCGCAAGTAATGGTACTGGCCAACCAAGTAAAACAGAGATGAAAATCGCAACGATTTCACCAAAGTTACAGCTTAATAAGAAGATAACTGCTTTTTTAATATTGTTATAAATGATACGCCCTTCTTCAATCGCATGAACGATGGTGGTAAAGTTATCATCGGTTAAAATCATGTCTGCAGCATTCTTCGATACATCTGTACCTGTAATACCCATCGCAACACCAATATCAGCGCTCTTTAAGGAAGGGGCATCGTTAACACCATCACCCGTCATCGATACAATGTAACCGAGTTTTTTAAGGGTTTTAACGATTTTAACTTTATGTTCAGGTGAAACGCGTGCAAAGACTTTATAGTTACGAATATTCTTTTCTAATTCTTCGTCACTCATTTGGTCTATTTCACTACCCGATACGGTTTGATCCATGGTTTGTGCAATGTTTAAAGTTTGAGCAATCGCGAGTGCTGTGTTGCGGTGGTCACCCGTAATCATGAGCACGTCGATGTGCGCTTGATGTGCTTGATTGATAGAGTCTTTAACTTCAAGACGTGGTGGGTCAATCATACCAATTAAACCAATAATCACTAAATCATTTTCCATCGTTTTAGCGGATAATGCTTCTTTGGTTGGTCTAAATGCTGCTGCTAAGACACGAAGAGCCTGTAGCGACATATCGTTAGCAGCGTTTTGTAGTTCAACAATATCTTGATTGGTAATCGGTCGAATTTGACCTTGATCATAAATGTGCGTAGTCACTTTTAGCAATGAATCTAAAGCACCTTTGGTATAGACTTCATAACCATCATCAACTTGGTTAAGCGTTGACATACGCTTACGATCTGAGTCGAATGGTTTTTCATCCACACGTGGGAATTGTCGGTCTAAATCGGATTTTTCGATATTATTTAGTTGCGCAAGTTGAACCAACGCAATTTCGGTTGGGTCGCCTGTTGTTAAGGTCGCATCATTACACAAGTTAAATGCTTCAATGAGTTTTTGTTCTTCTTCATGAATTACTAAGGACTCTACTGGTTGTAACCCGTTTTTAGTATATACATGAGTAACTGTCATCTTATTTTGAGTCAATGTCCCAGTTTTATCCGAACAGATGATATTCACAGAACCTAGCGTTTCAACTGCGGTTAGTTTCTTAACAATCGCATTTTTCTTAGACATTCTTGTGGTGCCTAGTGCAAGCACTATCGCAACAATCGCAGCTAATCCTTCAGGAATCGCTGCAACTGCTAGGGATATGGAGGTAACGAACATTTCAATCAGTTCTTTACCTTGTAAAATGCCTAAACCGAATATGATCGCACAGATGACTAAAGCGATAATCCCAAGCATTTTACCAAGTTCTTCTAAACGTTTTTGAAGAGGGGTCATTTCAGTGTCTTCTTCTTCTAGGATTTTCGCAATCTTACCCATTTCTGTGTGCATCCCAGTGGACACAACAACCGCTTCACCACGTCCGTAAGTAACCAGTGTGGATAAGAAAGCCATGTTGTGTTGATCTCCAATTGGAACTTGGGCTTCAGGTAATTGATCCTTCGCATTTTTCTCGGAAGGGACCGATTCCCCAGTTAAAGCGGATTCTTCAATTTGTAGATTTGAACTTTCAATCAATCTTAGGTCGGCAGGAATGAATCTACCTGCATCTAATAAAACAATATCGCCCGGTACTAATGTTTTTGAATCAACTTCAACAATCTCACCATCCCGTCTAACCAGTGTTTTTGGCGAGGTCATTTTTTGAAGAGCTTCAACGGCCTTCTCTGCTTTATATTCTTGGAATACACCAATGAACGCATTGATAAAGACAACAAGCATAATGATGATTGCATCCGTAAATTCGGTATGCCCTTCCCAGTAGCTTGCAACGATGGTTAAGATTGCTGCTGCAATCAACACATATATTAAAACGTCATTCAGTTGTTTGAAAAAGAGTTTAATCAAACTTTTTTTCTTCTTAGGGGTAAGTTGATTTAGCCCATGTTGTGTGAGTCTTTGTTCGACTTCATGGGTACTTAATCCCGTTTTAGGGTTGACACCTAAAGTCTCTACTACACTACTAATTGATTTTGAATACCACATATTTTTTATCCTTTCTATAAATAAAAGACCATACTTCTTCCGAAATATGGTCTTGCAATTCAAGATCGAAACCATGCCCGGGATTAACTCCGTATTGACGAACATGATGATAATTTACATTATTTGCTACTCCCCATGAGTATGATTCAATTATAAATACGTATTTATTGTAATACAAACATACGATTAAATCAATGAATTCTTTTATATTAATGTTGTGAAGGGTGATCGCTTGGAATTGCAACCGGTTCTCTCTTACCATGGAATTCACGCAATTCACCGGCAAAATTTAGACTTCTACGCATTAAAAGTGGAGCGAAGAATTCAAATATTAAGACGGCTGTTAGGATGACACTCTTGATTTTTGGATCATCTAAAGCAATGACCGCGATGGTCGCTAGACCAATTTCAATGCCCCCTTGAGTAAGTATGGAGGTTGGTAAATAGCGTTTTACAATGGTTTGAGATTTGGTTATTCGAGTTCCTATGAAACCTGCTAATAGTTTACCACCCGCATGGCCAACCGCATAAAGTACTGCAAAAGCGCCGTATTGAACTAACATTGAGATTGATAATTCAGCGCCTGCAATTACGAAGAATGCGATGAATAGTGGCGGAATGAACTCATCCACTGTAAGGGTTTGAAACTTGTAAGTTTCTTTATCAATACTGTTGGTGAAAATGAAGCCTAAAACAAAGGTTGTAATGACATAAGGTGCACCGAGTAGGATCGACCCAACCGTCGCGGATAGAACAAAGCTCACTGTAAACACTAAGTACATTTCGTGTTTCGCATGTCGTTGGAACTTCGTAAATAAATGGTGTTGTGCATAAATCATCACTAAGGATAACATCACACCAAGTAACATCGCGATACCGATATTTTTAAGCGGTTCTAAGATTTCGTTAAATGTAATGGCACTGTTATCTTTTAAATTAACCGCAATCACCAATGTAAATAGGAAAATGATGACACCGACGACATTATCAAACCCAACAACAGAATACAATGTATCTGTGACTGCACCTTTAGAACGATGCTTCTTCGTGATTTCAATCACAGGTGCTGCAGCGGTTGCGACTGAAATCGCAGCGATGATCAATGCGCGCCAAATGGGTTGATTGAAAAGCATGAACAGTCCAAATGTGAAACCCATAACAAATAGGATTTCAAGACCCAAGACAATTAAAACTTCTTTCAATCGAGCTTTAACTTTAGGCCACCAGAGCAGTGTCCCTAATTGGAAGGTAATAAAGCCTAGTGCGATATTTGTGACAACATCTAACTTTAACACTTGTTCGTGTGTGATTAGGCCCACACCAGACAATAACATCCCTGCCACAATATAACCTGTGACTTCAGGTAGGTTTAAGCGCTCTGCAATTTTACCAAACAAAAGTCCAGTAATGATCATCAGTGCTAAATAAAATAAAGTGATATAAGCCCCGTCTAAATTGAGTGTGACGTTGGCCAGTACATTTAACATGAATACGTTCCTCGAGATCTATATTATTAGTAGGCACGTGCAAACAAAATGGTTTGCGTTGCCTTTTTGCCAGTAACTGGGCAAATTTCAGTGATAAGTGGTTCGTTAAGTATAACACGTGCAGTTGCTTGAACATCGGCCTTGATGATGAGTTCGGCTTCTTCGCCTGCAACGCTCATCTTGATATAGCCGCCTTTTTCGATTTGAACTTTAAAATCATCATAGGATGTAGCAGTGAATGTATTGGCATTCACATGTGCCAAGGCTTTTTCATAAAGCTCATCGTGCATCGATTGTAAAACAGTTGGCATGGATTCAACAACGGATTCTAAAGCCACAGTTTGTTTACTGCGGTTGTGTCTAGTCGTTATTGTAATTTGTCCATTTGCTAAATCGCGTGGTCCAATTTCAATACGAACAGGGACACCTTTCATTTCATATTCAGCAAACTTCCAACCAGGTGTACGGTTTGAATCATCTAACTTAACACGGTAGCCGTTGGCTTTTAAGGCTGCGTATAAGTCGTTGGCAGCGGCCATAACTTCTGGCTTTTGGCTTTGAATTGGGATAATCACAATTTGTGTTGGTGCAACAAATGGTGGTAATACCAGTCCTTCATCGTCCCCGTGAACCATAATCACAGCGCCAATCAAACGGGTGGATACACCCCATGAAGTTTGGAATACATTCTTCACTTGATTATCGTTGTCTTGGTATTTAATATCAAAGGCTTTCGCGAAACCATCTCCAAAGTAATGGGAGGTTCCAGATTGTAAGGCTTTACCATCGTGCATCAACGCTTCGATGGCGTAGGTTTCAACAGCCCCAGCGAATTTTTCTTTTTCAGTTTTACGGCCGGTTACGAACGGGATTGCTAATAAATCCTTACCAAGTTTGTTATAAATATCAAGCATATCTAAGGTTTCTGCTCTTGCTTCTGTTTCGGTTCTATGAATGGTATGTCCTTCTTGCCAGAGGAATTCTTTTCCTCTTAAGAATGGGCGCGTGGTTTTTTCCCATCTAACAACCGAACACCATTGGTTATACTTCTTAGGTAAGTCACGGTAAGAAGATACAATCTTTGCATAATGTTGACAAAATAATACTTCTGAGGTTGGACGAATGATGAGTTTTTCCCCTTCATCACCACTTGATGTGGTCATGAATGCTGTTTCTGGGGCGAACCCTTGAACGTGGTCTTTTTCTTTTTGGAATAAAGATTCTGAGATGACCATTGGCATGTAGACATTTTCATGTCCAGTATCTTTAAATTTTTGGTCTAAATACTTTTGAATGTTTTCCCAAATTGCATAGCCATAAGGGCGATAGATAATGAAGCCTTTAGCATCACTGTAATCCATCAATTCTGCTTTTATACATAAATCGGTATACCACTGTGCGAAATCTTTGTCTCGCGCTGTGATGGTTTCAACTAATTTTTTATCCATGATTATTCACCTTTTACGAGTATCGTTTGGTCATCTTGAATGATGACCTTTCTTTCACTATAGAGTCTGCCTAGAGCTCGTTTGAACGCTTTTTTAGATAGCTTAAACGTCTCATAGATGGCATCTTTATCAGAATCCGATGTGAACGGCATTTTACCGCCATTTGCGACTAAATATTCATAGAGCATGTTCGCATCTTGATCCATCATTTTTTCTTTCACTTCAATGAGTGATCCGCTGTATCCACCTTCATGGATACGTGCAATTCTCACATTTGCCATTTCACCTAAACGGTAAACACGACGCATTTGTGTATGGTGAACAAAGACGAGATGTCCTTCTCTGGTCATCATATTTAAACCTTCTTTGCCTACATAGATGACATACGCATCAACATGTTGGTGTAAGTCTAATTTGGTTTCAGGAACTAACGAAATTTCTACTTTATTTAAAGGTTTGGCAACCAAACGATTTTTAAGCTTCAACATACAATATAGGGTGTCACCCTTTTCGGGCCACAGGTTGAAATCGTATGGTAGATAATCTTTTGATACAAGCATGTCCTTAGAAGTGTTGTTTGAGACAAACACCCCAAGTTCATGGTTTACTTCTTTGACGCTCACAAAATCCGCATGACTTACGGTAATTATAGGCGTTGATAATGTCGCTGCTAAGCGCGCTTTCGCATCATAATAAAGGAAAGCCTTGACGCTTTGGTTATCGACTAGGTTTTCGTGATTCGACTCATTAAAGTGTAAAAAGACGTCGTCCGTCCCATCGGTTAACATATACCCAATGTCCGTCTTACGCTTGACCTTTAATGTATTCACTTCTCCAATTTTAATCATGTTATCACATCCTTGTTTATTATATCATACTCAGGCTTCGTTTGGCTTCCGATAATCGATGAAGAACATTGCTGAAAGCGCAATCAGACCACAAAGAATATAGAAGGGGCGATAACCGAACCCATCCGTCATATAACCACCAAAGAGAGTTGTCATCGCTGTGAATAGACTTCTAAAACTTGAGAACACCAAAAGCCCTAATGTGATGTTTCTTGGAGCGACAATTTCTTCAATATACCGAATCGTAATGTAAAGCATTGTTCCCATCGTTAAACTACGAATCAAACTGATGGTTATGTATACAAACAACGGTAAATCAATCCCATAAATGATGAATCTTAAAGCATTCGTCAACACAATAATGACCAGTAACGTTCTGGTTTTGAATCGATAACCATTCGCTGATAGTAGCCATAAAACAAGCATTTCAAATATGATAAAGACGAACATGATGAGACCATATTCATCTGGGGAAACCCCTAACGATTTAAAGTAAATAATTAGGTAGTTGTCACCACCAAATAAAATGCCTAATGTAATAATATAGAAAATGGCAAATAGAATGAACTTCTTGTTTTTCATTAATAACCGTGGTTCACTTTTCACATTGAGTTCGGTATCTGCTGAGATATCTAATGGTAAAATCCATGAGAGCACAACCGCGAATAAAGCAAAGAATACGGCCGCAGTTATGAATGTTTCTTCATACCCCAACTGTGCAATCATCACACCACCAATAATGGTAGATATACCATAGGAGAATGAACCAAATAAACGGATGTTTCCATAGGGGTAATTCGCTTTCTTCCCAAACACCGATGTGTAACTATCTAATAGAACATAAACGGGTTGACCCACAATCGCTAATATAACCACAGCGAGTGCGATAAATTCCGTTTGTTTCATCTGAATTAAGATGATTACAGTGATTGCTTCAATAATCGTGAGAATTCGCATGATGTTGCGATTATCGTTAATATTTCGAGATAGACTACTCCAAATGGGATTCGCAAATAATGCCACTAACGGTAGAATCATTAAAATCCAACCTACTTGATCGTTTGATATCCCCATCGAGTTCAAATAAAGTGCAAAAAAGGGATAGAATAATGCATCCCCGATAAAGCGTACAAAATAGGTTAATTGATACTTGCGAACTTCTTTCACGATATCACCATACCCATTATATCAAAAGGAAAAAAAAAGTGAAAGTTCTTTTCACTTTTTTCTATAGAAAATGCTTACTTATTGAGTATTTGATTGACATCATTATAACGTTTCATCAAACGTTCAGTGACCAAATCAATCATTGGGGTCATGTCTTTTTGTTCTTTGAATACATCAAGTGCTTTAAAATAGGCTTGAATGTGTTCACGGCTAATCGAAATCGGTAAGTAGTCGTTTTTCATGAGTATAAAATTCATCATAAGGCGCGCTAAACGGCCGTTGCCATCCACGAATGGATGAATTTTAGAAATGGATAGGTGTACATAACAAGCCAGTTCAATCGCATCACCTTTAAATTCTTCTAAGTTCATGAAGAATTTTTTCATACGATCATACACTTTAACATGATCTGGTGGCTGGTGAGTCGAACCGATCAGTTGAATGTTGACTTGACGATACAAACCGCCAACCATAATATCTTCTAGGATGATTTGGTGCACATCTTTCAAGAACTCTTCTGTGAGTTCTTTCTTCTCATTAACTGCTTGTTTAATAAAATCAAACGCTCTAACATGGTTTAAAACTTCTTTTTGTTCACGTTCACTACGATCTAATAGACGTCTCGTCTTGATGAGTCTTTCAACTTCTTCATGCGTGATGTGATTATTCCCTTCAAAACCAATCGCTGCACAGGCATTTTCTAATTCGAATGCGGCTTCGATTTGTTGAAGTTCCTCTTTACTCGCTTCTTTAAGTGCAAGCAAGAGGTGTTTCTTCTCTGCTTCTAAAAGGCCTCTTTCCATATTATTTCACTCCCGTTTCTTATACTGTTATTATAACAATAAAAACGCTATCATTCAATGTAAAAAAACAAAAAGACACCAGATCAAAAAAGGATTGGTGTCTTCATTAACTAGATGTGCTGAATCACACGGTTTAAAAACTGTTTTGTACGTTCTTCTTTTGGATGGTTGAAGAAATCTTCTGGATTATTCTCTTCAAGTACAATCCCCTGATCCATAAATAGGATGCGGTCAGATACTTCCTTCGCAAACCCCATTTCATGCGTTACGATTACCATGGTCATCCCTTCGTCACGAAGTGTCTTAATGACAGAAAGGACCTCTCCGACCATTTCTGGATCGAGTGCGGATGTAGGTTCGTCGAATAACATCACTTTAGGTTCCATACAAAGTGCACGTGCAATCGCAACCCTTTGTTTTTGTCCCCCAGATAGTCTTCTGACGTCTTGTTTCATAAAGTCTTTTAATCCGACTTTGGTTAAATATTTGGTTGCTCTTTGTGTGGCTACTTCTTTAGTTAATCCAAGACGTAGCATCGGCGCCATAATGCAATTATCCAAAACATTCTTATTATTGAATAAGTTAAACTGTTGGAAGACCATCCCCATGTGTTCACGGTGTTTATTAATGTCTGTTTTTGGATCCATTAAATCGTTTCCTTCAAAATAAATGTGCCCACTGTCAGGTTCATTTAATAGGTTTAAACAACGAAGTAGGGTGGTCTTCCCAGAACCTGAAGACCCCACTAACGTGATCACTTCTCTCGAATGAACAGTGAGATTGATTTCATTTAGAATGACGCGATCATCAAAACGCTTGGTTAAATTTTCAACTTGAATGATAGGATTCATGCTTTCACCTCTGCGGTTTGGTCTAGTCTTTTGGCCAAGTAATCCACTAACTTAGATGAGATAAAGGTCAAAATGAGGTACAATACCGCTGCAATCATGAAGGATTCATAATAACGGTAGGTAGCCGAAGCGCCTTGTCTTACAGAATAGAATAAATCGACAACTGAGATGACCGAAAGCACAGCTGTGTCTTTTAGGTTAACAACGAATTCATTCCCTACACCCGGTAGAGCGTTCTTAATGGCTTGTGGCCAAATGACTTTACGCATGGCTTGACGATGGCTTAGACCTAACGTTCTAGCGGCCTCCATTTGTCCTGGGTCGACCGCTGTAATCCCCCTCTTAATACTTCTGAAATATAAGCCGTCGTATTGATGGTGACAATGATTAACCCTGCAGGAAGCGGACCCCACCAAGGAAATACCCCAGTGGTTGCTACACCATAGTAAATAATCATCGCTTGGACAATCATCGGTGTTCCTCTAAATACTGTTACATACATAATCGATAGTTGTTTAAAGATGACTTTAAATACTTTGATGTAGACTGGGTCACGTTTTTTATCAACTACAACTACTCTCGCTTGCGTCACGCCCATAGCGAGGATAAATCCGCCGAGGGTTCCCACGACGGATAGTAAAATCGTTACACCTAGACCATACAAAATAATCTTGTAATACGATTGAATGATGTAAATAATCGTACCAAAGAAATCACTTTGTGGTGGTAATGAAGCAAGTAAATCAAACATTATTCAGATTGTCTGCTTAGGGCCGCAAGCATCCACGCATCGCGTGTTTCGGTGGATAAACTTTCTAAAACGCCGTTAATTGCATCTAATAATGCTGCATCTCGTTTGCGTAATGCAACCGCTGTGGTGACATCTTCTTCAGATAATGTAAAACCGTTAGTACCTGAGAAATTCACATATGATAAATTCGAATTGGATTGAACGATTGACATCGCAACCGGTAATTCCGCGATGAATGCATCTGCAACACCACTCAATACCGAATTCGTCAAAGCATTGTAGGAATCGAGTGGGGTTTGATGCAAGGCACCTGTGATTTGTTCGATTAAATCATCTTGAAGTGTACCCAATTGAGCAACAACCTTCGCACCACTAAAATCAGATAATTGTGTCGCGTCCGCATAAGTTGAATTGCTTCTAACGACCATAACTTGTTGAGCACGGTAGTATTCAGTTGAGAAATTCACTGTTTGTTTACGTTCGGAAGTTGGGCTCATACCTGCAATGATTACATCAATTTGACCCGCTTGTAAGGCTGGAATTAAACCATCCCATTCGATCGCTTTGATTTCAAGCACCAAGCCTAGTTCATCTGCGATGTAGGATGCGATTACGACATCATAACCATCGACATAAGCGCCAGGTTGACCTGAAAGTGGCACGGTATAATCGTTGGCTGTTTGTGTAGTCCAGTTATAAGGTGCATAGGCAGCTTCTAATCCCACAACCAGTGTATTGCCTTCTTTAACTTCATAACTTGCATTGCTACAAGCTGTGAGTACGAGGCTGAAAATCAGAGTTAAAACTAAAAACATTCGCTTCATTGTTGAAGACCTCCTAGAATTTTTAACAAAAAAAGCGTCCCATAGGACGCCTTCAACACGAAATAAAAGTTAATTTTACATCGTTAGCGCCTCTACAGTGTATGCTGTAGGAGTGTTATAAGTGTTCCCTATAACCCCATGATCGACCTATGCCTAAGTCCTCATTCGGCGATGGTTACCTTTCGAGTGTGTCTTAGCATGCCTGCTCTACACTGTACTATGATACATCGCTACCTCTAAACTTTTTTTGTTTGAATATAGAATACTCGTAATACTATACAATGTCAACCGAAGAGATGAATAAAAACGTTTTCAAACCCTCTTTAAAAAGAAAAAGGACTGAAATTCAGTCCTTCTGCTTACCTTGTTATTTTAAAATTATAATTTAACAACCTTAGCAGCTTGTGGGCCGCGGTCGCCTTCTTTAACTTCAAATTCAACTTGGTCGCCTTCTGCTAATGCTTTGTAACCATCAGCTTGGATAGCGCTGAAGTGTACAAACACATCTTTGCCTTCTGATGTTGAAATAAAGCCGTAACCTTTTTCAGCATCGAACCATTTAACTTTGCCTGTCATGAAAACTTAACTCCTTACTTGAAAAATTCTGGGTGGTTATTCAACTCACCTAAAGACATTATACACTATGCAATAGTTTAATACAAGGGGTTCGTCTAACTAATTTCAATATCTTTATTTGAGGTTCTAATTTCTTCTTCGCGTAACTTTAAAGTATGAATAATCTCATCGTAAAAGTTTTTATCAATTTTAAACTTTTTATGATATACGATGTAACTCGCAGTGATGAGCAGAATTGGTAGGATAAGCATTGATAACTTTAGATACCAAACCTCAGTCAAACTCACATCTTCTGGTGAAGTTACCTCGGTGATACCGATTAAGACCAATGTTACTCCAATTACCAGCGAAGCCAGAGCTCCCGATAATTTATTCACAAACGGTTGAATTGCGAAACTCACAGATTCATTGCGTTTACCAAACTTGTATTGACCATAATCTACTGTATCCGCTAAAAGGACGAGAATAATCAGTTGTAACATCCCTTGGCCAAAAAACATCAGTATTCCAGCTGCCCCAATCCATAAAATCTGCATTGGTGAAACAAAGAATAGAATATAACCTAATAGAACAAGGACGATAGACGCTGTAAATAACTGTTTACGGGAATACCGTTTTGAAAACCACCGAAATACCACTAACGCAACCATTTGTGATGCGCCAAGAACGATACCAAATACACCATACATGCTTTCGTCTTTATAAGCATACTTGAAAAAGTGAAGCCCAAAATTTGTCGTGATCATATAGCCTGTCATGAATAATGACATTGCGACAGCGGCCCACATCAATTGATCATTTTTAAGGATAATGTTAAACATGTCTCTGATTTTGGTTTGCTCAACTGCGGTATAATGAACCTCAATCTTAGTCCATTTTAACGTAATTAACTGTCCTAAAACCATGATGATGGCACTCAGGATTGCGAATACTGTGAACGCACTTGAGTCCGATAATGCCCATGTATGCTTGAAAAACGATGTGATGGGTACCAAGCCACCGACAACGATAAATACACCCAAATTCGCGAACACTCTTGCCCATGAACCTATTTCTTCACGCTCTTTTTGATTTTGCGTGAGAGCTGGCAACATTGACCAATAGGCAATATCGTTCATCGTGAAAAAGAGTTCCCAGAGTAAATAGGAAAACGTAAAGACCAAAATAAACCCAAAATCACTTAGATTAAAATTGGTAAACATCAAAACTGACGTTAAGGCAGAGCCAATCATACCAATTAAAATCCAGGGTTTAAATTTACCAAAACGACTGCGTGTATTGTCGATAATGACGCCCATAAATGGGTCATTGAAGGCGTCAAAGACACGAATCGATACAATGATTACGGTCAGGATCAATACCATTTTCGCATTTAAATCTAACACATCCGTCAAATAAAACATCAAATACATCGAAATGAGCGTGTAACTCATGTCGCGGCCAATCGTACCCACACCAAAAGATAACCTATTGACTTTAGTCATGTGGAACCTCGATGATGAGGGCTTCATACGGTCTCAACCGTTTCATCTCTATGGGTGGATAATTCCTTAAAAGAATTTCACCATCTAAATTGTAACTATATTTCTTATATTTTGACGTCATATTGAGAATTATCAATACTTTCATATTCTGAGTTTCACGGGTATATACAAACAATCCTCGTCTTTGATAAACAGGTTTAAAGACACCTTCTACGAAAACATCATATTGGTTTCTAATTTTGATGAGTCGTTTATAATAACTCAAAATGGAGTTTCCATCCTCTGTTTGGGTTTCAACATTAATCTTCTTTTGATTATGATTGATTCTTAGCCATGGGGTTCCTGTTGAGAAACCGCCTTTAGCATCCCATTGCATCGGGCTTCTTGCGTTATCACGAGAGACATTTTTAATCATACGCCAGCGATAAAACCTCGGGAATAAAAGCTTTTTACTGAGCGCCCAAATATTTTTCGTTTCAACATCTTTATAATCATCGATAGATTTATAATCGACATTCATCATCCCAATTTCTTGACCTTGATAGATGAATGGAGACCCTTTAAGGGTGAGTAACAATGTCGAAAGCATCTTCGCACTTTCTTTGTGGTAGTGATTTGACCCATAGCGTGAAACGCTTCTTGGCTGATCGTGATTTTCTAAATAGATCGCATTCCATGGGATGGATTGTTGCCACTTCGTAAGGATTTTGCTAAATTTATTGGGTTTAAAACTGCGTTTAAACCATTTAACTAAAAACTGATCGGCATCCATATGTTCAAAACTAAAGAGCATATCAAGTTCTTTAGAATCGCCCTCGCCCAATAAATCATTTGCTAATTTGGTATCAACCATGACGGTTTCACCTACTAAAAAAGCCCCATAAGGTTCGATGATTTCTTTGCGGATGCGTCTTAAAATTTCATGGTTTTTTGGTGTAGAGTGGTAGTGTTCTAACCCTTTTAGAATCAATCTTGGTCTACCATCAACTAAGGTTTTTTTAGACATTACATTGACCACATCACATCTGAATCCTTTAATACCTTTGTCTAACCAAAATCGAATAATCTTTTTGAACTCTTCATACATATTCGGGTGATCCCAATTTAAGTCCGGTTGATTGGGTGCGAATAGATGTAAATAATAGGTGCCATCTGGATTTTGGCTCCATGCCTTACCACCAAAGAAACTCGTCCAGTTATTTGGTAATTTTTTGCCTCTACCTGGACGATGATAATAGTAATCACGATATGGGCTATCCGGATCTAACGAAGCTTTAAACCACGCATGTTCACTCGAGGTGTGATTCATCACCAAATCCATGATGAAATAAATACCGCGTTTTTTACCTTCTTTAATCAGTTTTTCCATATCTGCCATGGTTCCGTATTCGGGATTAATCGATAAATAATCGCTGATATCGTACCCATAATCGACATTTGGTGAAGCATACACAGGTGATAACCAAACGTAATTAACCCCTAGTGAGGCCAAATAGTCGAGTTTCTGAATAATACCAGGAATATCCCCAATCCCATCACCATTGGAATCGTTGAAACTTCGTGGATAAATTTGATAGAAAACACCTTTTTGGAATGCTTGCATAATATCCCACCTTTTCTTTCCATTATACATGAAAAAAAGATGATAGTAACTTTTTAGTGTCTACTAACATCTTAACATTTCAATTGGGTAACTTTATTCAAATTGTGAAATATATAATTTTTGATAAAAGCCTTGTTTTTGAATTAAATCATCGTGTTTACCTTGTTCAACAATATTACCATCTTTGATGACTAATATTAAATCAGCATTTTGAATAGTCGATAATCGATGCGCGATGACAAATGTGGTTTTGTTTTCCATGAGGTGTAACATCGCTTGTTGAATGTGGATTTCGGTTTGGGTATCCACGTTTGAGGTTGCTTCATCCAAAATCAACATCTTGGTCTTTGAAAGCATCGCTCTCGCAATGACCAAGAGTTGCTTTTGACCCTTAGAAATATTGAGACCTTCATCGGTCAGTTCAGTATCGTAACCATTGGGTAAGGCTTCTATAAAATGATGAATCTTCGCCCGTTTCGCTGCTTCAATGATTTCGTCGCGGGTTACATCGCCATTACCATACGCAATGTTATCGGCGATTGATCCGGTGAATAACCACGTATCTTGAAGAACCATCGAGAACGCTTTTCTGAGTGAGGTTCTTGTATACGTTTGAATGTTCTTACCATCCGCCAGGATTTCTCCCGAATCGACATCGTAAAAACGCATCAATAAATTAACAAGTGTAGTTTTACCAGCACCAGTTGGGCCAACAATCGCGACGACTTGCCCATGTTGTGCTTTGAAGCTTAAATTTTGAATGATTGGGTTTTTTTTATCGTATGAGAAATTCACTTGATTAAATACGATTTCACCCGATACATCCTCGTAGGCTTCTGCATCCTTTAAATCAGCAACCTCTTCTTTTAAATCAATCAATCCAAAGACACGTTCAGCCGCAGCTAGTGCACTTTGAATATCCGCTAGAATGCTACTCATTTGATTGATTGGACCAGAAAAACGACGGGAGTAAAGTGTGAAACTGGTAAGTTTACCTAAATCGATTTGCCCTCTAAAATAGAGTAACCCCCCAAATACCCCGACCAAGGTAACCGATAAGTTTGAGATAAAGTTGACAGTAGGACCTACCATTGTAGAATAGTAACCTGCTTTATAGGAAGCATCCGATGCTTCATCGTTAATCGCATCAAATCGGTTTAATACAGCTGATTCAGACACATAAGACTGAACAGTTTTTTGACCTGTAATCATTTCTTCTGCATAGCCATTGAGTTCGCCTAACTTCGCATTTCTCAAACGGTATTTCTTTTTGACAATACCGGATAAGGTTTTAGTAAATAGAAACGATAACGGAATGGTAATTAGGAATACTAAAGATAGGATAGGTGACATAATCAACATCATGATAAACGATATCACAACGGTAATTATCGATGTAAAAATCGATATTACATCGGTTGCTAATGAGGTATTGATCGTATCGATATCATAAGAAATCTTCGAAATAATATCCCCGGTTTGGTTATTATCGAAGAATGATACAGGGACTTTATTGAGTTTATCAAAGACATCGTTTCTCATTTTATAGACGACACTTTGACTGATTCGAACCATCGCGATGGAAAGTGTATAGTTCAAAATCGAACTTATTAAATAGAATACAACCATCAACGACGCATACAAGAATACTTGATCAAAATCAACGCCATTTTCCATCGCTGAGATGGTTCTACCAGTTAAAAATGGACCAATCAAGGATAACAAGTTCGCAACAATTGTGAGGAATATGGCCAATATGAGTCGCCATTTATAGAATGTTAAATAATCCCATAAACGCTTAATGACGTATTTTCGGTTCTTGGCTTTTTGTGACCCATCGTTTTTACCACGAGGTTGTTTGCCTGCATACATCATAAAGTTGCACCTCCCATTTGGTGTTTCGCCAGTAATTGGTAGGTATCTGAGGTTTTTAAGAGTTCTTCGTGTGTGCCTTTAGCAATAATTCTCCCCTCATCCATGACTAAGATGAGATCGGCTTCTTTTAGACTCGATATGCGTTGGGCAATTATTATTTTGGTTGTATGAGCCATGGTTTCATTGAGTTTCTTACGTAATTTCATATCAGTTTGATAATCGAGTGCTGACGAGGCATCGTCTGGTATCAGAATGTCTGGTTTGCCTGCAATTGCTCTTGCGATTAGGATGCGCTGTTTTTGACCACCCGATAAGTTCATCCCACGGGTTGCCATCATCGCTTCATAAGCGTCTTCACGTTCATATATGAATTCTGCTTGAGCAATTTTCGTCGCCATTTCAACGTCATACTTTTCAATTTGATTACGATTAAACTGAATATTTTGGTAGATAGATTCCGAAAAAATCAAGTCTTGTTGTAGAACAAGTCCAATTTTACTTCTTAAATCTTTGACTTTGAGGTCTTGAATCGGTGTACCATAATAACGGATTTGTCCTTCGGTCGTATCGTAAAAACGCATCAGTAAATTCACAAGTGTGGTTTTACCTGACCCAGTTGAGCCGATGATGCCAAGGGTTTGACCTTCATAAATTTCAAAACTGATGTCTTCGATGTTATACTTTTGTTTATTATAAGAAAACGACACGTGGTCAAAAGCAATATGCGGTTTCTCAGTATCTTTAACGATTTCTAAAGTCCCATCTTTAATATCGGTAGGTGCATTTAAAATCTCATCAATACGTGCACCGGAAGCTTGAGCTCTGGATAACATTACGAAAACACGTGTGATGGACATCATTGCGTTAAGAATAATTGTAAAATACGTAACAAACGCGGTGATATCACCTTTTTGAACATGGCCTTCATTGAGACGGAACGCGCCAAATACCAACACCAAAACCAACCCTAAGTTAACGATGGTATTCATCAGTGGATTGATGGTAGCCATCGTGATGTGTGCTTTAAGTTCGCCTTTAATAGCGTTTTTGTTATCTTCGTCAAAACGTGCTTTTTCGTGTTCGCTCATCGATAGTGCTTTAATGACACGAGCACCTGTGATGAACTCACGTACCGTTCTAACCAAACGGTCTACACGTGTTTGAATTTCTTTATATAATGGAATCCCTTTTTTAGAGATTGTATAAACGACTAATCCTATAAATGGTAGTGTCGCAATCATCACTAAAGTTAAAACAGGGTCAACTAAAAACGACATAAAAATCCCACCAATTAAAAGTACTGGAGCTCTTACGCCTAAGCGTTGGACCCCACCGGTGGAGTTATATAGATTATACGTATCGGTCGTCATTCTTGAAATCAAGGATGGTCTGGTAAACTGATCGATTTGAGCGGAGGACAAACTTTCGATTTTTTCAAAGACTTGGTGTCTTAAACCTCGGATTGCTTCAGCGGAGATTCTTTCAGCGGTTCTATTCGCATACACGTTCATTAACCACCCTGCAAGCGCGATTAACAACATGTAAATTCCCACTTCATAGATGGGCCAAACGTTGCCAATTAACGTGTTTGGGATGACGTCATCGATCATATACGCGATTAAAAATGGTAAAAAAAGGTCTGTCATGGACCCGAGCATTTTTAAGGTTAATGATACCGTCAGTGTGCGCCAAAACGGCTTTAGTAGTTCAATGATTTTTTTCATAAAAACACTTCCTGTAATTATATTATCACATTTGGGTTGTTTTTTTATTTTTAATTTTGTATAATAACTTTGCTGCTATGAATAGCCCTCATAGTTAAATGGTATAACGCAGCCATGGTAAGGCTGTATTGCAAGTTCGATTCTCGCTGAGGGCACCATTATGAACACATAAACTCCATCTAATGGAGTTTTTTTTCGTCAAAAAAGTCACTACTTGTTTTAAAAGTAGTGACAAGGAGAGCTGTCCCAATCATTATGACCCTGAAGCACAGCTAGATAAACCTAGTAGAAGAATCGCTGTCGTGAGGATAATGTAACTGATGGGACTGAATAGAATGCCAAAGATGGTCTTTAAAACATTGAGTTTGAAAATATATTTCTTCTTTTGGATAGCATAAAAGATGAGTAATGCTATACCTATTATTACGTGCGCGTAATGGTATTGTAAATAGATTACAGCCAGTGAAACGAGTGCTTCGGGTGCTGGGGTCGCCGTACGGGTGAATAAAATGCCTAATAAGAACAGTAATATGCTCAGTCCAATCATACCTAAGGATGTGTAAAAATAAATATTTTGTAGACGGGTAGTTTGTGTTTGAGGTTCACGAGTCATACGAATGCCCCCTTTATAGCACATTATATATTACTTTGAACTTCAATATACTTATTAAGCCTAAGAAAAAAGACAGATTTTAAAAATCTGGCTTTTTGCTAAATAATCAGATGATTTTTTAACAAAATTCGATATAATCTGTCTTTTTATTCGATTTATTTATGTAGGATTAAGACCATTTCTCGGAGTGTCTTCACAGCGACCGCTGTGGAAGCACCGGATGGGTCTAGGTAAGGGTTGAGTTCTACGAAGTCAGCACCAACGATGTTGTTAAGGCCTTCAAATAGGTCAAACGCTTTAAGTAAATCTTTGTATTGCATCCCACCTGGTTCTGGGGTACCTGTTCCAGGGAACACACCTGGGTCAAGAACATCTAAGTCAATCGTGATATAAACGGGTTTATCTTTTAATTTTTGAATGGTTTCAGCTAATCCTTCAAAATCAAACTTTCTTAGAAAAGTATTCCCACTGGCTGCCCAATCGAATTCGTGTTTATCTCCGGAACGAATACCAAATTGATAAATTCTACCAGGGCCAAGAACATCAAAACAACGTCTGAGTACGGTTGCGTGTGAGAGTTTTCTACCGAAGAACTCATCACGCAGGTCCGTGTGCGCGTCTAAATGAATCATATGTAAATCTGGATACTTTTCAGCAACCGCCTTTACCACTGGAAGGGTCACTAAATGTTCGCCGCCAACCATCATAGGTTTCTTGTTGTCCTTAAGGATTTGTTTTGTGGTGTCGTAAATGACCTCTAATGCATCTTCAACCGCACCAATTGGTAAGTCTAGATCACCAATATCACAGGTTGGGTAATCTTTTAAACTCATTTCGCGATACGGTGAATACCATTCAATCCCAAATGAATCTACGCGAATGGCGTTCCCCGCAAAACGTGTCCCTGGACGATAGGATGTTGTCGCATCCATTGGACATGAATAGATAACAACACTCGCGTCATCGTATTCGGATTTACAACTTTGAAATGATAAATCTACTTTCTTAAAGCTCATCTGAGTCCTCCCATTTATGCCAATTCTCTTTATCGATTACTTTTACATAACCGTTATTTAATTCACTAAATATGACTGAACCACTTTGTTGATAAAAATCCAAATCTTCTAAGAATTGAGTATTGATTACTTCACCTGGAATTAAGAGTGGAATGCCAGGTGGGTAAATCATAATGGATTCTGCTGATATCTCATTTTCAGAGTCAGCGAGTGGGACAATTTTGTGTGGTGCATGATACGCTTCACGTGGTCTAACATAGGTCTCAGGAAAATTGTAATGAAACTTAATCTTTGGTAAGGTTTGGTTCTGTTCATAGTTTTCATCTGAGATGGTTTTTAAAGCTTGATAGAGTCGATCTAAATCCGATTTGGTGGTTGCGATGGTGATAATGGCTAATACCAGATAAGTTTCAGCAAGTTCTAATTGAATATTGAAACGGTCTTTAAGCGTTCTATAAATATCAAATCCAGATATCCCCATTTCAGCTACTTTGATGACCAACTTGGTCGAATCAAAACCAAAGTCAAACCCACGTTTTAAAGCATAGGTTTCATCGATGATTTCAACACCTGGAATACTATTTAACTTAGGAACCATCTTTTCACGCATCTTAAGTACTTTCTTGATACCTGCTTCGCCTTCAAAATACATTTGCTTGCGTGCGACATCTAAGCTTGCAAGCAATACTGCAGAAGGTGAGGTGGATTGAATCATATTAAGAGTGGATTGAATCTTTGCGTTATCGATTCGATTTCCTTTGGTGAGTAATATCGAACTTTGTGTCAAGGATACCCCTGTTTTGTGCATCGAGGTTGCTGCAACATCCGCACCAGCTGCCATCGCACTTTGTGGCAACAAGTTTGAAAAATAAAACTGTGCACCGTGGGCTTCATCGCACATGACAATCATATCTTTAGTATGGGCATAGTCGACAATGTTTTTTAAATCGGAAACGACCCCAAAATAGGTCGGATTGATGACAAACACGGCTTTCGCATCCGGATTGTCATCGATGGCTTTTTTCATATTGGCTAAACTAACACCATTTGCGATACCAAGGTTATTATCGATATCTGGTCTAACAAACACAGGGATCGCTCCACTGAATATCAAGGCATTAATAACGCTCTTATGAACATTTCTAGGTAAAATGATTTTTTCCTTCGCAGAAACGGTTGCCATAATCATCGCGATGATTCCAGCGGTAGTTCCTGAAGTTAAGAAATAAGCTTTATCTGCAGAAAAGGCTTCGGCCGCTAAGGCTTGAGCTTCTTTAATGACACCTGTGGGTTTACTTAAAGTATCGAGTCCTCTTGGCGCATTCGCGTCGAGTTGATATAAACCTTTACCTGTAAAAGCGGATAGATCATTGGGAAGTCTGCCTAATTTATGTCCTGGAACATCAAAAGGCACGACATCCGATTCACCATAGTCTTTTAACTTGGTAAAGAAGGGTGTTTTTTCTTGATTCAAATTCTTCAATACATTCACATCCTTTCAGTTTATATAATAGCATAATGAATGCTTATTGGAGAAAAAAAAGCCTACTATGGCTTTAAAAAATATTCATACAACCAAAGAAAACTAAGTACAACCATCCCAAAACCAAGTAATGAGAGCGACCATTTTTCAAAAGTATCGATTTTTTTGTGTTTTGTATAGGTAATGACTGCAAAAACGAGTGCAGAAACCATCATCCCCACGATGATTATTACACCGATACCTGAGGCTGTACCCAACGAACGATTTAGTATTTCACGACATAAAACCGTTGATAATAGTAAAACCACAGATAATAATAAAGCCATGACTGAAAGGTTCAAATGGACCTTTTTTAACATTAAATTTGTTTTCATATCTTTCCCCTGCACTATGATAATAGCACATTTCCATGCTGATTCAATCTGTTTTTAGTGTTATAATAAAAGAAGGTGATGTTGATGAAGAAAAGGTACCGCTTCTTAATCCTATTTATATTTTTAATAGGTTTATTTTTTTTAATGGAATGGATTTTCCCAAATTACCTCACAAATTGGCTCAAGGGATTTATTCAAATTCCATTTTATGGACATGTGATTCTCTTTTTCGGAACGTTTTTCGGTGTTGTTCTACTTCATGAACTCGCCCATGCACTTGCCTTTGTTATACGTAGTGTTTCATTAAAGGTCATCATGGTATTGTGCTTTATTTTCTATAAATCAGACCGTTGGCATGTCGCTATAGATTTCAAACTACTCGCTTTGGGTGGTGGGATCGTAATGCCACACTTTAGTGAAATCAAGGTTCAATCAGATTTAGTTCAATATCAAAACTCAACCGCTTATAGTCTCATATTCGCACCTACATTTACGATTGTATTTTCATTGGTTCTATTTATTATAAATATAGTTTTCTTCCACCAAACAGCCTGGTTAACAGTTATGAACCTATATGTTTTGTTATTCAGTCTCATCTTCACCTATACTTCTACGCTTCAAGCGTCGGGTATGTACGGAGATTTCGTCGCCTATAAGAAAGTAAAAACGGATCCTGTGTTTGGGTTATCGGTGATTTCTCAATTTGTCGATGAAGTTTCAGATTATCATATTGGATTATTACAAGAAGCATTAAAAGGCCGTCCTTTATACGATTTTAACCTCGATGTACTTAATTTTTATGGGCTACTATTAGAAAAAGGGATTTACGATGATGAGGCACCGGATGTATTTTTATTAGAAAAAACAAAAGTGCTTGCCAGACAGCACCATACGATTAGACGCATTCTTAGAAATCATCAACTTTATGTATTAATTGAGCTTGTTATTGGCTATTTGTATCGTTGTAATGAGGATGATTTGGTAGAGCAAGTACTTGTATTATTTGAATTTGAATTAAATGACAGCAAACTCAAAACATCGACCAAAGATCACTATTCTAAACAGATACGTCACTTAATTGGTTTATCCGATGAAAGTGATTTTTTGAATACAGAGCACGATTTTAGTACAGGACTCATTGATGACATCTTATCCCATCTACCTGAGTATAGTTTGGAAGAAAAGAACCGTAACAAACCTATTGTACGTTTTGAAAAAAAGGAAACAATTCATCTTGATAACAAAGAACCGTTGTGATATAATTCTTCTTGCCGGTCCGGTGGTGTAGTGGTTAACATGCCAGTCTGTCACACTGGAGATCGCGGGTTCAATTCCCGTCCGGACCGCCACTATCCAACTATAAGGTTTTTTGCGTCGTTAGCTCAACTGGATAGAGCATCTGACTTCGGATCAGAGGGTTGAGGGTTCAAATCCTTTACGACGCGCCATTTAATTATATCGGGAAGTAGCTTAGCTTGGTAGAGCGCCTGGTTTGGGACCAGGAGGTCGCAGGTTCAAATCCTGTCTTCCCGACCATCATAAAAAATACTAAAAAAATAGTTGACAAGAACTATCAATCTTGTTATTATAGTAATGCTGTGGGCGTAATATAATGGTTAATATACGTGCTTGCCAAGCATGAGATGGGGGTTCGATTCCCCTCGCCCGCTCCAAAAAAAATAAATTTAGAACTCATTAGAGTTCTTTTTTTTCGCTTTGTATCGACCTTTATCAAAAAAAACCACTTTGAAGTGGTTTCGATCGTTAGTCAATTTTTCGATATGAGGACAAGTTCAGAAGATAGATAATCATCACAACTAAAACAATGATTTCAGAGATGGTACGGAAATGATATGAAAATGACATCGGTTTGTCTTCTACTATTGATACCATATAATTAATCGGTGTAACGATGTATTTCGTAATCAATAACATTGCTGTAATCTTACGAGACCCTAACAATAAGGCAAGGATTGCTAGGAATAAACTGTTCATCGCAGCAATCATGTTGTTGAACATCAAGACTTGGATTAGCGCAACACTTAGGAATAGCACATCGATGTTACGCAATTTAGGTTTGATGGTGTATCCATTTAATGTGAGTGAAATCAGCATCAGTAGGATGAAAAGTCCAATTAAGAAATGGATGATGGTTCTAACACTAAAAGCATTGGTTCCGTTTAAGAACTGTAGAATCATCTCAAACATATTTGCAATACTGTTGGGATAGAAAATCATCAAGAGTATCATCAAGGAGATAATACTGTATCCTTTAAATTGTGCATAGATTGCGATAATACCAAATAAGAACAGCGGTGAATACTCAATAAAAAAATCAATAACGCCTTGTTGTGTATCAAATGCGCTCACGAGCCCAGCTAAGATTAGTATAGTAACTATTACCACACCAACACTTTCGGTCATGATCGATTTTAAGTTTTTAATAAACTGCATAAAATCACCTCGTTAGATTTATTTTAAGGGATACCGTAAAAGATGTAAAGATTTATTGAATTAATTCAACTTCATGGAATCTAACTTTCGCTAATAAGAATGCTTCTAAATCAAATAAAATATGGAACAAAATAGCACGTTCTTCAAACTCTTGTCGATTGAGTGGCAAGGGTTTTTCTTTAAAGGTATCTCTGAGTTGATTTAATTGAATCATTAAAAGAGAGGCCATATTTGCTTTACCAATTCTTGGAGCGAAGGTTTGAATAAAATTCAGGATGTCTTGTTTATATTCGGTAACTGAAACGCGTTTAAGGTCTGTTTCAATCATTTGTAAGTAACTAACCTGTTCTTTACGCATCGTTACATAAGAGATGTTTAAATTGCGTTTAGGAAGTAGTTTGTTCATCGATTCATTACGGATTGTATGGGTCGCTTCATCAATCAATTTCAGGATGGGTCCAAAGTTTACTGAACCCCTAGATCCAATTTCGACAATCAAATCCCTTAATGCTTCATCAATTGCATGTATTTCGGCTTCGATGGCTGCGCTTTTATTGGGCATAAACAAGTTGAGGAGAATGGCGATAACAACACCTATCCATAATATGTATAATGCATTTATTCCTAACATCCAATCCGATTGTGCCAAAATATGTGACATCAATACGGAGGATACGACGATACCATCTTCGATTTTAAAGATAAACGCAAGTGGAATAAATATCAATAAAGACAGGATGAACACTGGTAATGTATACCCAAGTAATAACATCAGCCCTATCGTGATTGCTAGTCCTAGTGTGGAAGCGATGATACGCTTGACCCCAATACGAATCGATTGTTGCTTGGTTGGCTGAATCGAAAGAATCACAATGATCCCTGAAGTTACACTGTACGTAAGGTTCAATAAATCTGCAATCAAGATAGCTAAAAGAGCCCCTATTACCATTTTCGCAGCTTGGAAAATCCACGGTTTCATAAGAATCAACTCCTAACATCATTATATCTTATATTTATATAAATAAGCGGTTAGATACTAAAAGAAAGAATCCAGCATCATTTGCCGGATTCACGAAGTTCTTTGAATGTTTCGAATGAAGATTCAATAAATGCATCATCAAAAGGTTTAATGCGATTTTTGACCATGTGGATTAATACATCCATTTCTCTAGCTAAAATTTCTTTGATTTCATTCGGATATCGGAATTTCAACTGATGTTTTTGATACTCGTCTTCATCCAAAATTTTGAATGTACCGTCACGAGATACTCGTATATCCAAATCGTAGTCAATGTATTTTACGGCCTCACCATCGTAAAGATAAGGACTGGATAAATTGCAGTAATAATAAATCCCATCTGGTTTAATCATACCAATGACATTGAACCATTGATTTCTGAAAAAGTAACAAATGGCAGGTTCTTTAGTCATCCAATTTCTGCCATCAGACTCTATCGCACGTGTTTTAAAGTTTCCTAATACAAGACAGTCGTCTGTTTGATTAATCACGGTAGCACTACGCCAAATTCGATGTAAAGCTTTGTTATGCTTATAGCTGTGAATTTGGACAGTGTCACCAACCTTGAGTGGTTTCATAGAAACACCTCCCTAATTGCGAATATTATATCACGAGTTTTTAAATCATAGACAACTTTTATAAAGATAACCCCAAATATGCCCTTATGTATAAAGCTATGCTTACTTTTTGATAAATACTACTCAAATGATAAGACCCGAAAAACGTTAAGAAAACCTATAGTTTAAGGTCAAGTTATGTGACGATCAACCGTTTCCACACCATATTAGTTATTAGATTTAGGCTATATTTTTATGTATATTGTATAGTTTATAGTATCGCTTTAAATGCATTATATTAATTTTTATACAAAAAAACGGCTTTATTAAGCCGTTAATTAGTTAATGGTGCGGACAATGAGATTTGAACTCACACAGCCTTTAAGCCACATGCCCCTCAAACATGCGCGTCTACCGTTCCGCCATATCCGCAAATTAAAGGGTATAAGTAAATTATACCCATTTTAAACTTTATTCAACTGCAACGATATAAGCGTAGATATCTTGTTTACCGTTGATGACTTCGATTTCTAGATCTTCATTCAAGGATTGAATGTACTTCTTGATTTCTTTAACTTCATCTTCGTTGACATCTTTACCATAGAATAGAGTTACAATTTCTGAGGTTTCTTTAATGATTTGATCTAGTAAGCCTTGAAGTGCAGAAACACGGTCTGGAAGGGATACAACAATCTTGCCTTTAGTAATACCGATGAAATCACCTTTCGCAATCTTGACACCGTTCATTTCGGTATCTCTGACTGAATAAGTTAATTCCCCTGTAGTCATATTGCCTACAATTTCGGACATTGCTTCGACGTTATCATCGAGTTCTTGAGTGTTATCGAATACCATCAATGAAGCATACCCTTGACCAATACTCTTTGTTTTCAAAACACGGATGTTTTGATCTTCACAGAGTGCAAGTGTTTGTTCAGCTGATAGGATTACGTTAGAGTTATTAGGTAAAATGATAATATTTTCTGCATTTACAGCTTTAACTGCATTGATAAACTCCTCTGTAGGTGGGTTCATCGTTTGACCACCGTCGATGATATAATCAACGCCAAGTTCTTTAAATGCTTGTTTAATGCCCTCACCGAAACAAACTGCAATGATGCCATATTTTGATCTTTGTTCTTTTACAGGTTGGAAACTATTTTCTTGTTTATTTTCATGGTTATGGTCATGGTCATGTTCGTGAATACTTTCAACAACAGCACCATGTTGAAGTCTCATATTTTCGACTTTCATGGTTTGCAAATCACCATATTTTTGACCTAAAGTGATGGCTACACCTGGTTGATTGGTATGAACGTGAACTTTAACAAGTTCTTCATCTTGAACCAATACTAAGGAATCCCCCATTTGTAATAAAGTATTTCTTAGTACATCTTGATCAAAATCATTTTGATTATGCAGTTTGACAATAAATTCTGTGCAATAGCCGAATTCGATATTGAAATCTTCGATATTTTGACCTTTGAAGCCTTCTTCATGATGAACTTCGTTAGCCACTTCTTGTTGTAAGGTAAGTGTACGGCCTTGAGCAGCTAATAACATACCTTCAATAATCTTGATAAAACCAGCGCCTCCTGAATCGACAACGCCTGCTTGTTTCAATACAGGTAATAATTCTGGTGTACGATCTAAAGACGCTTTAGCGGACGTTAAATAACAGTTTAATACATCTTCAACAGACTTCAACGTCTTACGTTCTCTTAATACGTGTTCTGCAGCTTCTCTGACGACAGTTAAAATTGTACCTTCAACTGGGGTCATAACTGCGCGGTAAGCCATTTGGTAACCACCAACTAACGCTGTGATGAATTCATCAACAGTAGCTGATCCGTTCTTGATTTTAGCGATTTCAGAATAAACGCCACGGAAAAATTGGGACAAGATAACACCTGAGTTACCTCTCGCGCCCATTAGTAAACCGCGTGATAAAATTTTTGACACGTCTACGATAGATTTGGAATCTAGGTTCGAAACCTCTTTGATCCCTGCCATCATAGTCATTTGCATGTTCGTGCCTGTATCGCCATCCGGAACCGGAAATACGTTTAAGTGATTAATTTCTTGGTGATTGTTCTTTAGGTTAATTGCACCGTTGGTTACCATCTTTTTAAATAGTGAACCACTGATAGTGTTTGCCATTATAATCCTCCTGATAATTAAATGACTGGTTATTTAATTGTTCGATATATATATGGTCTCGTGTGAGATAGAGTCAATTTAATGTGTTATTTTTAGGCTTTTTCAGTATATCATGTTTACTTTGAATATGCAAGTATACAAGATACAACGCTATTATAACACATCTCACCAAAAAATAAACCCCCATCTTGTTTGACTAAATTCTTACTTTTCACTGGACAAAATAAAATAATCCTTTATAATAATATAAGTAGTCACAAATACGCACGAAAAAGGCTAAAACCAGTTGCTTTTTATTTTTGAGTATGGTATAGTTTTAATGCGCGAAGTAAAGGAGTGAAACTATGGCAAAATGTTATGTAACAGGTAAGGGTACGACTTTTGGTAATGCAAGAAGCCACGCCTTAAATGCGACTAGACGTACATGGAAAGTTAACCTACAAACCGTTCGAATCATTGATGAAGATGGAAATGTTAAAAAGGTTAAAGTTTCTGCACGTGCACTTAAAAAAGGTACACTTACAAGAGCTTAAAAAAATAAGGCCGAACGCCTTTTTTTTTATGTTTTTATGACTTGTCTTTAGATTGTATTAAAAGGATTAGTCCTTGATGAACTTCTAAGGATGCAATCCTGATAATTTCATTCGATAATCCCAGTGGATTAAAGCGATTTAAGGCATAATTGAATAGTGGATATTTAACATTTTTGAGTGTGATTAGACTGTCTTCAATTGGAAAAACAGACAAGTAATCATACTCTTTTTTTTCGATTGAATACAATCCAGGTTTCTTAATTGAAATGTGATTAAACCCATCTAAAATCGCTAAAGATGGGTATCTAAGTAACATCATCAGATTCGCGATAAAATGGTCCTTGCGAGCCCCTTCAGTACCCCCAATAAGAATCACTTCATTGGATTTATTAAAGGCGATTTCAAGGGCTTTGGCAGTATCAGAATCATCCTTAATCGGATTAAGCTTAATAACTTCACCTTTAAGTAATTCGGTGTTTTCCAAAGAGTCAAAGTCCCCAACTGCGAGCTGGTAATCAATCCCTTGTTTGGATAGAGCATCTACGGCACCATCCACAGCAATAATATAGTAATCTTCAACTGTTATGATTTTTCTAATATCTTCCGGTACTGTCGGACTGATTATCGCGATTTTCATCTTAAAGCCTCTATAGTTGCATTTCTGTCTTTAGAGTTAAATACATAAGAACCGACTACAGCGATATCAACCCCTGCTTCTTTAGCTAACTTGGCCGTTTGTCCATTGATTCCACCATCGATTTCAATGAGGTAATGATATTTATATGCTCTTCTAATTTCTACTAGTTTTCTTACCTTATCGAGTTGGTCTTCCATAAATTTTTGACCCCCGAATCCAGGTTCTACAGACATCACCAATACCAAATCTACTTGATCCAAAAATGGAAAAATTTCATCTAGTTTTGTTTTTGGCTTTAAGGTAATTCCAGCTTTAACACCAGAAGCTTTAATTCGATTAATCGATTCTTGAACTTTATTCGCTTCTACGTGAACCGTAATTATGGATGAGCCGATTTCAACAAATTGATCAATGAAGTCCAGTGGATTTTGAATCATCAAGTGGGTATCTAACGGAATTTTTGTAAGGTGTTTTATACCGCTTAGAACATGCGGACCAAAGGAGATATTTGGAACTAAATGACCATCCATCACATCTAAGTGTAGATAGTCTGATTTTGAGATGGTTTCAATTTCCGAACCTAGTTGATTGAAGTTCGCTGTTAAGATGGATGGGGCTATGAACATTTAGTATACCTCTTTCTTATTTTTGATTTCTTCATAATATTTAGTATAGTTTTCATACCTAGACTTTAGAATGTTTGGATTGTCTTTTACCGCACAACCAGGTTCATGAATGTGAACACACTTATTACCAAACTTGCAGTTTTGACTATAGGATTCAAATTCAATAAAGTAATTCTTCAGTAATGTCGCATCAAATAAATCCAGTTCTAGTTTTGAAAACCCTGGCGTATCTGCAATCATACCACCTGCATACGCATAAAGTTCTGTATGTCTTGTAGTGTGTTTACCACGGCCTAAAGCTTTCGATATCTCTTGGGTTTTTATTCCTAAATCTGGCATTAAAGCATTCAAAAACGTCGATTTTCCTGCTCCGGTTTGTCCAGCTAAAACAGATATCTTATCCTTAAAAATGTCTTCTAAGGTGTCAAATCCGATTTTCTGTTTTGAATTCACATAGTGGACTTTATAACCAATTTGACTGTAGTAAGCCAAGTCCTTTTGAATGGCTTTAAAACTATCAGGGTCAATCAAGTCAATCTTTGAAACAATAATAATCGGTTTAATATTGGCTTTTTCGATTAGGATTAGAAATTGATCTAATAAGTTAAAACTGAAGGTTGGATTGATGGCTGCATTTAGAATCAATACTTGATCCACATTCGCAACATCCGGTCGAGTGAGTTCATTTTTTCTCGGTTCAATTTTCCGTATTAAGTGGTTTACATCGGTATCGTCGTATAACACGATATCGCCAACCTTCGGACTCACTTGAATGGTTTTTACTTCAAGTTTCGTCTTTTTAGTGATGGATTTATTGAATGAGGACGATTCATCTAGCTTTTGATAACGCAAAATACCACTCGGCTTTGCTTGAATGGTTGTTTTGGTTTCAAGGTCTATAATCTCGTAGAGACCTCCGATTAGTTTAATGATTTGACCCTTTTTCAACGGTAACCTCCATTAGAGATTTTGACTTCTCAATTGGCCACAAGCCGCGTTGATGTCGTGACCTTGTTCTTTTCTAAGTGTTGCGTTCATGCCGCCTTTTTTCAAGACGTCATAAAAGGCTTCTTGATTCTCACGTTTTGAACGTTTGAATGGGGCTTCTGTAACTTCATTATATGGGATTAAGTTAACATACACATTAAGCCCTTTAAGGAGTTTAAGGAGTTCATAAGCATGTTCTTTCTTATCGTTTAGTTCGTCGATTAAAATGTATTCAATCGTGATTCTACGGTTGGTTTTCGTCATGTAGTAACGAATCGCATCAATTACCTGTTCAATTGGATAAGCCTTATTGATTGGCATCAATTGGTTTCTGACATCGTTGTTTGGTGCGTGTAAGGAAATTGCGAGGTTGATTTGAAGTTGCTCATCTGCGTATTCTTTAATCTTTGGAACAATCCCACAGGTAGATACCGTCATGTGACGTGCAACGATTTCTAACCCTTTAGGCGAGTTCGCGTTGGTAAGGAAGGTCATCAAGTGTTCATAGTTATCAAATGGTTCACCGATACCCATCACGACCACATAGCTAATACGTTTACCATAAGCGCGTTCAGATTCAATGATTTGGCTCATGATTTCACCGGCAGTAAGGTTACGTTTCTTCTTCAAAATGCCTGAGGCACAGAAACGGCAGCCCATGTTACATCCTACTTGTGAAGTCACACAAATCGAGTACCCATAATCATGGTTCATGACCACGGTTTCAATGAGGTTCCCATCTTGTAAACCATATAGATATTTCACTGTGCCATCGACACTTTTTGATTCGATGACTTTTTCCAGTGTCTTAATTTCAAAATTAGCTTCCAAAAGTTCAATAACATCTTGGCTAAGGTTGGTCATTTCTTTGAAAGTGACCACTTTTTTCTTATAAATCCAGTCGAATACTTGAGAAGCACGGAACTTTTTCTGTCCATTACTCTCCATAAACGACTCTAAGGCTTCGAGTCTTAAATCATAAATATTTGTCATTATATCACCAAAGATATTATACACTAAAAGGACCCATTTGATAAGTGAATGCGTTTTAAGAAAAAAAGGCTTTCGCCTTCTCTTATTATTCTATAAATGAATGATTTATATTTTAGAAGATAAATTAGTGATTTTTGGTCCATCCGTAATTAAAAAGTTTGAAGAGTGAATCGCGTAGGTGTTGGTGTTATCTCCTTCAATTTGCTCAGGGTTTGAGAAATAAAGTTCGCTATTCCCTTCAACTTTAACGCCGAGTAAACTTGTAATATTAATAAATATTTTGATTTTTGTGAATCGGTTTACTTCAGCCGGACGGTAGCAGTTGCTGGATTTGTGCATCACTAGATTCATAATGACATTGTTACGTTTGGTTCGTTCGTTGTATAAAATGAATGCACGGGCCTCTTTGGTTCTGTCTTCTCCGTAAAACTCGTATTTATCACCATCACGTTCAAAACGTAACTTATCAAATGTAATCGCTGAAACGATTTTACCTTCAACCACTCGAAATGGAATTCTTACAGTGATGAATTGGTAATTGTCTTTATTTTGGTAGACATCCTCGATTGAGATACCTTCTTCTAGCATATGAAACATTGAGCTTTTTTGTGTAATCATTTTATCAATATAACGTTCGGATTCTGGGTAGATAAGCATCCGATCAACAAAATCGATGATTGTATAGTTTGAGGATGCGAACTGTAGTTCTCGGAAAAGTTCTGCACGTTTATTCGTATCATCATTTATTTTAACGACGGTTTTATTGTGTATTAGGATTAATAAACTGAAGAGCATGCTGGATAAAAACGAGGCGAACGCCAAAAACAAGGCGACAACACGAATCCCAATGACATTGAACATTCGGTCCAATTCGTCCCCTAAAAACAACATGGTCAAACTGATTATAAATACCACTGTCCCTGTTATGACAATGATGGGTAAAATCCATTTATTCTCTTTCTTCATGATCGATGTATCCCTCTTTATAGCCTATGTAAACTCATTATATCATTAGAAAAATAAATTACAACAAAAAGCAAAAAAGATAAAAGAAAAGAAGGCCGTTGCCTTCTTAACCTCTAAGTTCTGCTTTAAATTCAAATTGGAGACGGTTGACAATACTCTTCATCAACTTATCAACATCCTGTGCTTCAAGTGTTTTTTCCTTGCTATTAAAGGTTAAACTGAACGCTAAGGACTGTTTGTTTTCACCGAGTTTATCATCACGATACACGTCGAATAGTTTTAAATCGACTAAGAATTTACGTGCTGTTTGTTCAATCAGTTTTGTGATCTTACCAACTTCTAGATTACGGTCTACAACAAATGCTAAATCTCTCGTGATATTTGGATATTTAGAAATGGTTTCAAATTTTGGTTGAGGTTCAATCTTCGCTAAGATGCGTTCTAAGTTTAGTTCAAACGTATAAGCATCCACTTCAAGGCTTGGATGAAGTTTACCGATATAGCCAATAGGCTCATTCTGAATCATTACTTTCGCACAAACCCCTGGGTGGAAACCTTCAATATCGGAGGCTTTTTCATACGTTGCAACCAGATCAAAATGCGCTAAAATTGCGTCCAATTGACCTTTTAAAACGAAGAATGAACTTTGAATGCCTTCTTTGGACCAGCCAATTTGTTGATAAGTACCCATTAATAACGCGGATAAATGAAGGGGTTCTTCATGAGAAAAGTAGACTTTACCCACTTCGAATACTTTCAAGTCATTGATTTGTCTGGAAGCGTGGTATCTTGCGTTTTCTAACAAGCCATTGATTAAAGAGTGTCTTAAGGATTTCTTATCTTCAGAAAGTGGGTGTAAAATGCTGATAACATCTTCACTTGGTTGGGTAAATAAATTGACTTCCTGAGTCTTTAGTAACGAGTAATTTATGACTTCATTGTAACCTAAATTTCTTAGGATACGACGGAACTTAAGTACTTGATTCTGACGTTTGGAATAGGCACCAAGTTGATTGGTCTTTGGTAACGTCATTGGGATATTGTTTAAGCCATAAATACGTGCAACTTCTTCAATTAAATCCGCTGGAATACGTATGTCATTACGATAGCTTGGAATTAAATACATATGTTCTGCTACAGGGATGATATTCAAGCGTTTGAGGATATCCCTTAAAGCTGCTTCATCGAGCTTGATACCTAAAGTTTTATTCACTTTTTCAACTTGAAGTTCGACTTTTACAGGTTTTGGATAAGGTAGACCAGTCATCGCGATTTCTTTCGTAACTTCAGCATGAGCGAGTTCAGTTAGCATCGAGGCTGCTTTATTAATTGCCATACGAACACGCGTTTCATCGATACCGCGTTCAAAGCGTAGTGAGGAATCACTTCTTAAATCGAGGCGTTTTGAGGTTTCACTAATTCGTTTTGGATCAAAGGATGCAGCTTCTAAAATAATCGATGTGGTTTGTTCATCGACCATGGTGTTTTCTAAGCCCATTACACCTGCTAACGCAACTGGATATAAACCGTTGGTGATGACGATATCTTTCGCCTTTAATTGACGTTTAACACCGTCTAAAGTTACAACTTCTTCGCCGTCTTTAGCGTTTCTAATGACGACTTTATCGGTTTCGAATTTTTGTCTATCAAATGCGTGTAGTGGTACACCGAGTTGTAACACCACATAGTTTGTGACGTCGACAACGTTGTTGATTGGGCGGATACCGGAAGCAATCAAATCACTTCTTAACCATTCAGGTGAGGATTTCACTTGAATGTGGTTTAAGGTTCTCGCGAAATAGCGGTTGCACCCTTCTGTATCATTTTGAACAACTACTGGATTAAGTGTATCGGATTCCAATGGGGTTTCTTCATGATAGGTTAATTTCTTATTGAGGACTGCCGATAAATCGTAAGCAAATCCAAGTACCGATAGTAAATCGCTACGGTTTGGTGTAAGTGATAATTCCATGGAATCTTGGTTAAGATTTAAAAGTTCAAGTGGATTAGCACCGACAGGCACAGCTTCTTTGAAGAAGAAAATGCCTTCTTTATAGGTGTCTTCAACATATTTATCTTCAATCCCAAGTTCGCGTAATGAACAGATCATCCCGTTTGATTCAACCCCACGAATTTTGCTGTGTTTGATTTCGAAATTGCCTGGTAATACTGCCCCTGGTGTCGCAACAATGACGTATTGTCCGGCTGCAACATTTGGTGCACCACAAACGATTTGTTCGACCAAGCCATTACCTAAATCCACAGTTGTAATGTGTAAGTGATCCGAGTTTGGATGGTCAATACAAGTTAAAACATGACCAGTCACTAAACCTGTCGCAACTACTAAGGGTTCATAGGACTCGATTTCAGTGATGTAGCCATTGGTTAATTCTTTTAAGTTAGATGGTACCTCATGGATGAGGGTTTTAAGCATATGCGTCGAGATTTTCATCTTAGCGGCCCCCTTTGAATTGTTTTAAGAAACGGATATCGTTGGTATAAAACTGTCTGATATCGTCGATTTTGTATTTAAGAATGCCTAAGCGTTCGACCCCAATACCGAAGGCGAATCCTTGGACTTTGTCAGGGTCATATCCACCCATTTTTAATACATTAGGATGAACCATACCTGCCCCTAGAACCTCAATCCAACGGCCATCCTCATGGTGGACATCGACTTCAACGGATGGTTCGGTGAATGGGAAATAAGATGGGCGTAAACGAATTTCACGGTCTTGTCCGAAGAATTTACGAATCACAGATAATAAAGTGCCTTTTAAGTCGGACATCGAAATATCTTCACCAATGACTAAGCCTTCAATTTGCATGAATTGGTGACTATGAGTTTGGTCATCATCATCACGACGGTACACTTTTCCTGGGCAAATAATCTTAATCGGTTCTCCTGCACTTTCAAGCATCGTACGCGCCTGTACGGGTGATGTGTGCGTTCTTAATAAACGATTAGGGTCAATGTAGAAGGAATCCTGCATCGCTCTAGCAGGGTGGTCTTTCGGTAAGTTGAGCATTTCAAAGTTATAGTGGTCACTTTCAACTTCAGGTCCTTCTTTTACTTCATAACCTAAACCGATAAAGAACGCTTCTAGTTCTTCAACAATTTGTTGTAATAGGTGAGAGGTTCCGATTTCTGTTTGTAGTCCTGGTAGGGTAACATCAATCGATTCAGCCGATAATTTCAATTGGATTTCCAATTGTTCGATTACGGAACGTTTTTCTTCAAACATCGCCTCTAACTGTTGTTTGATCTCATTAATTTGCTTACCTACTTTTGGTTTTTCATCGTTTGGTAAGTCTTTTAGGGTCATCATTAAACTGGCGATATCCCCTTTTTTACCCAAATATTGTGCCTTGAGATTGTTTAAGTCATTGTTGTTCTCAATGGTTTCTAATTGGGTTTTTGCTTGTAAAATCAAGTGTTGTAAGTCCATGATATTCCTCCTATAAAAAATAAAAGACGTCTTTAGATTGCTCTAAGGACGTCATAAACGCGGTACCACCTTAGTTCTAGAATGGATTCTAGCACTTAATATCTTTAACGCAGACCTACGGGTGTGATTAGCACCACAAGAAAGTTGAATTCGTGATTCACCCTGGAACATTTTCACCAACCATGTTCTCTCTAAACAGTTTAGAATCCTTACTGGTTCTTCCTATTGTTATTTTAATCTCTTCTTGATGCTATTATAGCAAGTAATCTTAAAACTTGGTAGTAGATATATACAATCGATACCATTAGTCCTAATGATACCATCCATTCGTATCGTTTATCAAGACCTTGATCGACGATATTCGTAGCGTTATCAAAATGTAAGGTAAGCATGAATGCGCCATACATGATGAATACAAGTGTTAAGAATAATACCAGTGGGCTATTGACATCGCCAAATAACATATAAGCCATTTGACCACCATCAAAGATGGATGCGATCGAAACAAACAAGACAACAGCTAACATGGAGAATCCAAAGGATAACATAAATCTTCTGAAGCCTCTAGTAACAGTAATTAGCTTGGTTGCATAAAGTGTCAACATACCAAAGAAGATTGCACCAGTGATTACAACCGCTAATAAGACGATATTAAAGTCTGCCGAACCAAACTGATCGGCATAAATAACACTCATCAAGACTAAACCTAAACCTTCAGATAATGCATAAATGATACTAAAGACTGGTGCGAGTCTCACAGATCTTGTCGCAACGATTACCGAAATGAATCCAGTGAATAAAGAAGTAATGAGTAACCCCATGTAAAGACCTGGGTTAGTATTCGCAAAACTGAGTCCGAATACCCCAAATCCGATGGCGATACCAAATAATAATATGGTTTTTAGGATGATACCACGTAGGCTCGCAGACTCACGTTCGATTGCGAGAGCATCCGGGTTTTTTCTTAAACTTGAAAATACAGGATTGTTTTGTTGCATAATAATTCCTCCATTCAATCGTATTATAAAACTTTCTATTCTAAAGTGCAAATAAACCTTGTTCAATCACATCATTTTCCTCATTTAAGTCGTCAAATGCGCCATAAGCTTCCATCTTTTCAAAGACAGTTTTATTGATCTTTGTGCGGCCTTTAACATCTTCTCGTGTGGTAAATGGTTTTTGATTTCGGTTTTCAACGATGTCATAGGCGACTTGAGTGCCTAATCCATCCACAGAAACAAATGGCATTCTTAAATGATTGTCTTCAATTTTGAATTCAACAGCTTCCGATTTAAAGATATCCACTTTCAGGAATTTCATGCCTCTTAAGGTCATTTCCAAAGCGATTTGTAATACAGTTAAGACCGATTCATCTTTGGCAGTGGTATTGAATAGCCCTTCAATTTCTTTAATTCGATTGCGGATGGCATTCGGACCTAAGACCATGGTTTCATAGTCGAACTGATCAGCCCTTTTTGAGAAATAGGCACTGTAGAATAAAATCGGCTTATAAACTTTAAACCATGCAATGCGCATCGCCATTAAAACATAAGCAGTTGCGTGGGCTTTCGGGAACATATATTTGATTTGAGAACAGCTCCAGATATACCATTTTGGTACCCCATTACGTCCCATCAATTCTTCGTAGACTTTCCATTTTTCTTTATCTTTAGAAGGTTTACCTTTACGTACGAACTCCATAATTTCAAAGGATTTCAAAGGGTCCATACCAAAGTTGATTAAGTCAACCATGATATCGTCACGACAACCAATGATTTGATCAAAGGTAATGCCTTGAAATTCTTCTTTTTTGTTTAGAATTAAGTCTTGGGCATTTTTAAGCCAAACGTCGGTTCCGTGAGAAAGACCTGAGATTTTCACCATACCAGCGAAGTTCGTTGGCTTGGTATCGGTCAACATTTGACGTACGAAGTTGGTACCTAGTTCAGGAATCCCAAAAGATGCGACTTCACTTTGAATGTCTTTAGGATCTAATCCGATGCAGCTGGTATTGTTAAAGAGTGCATAGACTTTAGGGTCATCAACTGGAATTTCATAGGCTTCTTTGAATGGGAACTCGGTCGGATTCGCCTTCACATAATCCATTAAGAAACGGATCATCGTAGGGTCATCGTGACCAAGAATATCTAGTTTTAAGAGGTTATCCTCAAAGGAGTGGTAATCGAAATGGGTGGTTTTCCAACCCGCTTGAATATCATCAGCGGGGTACTGAATTGGGGTGACATCAAATATTTCTTTTTCGGATGGCACAACAACAATCCCACCTGGGTGTTGTCCTGAAGAGCGTTTCACGCCTTCAATGTTTTTCGCTAAACGTTCGACTTGAGCGTTACGAATACCCGTAATTTGCTTGTCTTCAAGATACCCTTTTACATACCCAAAGGCGTTTCGTTCCGCGACAGTTTGGATGGTGCCGGCTCTAAACGTATGGGATTCTCCTAAAAGTTCACGGACATACTCATGTGCTTTCGATTGGTATTCCCCTGAGAAGTTTAAGTCGATATCTGGGACTTTATCACCATTAAACCCTAAGAAGGTTTCAAATGGGATATCGTGTCCGTCTTTGTGTAAAACATGTCCACAATGTGGGCAGTTTTGATTGGATAAGTCATACCCTGAAGCGACATTTTCTAAATGGACTTGGAAAGATTTCTCAAGGTCTGTTAGACCAAATTGTGCAATATCCTCCTCACTCATTTTAAACACGGTGAAGTCACCATTTGGACAGCGGTAATGGGGTTTTAGTGGATTAACTTCAGTGATGCCCATTAGGGTTGCAACCAATGAAGATCCTACCGATCCACGAGACCCAACAAGGTATCCGGCTTCATTAGAATTTTTAGTTAACAAGTAAGAAATATAGTAAATCGGTCCGAATTCGTTTTCAATGATATTCTTGAGTTCTCTTTCGATACGCTTTTCAACCATAGGATGAATCTTTTCACCGTAGAGTTCGTGAGCCTTATTGTAGACCAGACGGTAAATTTCTTCTTTGATTGAGGCGATACCAAGTTTATCGTTAAAGGCGTTATCTCTTAAAGAATATAAGCTCTTTGGAAAGGCTTGAATAGAATCAATTTTGTTGTTTAACTTATTGGTATTGGTTACAACGATTTCATAGGCAAGTTCATTACCTAAGAACTTGAAAGCCTCTAACATTTCATCGGTACTCATCAAATACTGTAACGGTGCGGTTTCATAACGCGCAAGGTCGTGTGTGCCACCACCTACCAGTTTCGTACGAATATAAATATCACGATAGATTGCACCAGTTTCATTTAGATAATGGACATCCCCAGTCGCGATGATGAGTTTATTCATCTCTTTCGCGATTCGGATGATTTTCTTAATGAGTGACTCAATGATAAAATCTGCATCCGCACCTAAATCTTCTCTTAAGTGACGGTAAGAAACGGGTGGTTGTACTTCAATGTAATCATAAAATGATACTGCCCTTCTGAGGTCCTCATCACTACGATTAAGCGCCATTTCAAAGACTTCACCATGACTACAACCAGACCCAACCAAAATCCCTTCACGGTGTTTTTCCAAGACCGATTTCAATAGTCTCGGACCTTCAAAGAAGTGATCTGTAAGGGTATCTGAGACAATCTTAAAGAGGTTTTTATAACCGACTTGGGTTTGTACTAGTAAGTTTAGGTGTGTTGTAAAACCACATTGCCATGCATTTGCGAGTTCAATATCTTTATTGATATCCGAGTGTTTTTGAATGCCTCGTTTATAAAAATCCGCTAGCATTAGTATAAAGATATTTGCGGTTGCAAGAGCGTCATCGACCGCACGGTGATGGGTTTCAAGTTTCACTTTAAAGAGTTTAGCAACTGCTTTTAAGTTGTAACGTTTGAGTTCATTTCGGTAGTAATAACGCGCAATGTTTAATGTATCGATGACTGGAAACTCTTCTTCAGGAATCGATAGTCTGGCCATATTCGCGTAAATATGCCCAATATCAAAAGATGCATTATGTGCAACCAAAATCGCACCTTTTATAAACTCTAAGAACTTCGGTAAGGCTTCATCAATTTTGGGTGCACCAACTAGATCCTCATCTGTGATGGTGGTTAAACTGGTTGTAAAGTAGGATAGTTTTTGTTCTGGATTGACGAAGGTTGAGAACTGTTCTGTGACCTGATGGTTTTGGACTTTCACTGCAGAAATTTCAATAATCTTATCTCGTTGGGAAGAAAGTCCTGTGGTTTCAAGGTCAAAGACAACGTAGGTTGCGGTTTTTAGATCGATATCTTGGTCACCCATCGCCATCTTAAACGCAGTTTCATCGATATAGTTTAATTCAACCCCATAAATTGGTTTGATGGGTTTACCTTTGGTTGCTTTCGCGATATCGGGGTAAGCATATAAACCATCATGGTCTGTAAACGCGATGGCTTTATGTCCCCATTTAATCGCTTGATCCACGTATTCAGAAACATCGGTAATACCGTCCATGTTTGACATTTTGGTGTGTAAATGGAATTCAATACGCTTTTCCTTCGCCGTATCTTTGCGTTCTTTTTTACTGGTCTTTTCTAAGAATTCAATCACATTCGCGATTAAAACAACGTCTTTCGCGAAGGTATCAAATGAGGCTCTACCGGATACTCTCACGATGTCGTGTTCCTTATACGATTCCGCGGTTGTGATGTCTTCTGGTTTGTTCAAAAACTGTTTAACAATGATGGCGTCATCTTGGTCAGCAATCGTCATTTGGAGTAAAGAGATATTTTTAAGTTGTCGGACTTCTGTTTTCAGTACAGAACCTTCCACTGAAAAGGCTGGTACACCTTGTGTATTTTGATAGGTATCCAAATCCAAATTGGTTTTTGGAATATCAGTAATTGGACTAATTTTGTCCGCTTTATAGACTTTTTTAAAATTCTTTAAGGCCTTTTTAGGTTCAACCTTTTCTTTTGGTGTTGAATCCTTTAATTTCTCAATCGCTTTTTGTTCGTCAAGTTTGATTTCTTCAATCACATTCGGTAGCGTTTTGGTAACTTCTAAACGTATCGTTGTATGAAAACCATACCGTTCAAACGCCTCTTCAAATAGTGGTAAATAACGGTTTAAATGGTTGCTATGGTCATCGACAAACACAACAAAACCATCGGCATAAACCACTTCAAAGTTTTTAAATACACTTAAAGAACCGCGTTCTTCAGATAGTGTTTGTAAGACCCACTGAAAATAGGACACAGCGTCATTTTGCCAGGTTTGTAATTCATAGTGTAATTTATAAGCGACTTTATGAACTTGATTTGGAATGGTGAAATAAAGTTGTAACTGACTTGTAAAGGTTTCTAATGATTTTGCATCCGGGGTTTCTTTAAAAGAGATGAAAAAACTCCATTTTTTCTCTTTAGGGTCGACCACTACATTATTCAGTTGTGCTTCTAATAATTTGGGGTCTTTAAACCCGGATTGTTTCAAAAATAAATCAAATTTGTTCATAATTAAGCCTACTCTTCATCATCTTTTTTACGAATGACCACTTTGGACATTCGTATTAATCCATTAAACGCCATCGCCATCATAACAAATGGTAAGATCATCCCGACTAGCATCAAGATACCTAAACCATACAATTCTGCGATTAAAGCGATTATAAAATAAACCGTACTGGCATAAGCTGCCATTATGAAACGGTAACGGTAGTTCAGTTTTTGTAGACGTACACCATAGGATAAAGCCATTATCCCTGCGATAGCGAGGTATAAGACAAAATTTGAAATGAATATACCTAATGAGAACCCTGTGGCGTAGAAACTACGGTAATTCGCATCTAACTTAACCAGTGCGGTTTTAAAAGTCTCGATATCCTTTGTTTCGGTTAGGTCAAAATCAAAGTTTTCCATACCGAGTTCTAGATAGGTAAGTGATTCAATTTGTGTACGATTCGCGTAAAATCCTAATCCAGTTTTTTCAAATACCAATTGGGTTTCAAAGGTATCGTAAGGCTCATTAAAGTGAATACGCATATCTTTATACGTAAAACCATCTGTAGTGACACAGGTCATCTCCCCATTAGTAATCGCACAATCCGGGGCTTTTTGAATAAAAAGACCAATCAATTCTTGTTCAACTTCTGGCGTAAAAGGGGATAAAACATACGACTTAATGATAATCGGTAAGGAGGCTATAAATGCCAAAAGAGCCATGTATAGAAATACATAACCCATTTTATCTTTTAGGAAAAATGCAATTTTACTCGGTTGAAATACCGATATTTGAATTCGTTTTAACATGGCATAACCTCTTCTTTTTATTATAACATAATAAGACACCTGTGTTAAAATACATTTGGTGATGACATGAATCTATTGACTGACGAAAAACATTATAACACACTCAACAACTATTACAGACACCAATATCCAAACAAGGTTTTTAAGATTGCACTGAATGGACACTTCACTTGCCCAAACATTGATGGTACAGTCGCACGGGGTGGTTGTACGTTTTGTACACCTTTAGGTTCTGGCGATTTTGCCGGTTCTAAGTATGATCCACTCCGTACTCAATTTGATAACATCAAAGAAATGATGCATCTTAAATGGCCAGATAAAGCCAATTATATCGTCTATTTTCAGGCGAATACCAATACCCATGGACCCATCGAAAAGTTAAGTGCACTCTTCGAGGAAGCGATTACGCTAGACCCTAATATCGTGATGATTTCGATTGCGACAAGACCCGATTCACTACCGCTTGAAGTGCTTGATTATTTAGCGGATTTAAATACTAGGATGCCTTTACAAGTCGAACTTGGACTTCAAACCATCCATGAAACAACTTCGAATTTAATCAACCGTGCGCACGACTTAAAGTGTTTCGATGATGCTGTTAGAGCTTTACGGGCACGTAACATCGAAGTGGTTGCACACATCATCAATGGATTACCCTATGAAACTAAAACAATGATGTTAGAAACTGTAAAACACCTGAATACACTAGACATACAAGGCATTAAAATCCATATGCTTCACGTGATGGAAAAAACCAAAATGGGCTTTGATTATAAGAAGAATCCATTTCCAATTTTAAGTCTTGAAGAGTATGTCAATATCACTGTTGATCAACTCCGAATGCTTAAACCTTCGATTATTGTTCACAGAGTGACCGGGGATGCTCCATTAAAACTATTGATTGAACCCAAATGGACCATTAAGAAATTCGTTGTTCAAAATGAGATTGATAAACGGATGCGTGCTTTAAATGCTTGGCAAGGTGATTTATATGAAGGATAATCATATCCAACAATTTGTGATCGATTACTTAAAGACACACGTAACAAAAAGTGATGTCGTCGTCGATGCGACTGTAGGTAATGGTCATGATACCTTGCTGCTTGCGTCACTAGCCAAACACGTCATCGGGTTTGACATCCAAGCCATTGCAATCGAAAGAACCCTCCAAAAAATAAAGAATTCCAGTATAGAAAACGTCACTTTATTTAATGATTCTTTCGAGAATATTTCTAAAATTGAAGCTTACAAGGGTGTAGTATTCAACCTTGGTTATTTACCAAATGGAGATAAATCGATTACAACTCAAGCGCTTGTTACACTTGATACTCTAAAAAGTATTACCCAACAAATGCAGAATGATGACTTCATATTGATTACGGCTTATCCAGGACATCCTGAGGGTACATTAGAAGCTGATTTAATTCTAAAATACGTTCAGACACTCCCAAGGTCATTCTTAAGTCTTATCTATCAAATTCAAAACCGAAAGAACGCACCATTCATAATCCTCATTGAAAAACAAAACGATTAAGCTCATTACCGCACTGGTAACGAGCTTTTTTAATGAAAAAATGTACAGCCATTTATAGACTGTACATTCATTATTTATTCTTTAATGACAACATTGACCAATTTACCTGGAACATAAATCACTTTAACGATTTGCTTACCTTCAGTAAATCTTACAACGTTCTCAGCTTTTAAAGCTAGTTTTTTGACAACTTCACCATCTTCGTCTGGTGACACCATGACACGATCGCGAAGTTTGCCATTCACTTGAACCACGACTTCAATTTCATTCAATACCAGTTTTGCCTCATCGTATGATGGCCATTCTTGATAGGTAATAATATCTTTTTTATTGAACACAGTTTGGAAGAGTTCCTCTGTGATGTGTGGTGCAATCGGATTCAATAGTTTTAAGAAGCCAATCGCTTGTTCTTTCGACAAGCGTTTTTGTTTGTAGACTTCATTCACAAAAATCATCATTTGAGAAATCGCGGTATTGAAAGCTTGTTTGTCATAATCTTCTGTGACTTTTTTCACAGTTTGATGGTAAATATAGTCCAGTTCAGATACGCTATCCTCAATTGGAAGATAATACATTCTCCAAACGCGGTCTAAGAATCGTTTAGACCCATCGATGGCTTCGGTATTCCATGGTTTATCCGCTTCAAGTGGGCCCATGAACATTTCATACAATCTTAAGGTATCGGCACCATAGGATTCGATTACTTCATCTGGATTAACGACATTACCTCTAGATTTACTCATCTTTTGGTTATCTGAACCTAAAATCATACCTTGGTTTAATAGTTTCATAAACGGTTCTTTAGATGAAACGAGTCCTAGGTCAAATAAGAATTTATGCCAAAATCTTGAATATAGTAAGTGACCAACAGCGTGTTCTGCCCCACCAATATAAATATCAACAGGTAACCACTTATCGAGTTCTTTTTTAGCTTCTTCGGTATTAAGTGGAATAAAGCCTACCAGTGTTTTTAGAACATAGCCAATATAATACCAACTAGACCCAGCAAGCTGAGGCATCGTATTTGTTTCACGTTTGTAGAGCTTTCCGTCTTTTTGAATATGAATCCATTCGTATAAGTTCGCAAGTGGCGATTCACCCGTTCCACTGGGTTTAATATTTAGCATTTTTGGAAGTTCAAGTGGTAATTCGGATTCATCTAGTGCAATAACATTGCCTTCTTCATCAAACAACACAGGGAATGGTTCACCCCAATAGCGTTGACGTGAGAATACCCAGTCTCTTAAGCGGTAGGTGACTTCTTTTTGTCCTAATCCTAAGGATTCAAGATAAGCAATGATGGCTTCTTTTGCAGATTCGTTGTTTAAGCCATTGATAATGCCTGAATTAATATGGACACCATCGCCTGTGAAACAGCCTTCTTCATCCGATTCAATGACTTTAACGATATCTAAACCATGTTTTAACGCGAAAGCATAGTCTCTTTCATCATGAGCAGGAACAGCCATAACCGCACCAGTGCCGTAGGAAGCAAGTACATAGTCAGCAATCCAAATTGGCACTTTTTGATTGTTGATTGGATTGATGGCGTAAGCGCCTGTGAAGACACCCGTCTTATCTTTATTTAAATCTCCTCTATCAAGGTCTGTTTTTTGTTTGGTTTGTTCAATATATGCTTTAACTGTAGAAAGTTCATCCTGAGTTGCGATTTCAAGTACAAGTGGGTTTTCTGGCGCTAATACGCAGTAAGTCGCTCCGTATAAGGTATCCGGACGTGTCGTGAAAACATCAAATGAAATGTCACTTTGGACGACTTTAAATGTAATCTTCGCACCAACAGATTTACCAATCCAGTTTCTTTGCATCTCTTTAATGTGTTCTGGCCAATCGAGTAGGTCTAAATCTTCAAGCAAGCGGTCAGCATACTTAGTGATCTTTAATACCCATTGTTTCATGGCTTTCTTGGTTACAGGATAATGACCACGTTCTGAAACCATGACACCATCTTTGATCTCAATCTCATCATTGGCAAGTACTGTACCTAAACCTTCACACCAGTTGACTTCGACGTCTCTTCTTTCAGCAAGCCCATGTTTAAACAGCTGGATGAAAATCCATTGTGTCCATTTATAGTAATCACTATCGGCGGTTGCGAATTCTCTATCCCAGTCGATACCAATGCCCGCTTCTAAAATTTGGCGTTTAAAGTTTTGGATATTTTTGTAAGTAAAATCTTTAGGATCATTACCTGTTTGTAGTGCATATTGTTCTGCTGGTAATCCAAACGCATCCCAACCCATTGGGTGTAAGACATTAAAGCCTTGCATGCGTTTAAAACGACTCATGATATCGGTCGCTGTATACGATTCAATGTGGCCCACATGAAGCCCATGTGCAGATGGGTAAGGAAACATGTTCATCACATAATAAGTCGGTTTAAGTTGGTCGTTTTCGGTTTTAAAGGTTTTATGATTAAACCAATAGTCTTGCCACTTTTTTTCAATGGCTCTAAAATTATATTCCATAACATCACTCTTTCATAGTTTCCATTATAAAACAAAACCTTGTTTTTTAAAACAAATACTAGAAAAAAAGCACGTGGTTTCGTGCTTTTTAATGGGACATTTTTTGATTTGCAAGTTCAGGTGAAATTTCGCCTGCTTTAGTGAGCGCTGTTTTGGTAATGAGTGGTCCAACAAGTTCATAAATAAAGGTTGCTGATAAAATTACAGCCGAGATTTTCGCAGAGTATTCTGGAACAATATTTGCAGCTACGATGGTCAAACCAATCGCTACCCCAGCTTGAGGTACTAAGCCCCATCCCAGATATTTTCGAACATTAGGTGAACCATTAGCGACTTTAGCGCCTAAGGAAGCTCCAAAGAGTTTACCAATGACACGTCCAACGATGTAGATAACCCCAATCCCACCAACAGTAAGTAATACATCAAACTTGAGTTCAGCACCAGATATAACGAAGAACATAATGAATATGGGTGGTGTGACACGATCTACTAAGAACATGATGGTGTCTAACACATCTTCTTTTGCAAGATTAGTAAACACAGCCCCCATCATCATACAAGCCAACAAAGTGGAAACTTCAAAATCGGGTAAGGCTAACTTGATGAGTTCCGGTGTGGCAGCCACTAAGAAAATGAATGCGATTAATAAGGATAAACGGTTCCCACGACCAGTGTACCATCTAAATCCGTAAGAGATGATAAGTCCCGCTAAGGCTCCAATCCCTAAACTTAGGATAATTTCTACAAACGGTTTGATAATCATCCAAGAGATATTAACATCCCCGGAAACATTACCTACTGCTTTTGCAATCGCAACAAATATCCCGAAGAATACAATCGCGGTTGCGTCATCAATGGCGACAACGCTAAGTAGATTTTCAGTGACTTCACCTTTAGCTTTGTATTGTTTAATAACCATAATGGTAGCGGCTGGTGCGGTCGCTGCGGCGATGGCTGATAGTACTAGCGAGAAACGCAGATCGTTACCAAATGCGATAAGTGTCAAGAATACGACTATAATCGCGAAAAACGATTCAAGTGTCGCGATGACAATCGGTAGTTTACCGACACGTTTGAAATAGGATAACTGAAACTCAGTACCAATTGTGAATGCGATAAATCCTAATGCGATTTGACTGATGGTGTGTAATTCCTCATAAGCTGTATCTGGAATGATATGCACAGAAGCCAATCCCAATACGGGTCCGATGATGAGACCCCCTAAAAGATACCCAGTGACATTGGGTAGTTTAAAGTATTTCGCCAATTTTCCAAATAACAAACCTGTTATGAGGATCACGGCCATGTAAAAGAGAATCATTATTGTTTATAACCTCTGATAAAATCGATTGGAACTGTAAATAAAAGCCCGGTGTTAGGTTCTTTGATATCCCCAACTACTTCCTGAATGATTCTTTCAATAATTCCAATACTTTCTTCTTTAACAACCATCATAACGGTTTTGTTATCTACTTGGTTATCTTTAAGTAGATGTCTCAACGATCCAAAAATCGTTGATAGTGTTTCATCGTTGGTCTTGCTTAACTGTGAGGCCATGCCAGATGAATTAAATACGGTAGCACCTGTGATATGTGCTTTGGCCAATTCTTTTAATAATCGGTCGAGTTTTTCAGTTTTATTTAAAATGAAAATGAGTAACTTCATATGTCTACTCCCCCTTACTTTTTTTATTATACGCCTATCTATTTAGAATGTGCAAAAAAAAATAAGGAACATTGTCCTTATTTGCCTTGCGACTCGATATATTTTACTAAGTCGCCAACAGTCTTTAAGTTTTGAGCTACTTCGTCTGAAATTGAGACATCAAATTCATCTTCCATATTCATAATTAACTCAACTGCGTCTAATGAATCCGCACCAAGATCTTCTTGTAAGCGAGCTTCTAGTGTAATTTTTGACTCTTCAACTTTTAATTCATTTAATATCATTTTTTTAACGCGTTCGAAAACCATAATGATATCCTCCTTTAGTGTAGTCACATGTTATTGTAATCCATCATCGTCCATTTGTCAATGATTGTGGACGTTTTTTATTTGAATATCAAATTAATTATTTCGGTAATGAAATAGAAAGCAAATAAAGTCATTATGCCATAAAGGCTTGATAATGCTATTATTTTGTCTTTCATAAAATATATCGCATATATTATTATGGTAAATACATTTAATATTGCACCTAATACAAACCATTAAGCATAGTCAGCTATACTCTTATCTTCAATGGGTTCTGCTATAAATCCACACCCTCGACAATAAGTATCGCCTTCTACATGCACATGTCCACAGTGTTTGCATCACATTAGAGGATACCAATTAGAAACGCATACGAAATAATAATCATAAAGCCAAAGAATATGAAACATAAGAATCTATGAGCCCATTTAAAGCTTGTTTAGCTGCTCGTTTATTATATGCTTTAAACATAAAATAAGCTATAAACCCCACATAAGGGAAAATAATGAAATGAAGAACTATTCGAAGTATTTCTTGTCATGGCTGACATGACATTCATTACCGCAGTTTGAATACATTAGAGTTCACACTCATCATAGGATGCGAGCTTTTCTGCTCGATATCCATACTGCTCGATGGTATCAATGACAGTTTCTTCATCAATGGATTCATAATAGATTTTTCCAATCATAGTAGATAGTTCTATATCTACTTTTATCGCGCCGAGTTCCTTAGAGATACGTTCGATTGTATTCAAACAGGACCCACAATGAAGCCCTGCTAATCTGACGACTAATACTTTCATACTTTCATCCTCACATATTGGATTATATCCTCAATCATTTCCTGAGTTAAGTCATGTCCACAAGGATATGACTTATAGATATATTGTTCTTTACGAAAAGATTCTATGAATGCTTTAGAGGGTTCTTTGCTCACAGTATCATCATAATCGCCTTGTAGAGCGAATGCAAAACGAGGCGTAAACTCTTCTTTTTTAAGTGTAAGACGATTCACTTGTTCTTCGATCAGAGTATACCTTTCTTTTAGGATTTTCTTCTTTTTCGTCTCATAATGTAATCCTAGATTGGGTGTACCTATGATGGGTATACAGAATTCTATAGGTAAATAGCGATTCAAAAGATAGGCTATATGTCCACCCATTGAAGTTCCAACAATTGAAACCTTATCTGTCCTATTTTGATAATTGGTTTTATATAAGTATACGATATCACTTAAAGTATGTTCAATTACAGTTAACATTTCAATCGTGGTTAATACAGGATCGTTCTCAAAATAGGGTACAGCTTTACGATCACCATGTTTATACGCATCCACCGAAACTACATCGTATCCTAAATCAAATATTTTATCTGCGAGTCCTAAGAAATTTGAAAATGTTTTATTACCAAAATGGCCGTGCATGATGAAAAACAGGCCTTTAGGTTGGTCATGAAGTTTTTCTACATAAGGGATTTTTAAGTCAGTCATATCATTTTTACCAAGCCTCTAAATGGGTGCTTATTCATCATATCGATTAATCCTAAGACACGTCTATGGGTGATTTTATCTCCTGAAAAAAGAGGGATTGCACGAAGAGGAAGTTCTTCAAATTGTTCCTTCATCATTTTCTTAGTCGCTTCATCGGTTTTGGTTTTTTGGATTTCTTTTAATCCAATCTTATAGATGAGTCCGCCTACGCGACTTTCTTTAACTTCACCGATGGTTGAGTTTAAATGGATCTTGTGATGCTCTGTATCCTCCTTTGGTGGGAGTTCACCATAAAGTTGTTCAAAGTCATGAATACTGATGTAGCGATCAAGCGTATGGTATACCGATTCTAAAGTCGGTTCAATCGTATCGCCTTCAATATGAATGGTTTCGATTTGATAGAATGTTCTGGAAGAATCCCCAACTTTGATTTCATAAGCACCTTGTTTGACTCTATATTCATCCACTTCAACATCAAAAAACTCAAAGTGTGAATAGGGTATTTCAATGGTAACCTGTTTGGTTTCATGTGCTTTAACGGATACTTTTTTGAAAGCAATCAATTCCTGAGAAGGTTTATGTACTTCAGTTCCTAAATCCGAACCGTATATTTGAATGGTTTCTTTACCATCTATATTGGATTTATTTGTAATGTTTAGACTGACTTTTAACATTTCATGTCGTTTAAGTGATTGAGTGGATAGTTTAACTTCTTTAACCTCAAAATCACTATAACTGAGTCCATAACCAAATGGGTAGGCGACCATAAGTCCTTTTTTATCAAAGTAACGATACCCAACATAAATTGACTCTGCATAGTAAACGGATTTCGTCCCACCTGGAAAGAATGGATAACTAGAAGTATCATCCAATCTTAACGGGTATGTTTCAGCGAGTTTACCACTTGGATTGACTTTACCATATAAAATATCATAAATGGCTGAAGCAGCTGCTTCACCACCTAAATATGCATTTAGGATAGCTTTGACAACCTCTTTATAAGGCATTAAGGTCACCGAACCGCCTTGTAAGACGACAACTACGTTAGAGTGAACTTCACTGACCGCCTCAATGAGTTTAAGCTGTTGCAGAGGTATATTTAGATGCGTTCGGTCGTAGCCTTCTGATTCATATAGTTCTGTAAGTCCTACTGATAGAATGACGACATCCTTATCTTTACATACATTCAAGGCTTCTTGTATATGGTTCAGGTTTTCTTTGGTATCTAAGGTATATCCATCTGCATATTCAAAGGGAATATTTTGTGATTGAAATATGTCATATAAAGTATCGACTTTGATCGGATTAACCTTAGATGAACCACTGCCTTGGATGCGTGGTTCTTTAGCAAATCGTCCGATTAATGCAATACTTTGAGTGGATTTTAATGGTAAAACCCCTTCATTTTTCATAAGTACCATGGACTCAGCTGCGATTTTACGTGCAAGTTCGTGGTGGTCTATGGTTTCTGATTTTACTTTTTGTTGTGAACCTTTTTCAAGCATCCATAGTACAGGTTTTACAGCAAAATCAATTTCAGATTCCGTGATTAAACCCTTTTTGTATGCTTGATATATGATATTGTTTTTCGACCCCGGCATCTCTAAACTGAGCCCAGCTTTGATGGAGGCAATTCGATTGTTCATCGCACCCCAGTCGGTGATAAAAGCACCTTTAAACCCAAATCGATTACGAGCAATCGCAGACATATACCATTTAGATTCAGCCACATAACTTCCATTTACTTTATTATAGGCGGTCATGATTGACCATGGTTTCGCTTGGATGGCAATTCCAAAGGCTTTCAAGTAAATCTCATACATGGCTCTCTTATCGATAATCGCGTCAATGGTCATTCGATGTTTTTCTTGATTATTCCCATAATAGTGTTTAAGACATGTTCCTATGTTTAGACTTTGAACCCCTTCAATATAGGCTTTACCTAGAGTACCTGCTAATAGTGGGTCTTCACTAAAATACTCAAAATTTCGTCCACACAGTGGGCTCCGCTTAATGTTGATACCAGGACCTAAAATCATGGAAACATCCTGTTGTATCGCTTCGTTTGCGAGAGCTTGACCCATTTCATATATGAGCTTTGGATCGAATGAACACGCTAAAAGTGATGCTGTTGGAAAACACGTTGCTTTAAAGCTCGCAGCAATGCCCATCGCGTCATTCGAAGCCTGTTTACGAAGCCCATGCGGACCGTCGGTCATCATGAACCGCTTTAACCCAAGTTTTTCATAATGTTTAATGTACCAAAGGCCATCTCCAGATAAGAGATTAATCTTTTCCTTGATGGTCAATTGGTTTAAATTTTTGTCTAAGTTTTCCATGGTTACACCTCAATTATTCTGAGTAATTCACGAATAAAATACTGTCTAAAAATTTCATTTTTAAACGTCTCCACTTGAATATTCATCGGTGAGCTATTCGAGGCGATGGAGATGAATAAAGGCATCGCGAAACTTGAGAATAAAATGACGTATTTCGCATAAATGACCATTGGATCGATTGTTTTCATTTCGACGTTTAATTTTTCATAAATCATTTGGGTAAATGGATTATTTGAGAAAAACGTTTCAATCAGTTTATTACCCGCACGGTCAGAGGAGTCTTGATTCAAAAACAAATACGAAATTAATCCAATATTCTCAAGCGAAAAGTTATACGTATAGGTAATCATCGATTCGAGGAGTTCGCTTTTGGATTTGTGTTCATTTTCGAATAACAAATTGCTAATCTCTTTTTTAAGTTCGAGGATAACCTCATCGAGAACTTGATCAATTAATTGTTCTTTCGATCCAAAGTAATAGTTGACCGAAGCAATGTTCATAAAACACTTATCGGCGATATCTTTAATCGTAACCGTTCGTTTTTCTGAGATTAAAACCCGCGTTTCTGTAATGATTTTTCGCTTAATTTCTTGATTTCGCATAGAGCCTCCAAATACGATTTGAAATGGTTTTTAAAACGTGATTTCATATCTCATTTATATCATATTAGCACTATAATTAAAATGTAAATTTAAAATGAATATTTGATTTTATTCAGAAAGGGGTTCATATGCGTTACATTTCATCTAAAAAGGGCCGTTTATTGACCCTGATTCTTTCGCTCGTTTTGACCATCATCTTTGGGATTCTGTCTTTTTCTGTGAAAACGAACTATGATATGAGTACGTATTTACCAGAGGATTCGAATACAAAACAAGGCTTAGAAATCCTAGAAACCACTTTTGGCAATCACGCATCAGTCGATATTGTTGTCAATGGGTTAAGCACTTCTGAGGTTATCGTATTTAAAAATGAAATTAAAGCCTTACCTTATATCTATTCGGTTATTTGGTTAGACGATTATGTTGATTTATCAATCACCCCAATCGATTTTGTCCCTGATAAAGTGCGATTACCATTTTATAACGATGGAAAATCCAAAATCACAGTTGAGTTCACACTTTCTAGTTACGATACACGCTTGAAAGGTGTGATTGAGGATATTAAAGACCTGGCTGAAACCAAACTCTATATGCGAGGTGAAATCTTAAATAATCTTGAAGCACATGAAGTCGCAGCTTCACAGTTATGGCTCATTATGGCAATCATCGTACCAATTTGTATCCTCATATTGGTATTTGTCTCAAGATCCTATATTGAATCCTTATTGATTTTAGTAACCCTTGGTATCGCGATTGTATTAAACTTAGGTACTAATGGTATTTTAGGAAAAGTCTCCTTCATCACCATGACGATGGGAATGGCATTACAACTCGCTATGTCCTTAGACTATAGTTTATTCTTAATTCATCGATACCATGAATATTCGAATTTACCTGTAATTGAACGTGTCACCATGGCACTTAAGAAGAGTTTCACCTCAATTACAGCTTCAAGTTTAACCACCATCTTCGGTTTCATTGCGCTTTGTTTTATGTCTTACCGTATTGGGATAGATATTGGATTGGTATTAGCCAAAGGGATTTTTTTATCTTACTTATCTACAATCATTTTACTACCAGTCCTTTTAGTTATTTCGAATAAATGTATTGATAAAACGACACACAAGAGTTTACTTCCTTCATTCAAAGGTATTTCACACGTTATTTATAAGTATCGAAAGGGATTATTGGTCTTATTCCTCATTATCAGTGGCCTCGGATTTTATTATCAAGGCAAAGCAGATTATTTATACCAAAACGCACCACAGTCTTCGAGTGAATTGAAGTCGGATCAAGATTTTATTGAAGCCAACTTTGGACCATTCAACCCGATTGTCGTGATTGTTAAAGGTGAAGATGTGGCTAAAGAAGTTGCACTCGTACAATCCTTAATGGCTGAGGATAACGTTCTTAGTGTCTCTGCTCTAGTCACCGCAGTCGATCCAAGTATCCCAAGAGACTTCATTCCTGTTGAAACAAAAGCGAACTTTATTCGAAGTGGTTACTCAAGGTTTATTATCAACACCGCTATAAGTTCTGAATCGGATGCTTTCTATGCACTGAACAAAGCGATTATAGAAAAGACTGAATTCCATTTTGATGAAGCCTATTTTATTGGAGTTATCCCTGCTACTTCCGATATTAAGTCGTTAATCTTGAGTGATACTGCCTTAGTTTTATGGATATCCATTGCGTTGGTTGCATTAGTCATTGGTGTAGCCTTTAAATCCATTCTAATTCCTTTGCTATTAGTTCTTGTCATCGAATCCTCAATTTGGGTTAATATGGCAATTAATGCTCTCAGTGGAACTGAGATCATCTATATTGGTTACTTAGTCATTCTATCGATTCAACTGGGAGCTACCATCGATTACGCTGTTTTATTGACTTCTAGGTACTTAGAAGAACGCAAAGTTAATTCACACAAAGAAGCCTATATTAATGCGCTTGAAAAGTCGATTCCATCCATCCTTATTTCTGCATTCATATTATCGGTTGCTGGGTTTATTGAGGCGATTGTTTCAGATATGGAAGCCATACAGGATATCGGAATCATGCTCGGTCGTGGTACAATAATTTCATTTCTATTCAGTATACTATTCGTATTAATACTTATCGATATCGAATATTATGTGGTATCCTTACTCAAAAAACGAAGTAAAAATTAAGTGCAAAAAAGACTCAATAAAATCTAGATTGTGATTGGCATTTTCTACCTATCAACTTTAGGTTGTGAAATCATATCTATCACTTTTAAGTTGCTTCGCAACCTTGATTTGATTGCTATACAAATCACAACCTAGATTTTATATAACTGCAAAAAAAGTCACTTCCATTGAAAGTGACTTTTCTATGATTATACTTTACTGGCTTTGGCTTTTTGAATATTTTCAGCCAATTCCTTCTCAGCTTTACCAAAATCGACCATCCGACGTTTATTTTCTTCCAAACGTTCCTTACGAACCGAAAGTAAATGTTCCATCGCAGAATCTTCGGTAAATCCAACATGTGCTTCTTGTGCGATGACATTGACGATATTATTCGAGAATTCAATTACACCGTTTAGGATTACAGTTACAAGAGTTTGATCTTCTTTGACCATTTTGACATAACCACTATCAATCGATGATATCAGTGGGGTATGGTTTTTCATAAGTGCAAACTGCCCGGTATTTTTTGAAGAGACGACAACATAATCTACCACTTCATCGTAGAGTTTTCCAGCTGGTGTAACGACAACGATTTGCATGAAATCACCTACAATCTTTTGGCTTTTTCAATGACGTCTTCGATGCCACCTACTAAACGGAAGGCTTCTTCTGGGAGATGGTCATATTTACCTTCAAGGATTTCTTTGAATCCTCTAACGGTATCTGAAACTTTGATATACGTACCTGCTTGTCCAGTAAACTGTTCAGCAACGTGTAAGTTTTGACTTAAAAATAAGCGTATTCTTCTTGCTCTATGTACTACTAATTTATCATCATCGGATAATTCATCCATACCAAGAATTGCGATGATATCTAAAAGTTCATTATAGCGTTGGATGGTTCTTTGAACTTCACGTGCAACGCGATAGTGTTCTTCACCAACAATTTCAACCGATAGCGCTCTTGAAGTAGACGCTAGTGGATCAACGGCCGGGTAAATACCTTCTTCTGCAATCTTTCTAGAAAGGTTTGTAGTTGCATCCAAGTGTGTAAACGTGGTCGCTGGTGCTGGGTCTGTATAGTCATCGGCTGGGACATAAACCGCTTGAATTGAGGTAATGGACCCTTCTTTTGTAGAGGTAATACGTTCCTGTAATTTACCCATTTCGGTTGCAAGCGTTGGTTGGTAACCGACCGCTGAAGGCATACGGCCTAAGAGCGCAGATACTTCCGAACCTGCTTGGGTAAAGCGGAAAATATTGTCAATGAATAACAAGACGTCCTGTTTTTCATGATCTCTAAAATATTCTGCCATGGTAAGACCGGTTAAACCGACTCTCATACGTGCACCAGGTGGCTCATTCATTTGACCAAAGACCATGGCTGTTTTTTGAATAACGCCACTTTCGGTCATTTCTCCGTAAAGGTCATTCCCTTCACGGGTACGTTCACCAACACCGGCGAACACAGAGATACCACCGTGTTCTTGAGCGATATTGTGAATCAATTCTTGAATTAATACGGTTTTTCCGACACCGGCACCACCGAATAGTCCAATTTTACCACCTTTGATGTAAGGTGCTAAAAGGTCTACTACTTTAATGCCTGTTTCGAGAATTTCTACTTTAGAAGAGAGTTCATCCAATTTTGGAGCCTGTCTATGAATTGGCAATTTAGGTGTATCCACAGGGACTTCCCCTTTATTGTCAATGGGTTCCCCTAATACGTTGAATATACGTCCAAGGGTCATTTTACCGACAGGTACAGTTATGGGTTGTTTTGTGTCTATCGCGACCATACCACGGACGACACCGTCTGTGGAGTCCATCGCAATGGTACGAACAACATTGTTGCCCAAATGTAAGGAAACTTCTAAGGTTAGATTGATTTCGACACCATGGTTTTGGTGCGCATCTTGTTTAATGACTAATGCATGGTTAATTTCCGGTAAGACGTTTTCAAATTCAACGTCGACTACTGGACCCATGACTTGAACAACTTTGCCTTGGTTCACCTTATGCCTCCTTTACTTAACCGCATTGGCGCCGCCAATGATATCGGTTAGTTCAATGGTAATTGCGGCTTGACGTGCACGGTTATAGTGTAACTCTAACTTTTTAATGACGTCTTTCGCATTATCGGTAGCTGATCGCATGGCGGTCATGCGCGACGCATGCTCACCAGCTTTTGCTTCAAGTATAAAACCATAAAGGGTATTTTCGACAACCATCGGTAACAGATGGTTAATGATTTCAACCTTATTCGGTTCATATTCGTAGCGGGTTTTCTGAGGTTCATCGGTTTCTTCTAATCGAACTGGTAAAAGGGTCTTTGATTCGGCATTTTGGTATAAAGTATTGATGAAATGGCTGTAGAATACAACAATTTCATCTACTTGTTTCGATAAGAATAAGTCGATAAATTTTTGTGTGATCTCTTTAAAATCGACGAATTGAATATCGTCTCTAACGTGTATTGGCTTATCATTGACCAGTTGGTATTGATTGCGTTTTGCGAATGAAAAAGCCTTTTGGCCAATCGCCGCAACCATTACGGTTGATGGGTCGACATTCGATTCTTTAAGATGGGATTGAAACTTACGGAAAAGGTTTGCGTTATAAGGTCCAGCTAATCCTCGGTCAGAACTGATTAAAATGTAACACACTTTTTTCACAGGTCGTTTTTCTAAAAACACATGTGATATATCATCGTCGGTTAATAAGCCTTGAATGATGTGGTTCAATCGTTTTACCATCGGACGATAAGAAACCATCGCACGTTCTGCTTTTTTGAGTTTAGATGCTGAAACCATATACATCGCATTTGTGATTTGAGCCGTTTTCTTAGTCGCAATGATACGCGACTTTATGTCTCTCATCGATGCCATATAAATGACCTATACGAATGTTAATTTAAAACGGTTTATTGCTTCTTTGAGTTTATTTATCTCAGGCAAAACAGCCGTTTCTTTAAGTTCGTGTAACAAATGATTCGCTTCTTTATCCGTATTAAAGAAACTATGTAAAGCTTTTTCAAAACGTCTCACATCAGATAACTTAATGCTATCTAAGTAGCCGTGTGTCAGTGCGAAGATGGATAACACTTGATACTCAACTGCCATTGTATCGTGTAAACCTTGTTTCAAGATTTCAACCGTGCGTTTACCTCGTTCGAGTCTTGCTTTAGTGGCATCATCGAGGTCGCTACCAAACTGTGTAAAGGCTTCAAGTTCTCTAAATGATGCTAAATCGAGACGTAATGTACCGGATACTTTTTTAATAGCTTTCGTTTGAGCAGCACCACCAACACGTGAGACGGATAAACCGGCATTGATCGCTGGTCTAACCCCGCTATGGAATAAGTCAGATTGTAAGAAAATTTGACCGTCGGTGATACTGATGACGTTGGTTGGAATATAAGCAGAGATATCGCCTGCTTGCGTTTCGATAATCGGTAAGGCAGTAATTGATCCGCCCCCTAATTCATCGTTTAGTTTCGCAGCTCTTTCCAATAAGCGTGAGTGTAGATAGAAGACGTCCCCAGGGAATGCTTCACGTCCTGGTGGTCTTCTTAATAATAGGGATAGTTCACGGTAAGCTGTCGCGTGTTTGGTTAAATCATCATACACAATAAGGACATCCTTACCCGCAAACATAAATTCTTCCGCCATAGTAACCCCTGCATATGGTGCTAAATATAGTAGTGGGGAAGGTTCGGATGCGGAAGCTGAAACGATGATAGAATAGTCCATCGCTCCGAATGATTTTAAGGTTTCGTAAACACCTGCAACGGTGGACTCTTTTTGACCAATTGCAACGTAAATACAAATTACATTTTTCCCTTTTTGATTTAGAATCGTGTCGATCGCTAGTGTTGTTTTACCTGTTTGACGGTCACCAATAATGAGTTCTCTTTGACCTCTTCCAATTGGTACTAAAGCGTCAAGTACTTTTATCCCTGTTTGTAGAGGTTGATGAACACCTTTACGAGCCATAACGCCGGTTGCTTTTCGTTCAATGGTTCTAAATTTGTCTGTTTGAATCTTTCCCATGCCATCGATGGGTTTTCCAAGTGGATTGACGACACGTCCAATGAGGGCTTCACCAACAGGTACTTCAAGAATGCGCCCAGTAGTAGATACTGTATCACCTTCTTTGATGCTGGTAGACTCATCTAGCAAGATGACACCCACATAGTCTTTTTCAAGGTTTAAAACTTGACCGAAAACACCATTTGGAAAAGCCAATAATTCCCCACTCATCGCGTGTTCGAGACCGTGGACTAATGCAATCCCATCCCCAACACTGATGACGGTTCCGACATGGTCGGTTTTAATTTCATTTTGATATTTTTTAATTTGCTCTATAATCAAAGAACTAATTTCGACTGGATTGATTTTACTCATATATTCACCTTCTCTATGCCTTTAAGGTTTCGCTTAAAGAAGCAATAAAATGATTGATGGTGTGATCTACAATATTACCTTCGTAGGCAATTTTGATACCACCAACAATGTTTGAATCGATGACATTTTCTAAAAGAGTCTGCCTGTTTAATTTGGTTTGCAAAGCGACTTTGATCCCTTCGAGCTCAGTTTTAGATAATGGTTTATTCGAATAGACTTTGGCCCGTAATATTTGATTTTGGCGGTCCAATAAATCTTGATACGCTGCTTGTATATTTGTAACCTCATCTAGGCGATGATTGTCAATTAATACAAACAAAAAGTTTGTCATTAAGGTATCTAATTTTAATCCTTGAATGACACGCTTTTTATCTTGGATGGCTACTTTAGGATGCGTTAGTAGTAATTTAACTTCCTCTTTGTAAAGTCCAATAAAACGTTCAAGTTCTAGTTTCATCGCAATTTGTTTTTGGGATTCTACCGACAGTGCGTAGAGTGCTTCTGCATATTGGTAGCCTAAACTCGTCATGATTGTTTAACCTCTTTAGTCGCTTCTTCAACCAGACTTGCATACTTTTTCTCATCCAATTCTTTTTGGATAATCTTTTCTGCCAAAACAGTTGCGACTGTAACGATTTCCTTTTTCATTTGATCTTGAGCTTTTAAAACCTCAAGTTCAATTTCTTTTTCTGCTTCTAATTTAAGTCTTTGCGCTTCGGCTTTAGCATGTGATAAAATCACAGTTTCTTCTTTTTGAGCTCTTAACTTAGCATCTTCAATGGTTTTCGTTACAGAGTTTCTTAGCGTTTTATACGCTTCCTCTGTATTCGCTTTTATTTCTGCTGCTTCAAGTTTCATTGCTTCCGCTTTAAATAGTTCTTCATCCATGTAAACCCTACGTTTCTCTAGAAAATCAGTAACATTCTTCCAGAAAAATTTACGAATCACCAAAAAAAGCAAGACGGTTCCGCCGAGCTGAATTAAGATATCCTCTAGTCCTGTTCCGAAAAGCAGCCCTAAAGACTCTTCAACAAATGCTTTTAGTGTATCAGCAAGCATGAACGCTTACCCCCTTTAATAAATGTTACGCAACGAAAATCAAGATGATTGCGATAACTAGACCATAAATACCTGTGGTTTCTGCTAGAGCGTCCCCAAGTAATAAAGTCGAACGAATTTCGTTAACAGCTTCTGGTTGTCTACCGACCGCTTCAACTGCTTTAGCTGCTGCATAGCCTTGACCAATCGCGGTCGCAAAACCGGTGAATACCGCTAAGCCTGCACCTAAATAAGCCATACCTGTTGCGAAAAATTGATTGAAATCCATCTGTTCTTCCTCCTTATAGATGATTAATCTTCCACTGCAATGCTTAAGAAAATGGAAAATAGGTTTAAAAATACATATGCCTGAATGGCACCAAAGAATATATCAAAGATGGGATGCACGATAAATGCTCCCGCCACGATACCAAAATAAGACGTGTAATGATAAATTAAGATTGCTAAAATCGATCCACTCATTAAGTTCCCAAATAGACGCATACCCATTGAGAATGGAGTTGAAAACTCTCCGATTAAATTGAGTGGGAAAAACAAAGGGTTTGGTGAAAATAAAGCTGCTACTCTAGCCTTCGGTTTTTTGACTACCAATACCGAGATTTGGATGGTGAAAAATACAATAATACTCATTGATAATGCGATATTTAGATTAGATAGGGGTGCCGTTAAACCAAATAAGCTACTGAAGTTTGCAAATAAAACATACATGAACATGGTTAGCATGATGGGTTGATAGAATTTATGATATTTTGGAAATACGTCCTTAACAAAACCATTAATCATATCTACTAACATTACCGCGAGGAACAAAAATCCTTTGGGTGTTGAACGGTAATCTTGTTTTTTGATTCGTAAACCTAATATTGTTGAGACAATGCCAATTACTACCATAACAATAATAGACGCTTTAATTGCACTAGAAAGACCCATATAAAAATCATAAAATGCTTTGAAGAACTCATTCATGTTTCTTCCCTCCAAAAGACAATCTGTAAATAGATTGGGTATAGAAGCAAATTTTAAATGTCATTAAGCCATAAAATGTGCCGTAAAGGTTTAAAGATTCGGAGTAATGAGACATCACTAAGACAATTCCATACAATAAAAACCGAATGATATACCCAGAGCTTCGGGTTTTTTTAATCCCATCCGCCTGAATCAGTTTTCGGTTTTGTTTAGCCAGATGGCTCATACCCCAAAGTGTTGTTGCACCACCTAGAACGATACTAATGGCTACCTCTCTACCAAAAATAAAGAACGCAACAACAGAACTTAGGCCGATTAATCCAATTGTATATTTAAAATTTTGATTGAAATCATGATTCAGTGACATGCGCTACCTCTTATTTTTCATGCGTTTATACAAAGTAGAAATACTTGAATAAATTCCGAATAATGTAAATAGGATCGTGAATAAGACTTTTGTATTGAGATAATTATCGAGGACTACCCCTAAAACAATCAATCCAAGGAGCACAAATACCAATTCATAGAAGAAAGAAATCACAATATTATACTCTTTTATAAACCCAGCAAGTGATTTTCTTTGTCTTTCTTTTTTAGGTTCCATTTGTACCACCTTAATACCTTATAAAATACTACCATTAACAGTATAACAAATTGATTTGCTTTAAACAAATCATTTCCGGACATATCACATAGATAACTATGTTAAGACCAAAAGTTTCCCATTCTAAATCGGGATAACTCGATGCGATAAGGTTTCTTTTCTAAAGCTAATTTAAAGGCGTATATGATGGACTTCATCTCTTTTTCAGTTTCGGTTGTGAAATCGAGTCTGAAGGTATGAATTCTTGCTTGTTTTAACGCATCCAATTGGTCAATTAATAATAGTGGTGTGGGGTCCATGACGCGCATGTTACAATGCCCATCATTCAGTAATGCATATTTCCCAATATGGTCTTGAAGGTAATACTGATCTTTAAAACACAAACGACAGTTTGGTTTATATCCAAATGTTTTCGCAACCGGACAATATTTTGAAATCATCAAATCCTTATGACCATAAACAACCATTTCTAGATTTGGATAACTGCCAAAGGTTTTAAAGTAACGGTCTGAAAAACCTAATACGTGTTTCGCATCCAGTTCAGAAGATAAACTGATGCGTTTGACGTTGTAGTTGGATATTAGTGCTGCAGTGTAGATATTGGTGATATTTATGAATTCATCCGTAATGATTTCAAATCGGTTTTGGTTTTGATAAATCCCACCAAGTTCTGAAACTAACGTTGGACCAATAATATCGAAGCCTTTGATGTCTTCAACAATGCGTTTGGTTACTGGACAAACTAACGCATTCGGATAAGCATTTGGATCGACTTTAACGATATCTTCATAATAGATTTCTTCTACCCCTAATCGATACGCTGTGTCTAATTGTGCGAGCGTATGAACTCTTACGGTTAAGCGCTGTTTATTGTCGTATTTAAAGCCATTTTGTAGACTATTCGGTACAATTAGGGCTTCTTTTGTTTCTAGGCGTTTTTGATTCAAAGCGATGACCGCTTCACGTCTAAGTTCGTTCATCTCTTTGATCGGGATGAAACATACATTATCGGTATAGACTGTTAAAGCTTCAAAATAATACGGTGTCCCACCAAGTTTCTTAAAAGCTTCTGCGATTTTATCCTCAGTTACAGGCTGATTCATAGCGTATTCAAGGTCTTTATCTAAGCTTAATGTGACTGTATGTTTGCCATCACTTAGACTGAATTGGAGGGGTTTACCCACAAAGGCTGATACCATTCCCGATAGAGGTACAATCTTAAATTCTTTCGATTGATACATCACGAGGTCTTTTTCTAGATCCGAGTCTAACGTTTTAAATAACAACGATTCTGGGTACACTTTTTCTTTCACTTCGAGGTAAATGGTTTCCCCTTTAAAGGCTTCTTTGATGACGGTGTTATTCTTTCGTTTCATGTAAGTGACTAGATTACCATAGTCATGTTCGCCGACAATTCTAAAACCGTCCCCATTTTTTAAGTCCTCGGTAAGTTGAACCAAAGCGAGTGGGGCTTGGTAAGCGATGACTTTTCCGATTTGTACCCCCATATGGTTCGGTCTAAAGTCGTTATTGAGATCTTTAGGGATTTCATTAAGCATATAGCCTTTGGTGTAATCACGGTTAAATACGCGTTTTAGTTTATCGATTTCAGTAGAATAATCGATGGGTTTATTTTCAAAATAGGCATCGATCGCTTTTCTATAAGCCATCGTGGTTTGCGTGACATATTCTTTCTTACGCATTCTACCTTCAATTTTAAACGAATCAATCCCCGCTTCGATGAGCTCATCGATGTGTTCTAAGGTCATTAAATCCTTTGCACTCATCAAATAGGATTCTTCACCAATAACGGTTTTATCTTTTACAAGTTTATACGGTAATCGGCAGTTATAAGCACATTCCCCGCGGTTCCCACTACGTTTATTTAAAATGGATGAAATGAGGCAGTTTCCACTAAAGGATACACAAAGCGCACCATGGATGAACACTTCAAGTTCGATATCGACTGTTTGTTTGATTTGACGAATGACATCAATACTGGTTTCTCTCGCCAAAATGACCCGTTTAACACCAAGGTCTTTTAAGAATTTAACGTGGTGAATATTGTGGGCATTCACTTGGGTTGAGGCGTGGATGGCTGTATTTGGGTAACGTTTCGCGAAAATCGAAATCATCCCAATATCTTGAACAATCAGTGCGTCTACATGCGCCTTCACAAGCTCATCGGTATATTTCAATAAATCTTCAACTTCATCATCAAAGGTTAAGGTATTCACAACGATAAAAACGGCGACATCACGCAAGTGTGCGTATTCAATCGCCTCAATTAAATCTTGTTGATTAAAGTTCTCGGCGAACGCTCTCGCACCAAAGCGGTGTCCTGCCATAAAAATCGCGTTCGCTCCAGCATTGATCGCCCCGATAAAGGCTTCTTTTGTTCCAGCTGGCGCTAATAATTCTGGTTTCTTCATACTAACCCTTCTATTCTACTAACAAGCCGTATTATATCACGTAGTGATGATTTATTCTATAGTGCTAGAATATTTTGTATTTATTCCATTTTTCACAGGTTCTAAGAGATTTTTTATGGACCATCACTTTGATTTTTGTTACAATCAATGTAGGTGATTTTTATGAAAAATATGACTTGGCTTAAAGAGACTTACATTACCCATCGAGGGTTACACGGGGTCTATCAATTGGTTGAAAACACAAAAGCCTCATTCCTAGCAGCGATATCACGTGGTTATGGGATTGAACTCGATACAAATATCTTAAAAGATGGTACGGTTGTTGTGTTCCATGATAAAAATTTAAAACGTTTATGCGGTGTAGATTTGGCTTTAAAAGACCTCACTATTGATGAGATTAAGTCTTACAAGATAATGGGTACAGACGAACAGATAACAACGCTTGAAGAGATTCTTAAACTTGTGAACGGAAAAGTGCCTCTTTTAATTGAAATTAAACCCTTTGGCAATAAAAAACGACACGCGAAAACGGTATCCGAGCTCTTAAAAAACTACCCCTATGAAGTAGCAATCCAATCCTATGACCCCAGCATCGTAAGATGGTTTAAGAAAAATGATCCACAACAAATTCGGGGTCAAATCAGCGAATATTTTAGAGATTCAACCATGAATAAACCAACCATTTGGGCTTTGAAGAAAATGATTTTTAATCGGTTTACACAACCTGATTTCATCAACTACCGTTTAGAAGACTTACCAAATCCGTATGTTCAAAAAGCGAAAAACAGGGGCGTATTGATTTTAGCTTACGCGGCGAGAAATCAAAAAGCATTAGATTATGCGAGAAAAGCTTTTGATAATGCAGTTTTTGAAAATTTTATCCCGAAAAAGTGATTATTTCAAAAATTGAAACGATTTTTAAATATAAAGCGGACAAAATCGTCCGTTTTTTCGTTTTATTAGGTGTAGTCATCCATTTGAGGTTATTTATGTCTTTAAAATATCGATACCTATTACTCTATTTGTGGGTTACTTTATTGGGGTATGTCTTAGTGCTCAACTTAATCTTATACTTATTTGACCAACAAAGTGCCTTTTTAGCTATTTATGAACGGTATGGTGATATCGAGTATTATCAAAAACACGTGTTTTTAAAGCAGAGTATGTATCTTGTGATCCTTTTACCTGTGTTTGTAATATCTCCACTGTTTGGTAAAATTGTACTTTCGTTTAAAAACGTGAACAAAACGATTAAAACGTTCTCGATTTATACGTTAACTAAATCCTTAGGCATCGTTCTATTCGCAAGTCTTTATGTACAATCCATTTTCTTTCCTGCTTTAGAACCCTCTAAAGTCATAACCTTAGTCATTTGTCCATTCTTCTTCATATTCATCCTATATCAGTTTTTAAAGGAAACAAAATAGCACTGGCCAGTTGACCAGTGCTATATTTTTAGTCCATATCGACATCAAAATTTTCTAAGATTGAGCGTTTTTCTGCTTTCGCATCCCCATGTTTAACAAAAAACATGGTAATAAAAGATAATAATACGAATGCAGCTGAGTAAGGGAATAAGACCTTACGTCCGAGTTCAGGCATATCCATTAAGAATCCGGATAGGATTGGTGTTAAAATTTGTGCAGCCATACTGAAGGTATAATAATATCCAGTGTATTTACCGACATCAGAACCCTTAGATAATTCTACAACCATAGGATATGAGTTGACGTTAATCGATGCCCAGGCGACCCCTGTTAATCCTAAGACCACATAGAGTAAGACCCCTGTGGATTCCGTAATAAAATAAACGGAGGTAAAGCATAGGGTTAAAAGTGCGACCCCGAATAGAATGGTTCTTCTTCTGCCCCATTTTGAAGACACAATACCGATTGGAATAAAACCAACTATCGCAGTTGCTTGTGCAATCAATAATGGTGTTGAATAACCCATATTTAAGACTTTAGGTGCGTAATCCGATAGTTTTGTAGTCACTGCGTTATAGCCCATAAACCAAAGGAATACGGAAGATAGAATTAAAATGAGAGACACAAGCTTTTCTTTCGATAAATGATTATGATTCTCAGTTTCTTCTTCATCAACGATGTTATTTTTCTTTTCAAAATCGATACGTTCTTGAACCAATTTGGGTTCATTGACTTTCCATAAGAAGATTGCTAGAACAACCACCATGATGATGGATACCGAAACAAACGCCATCGTGTAGTTTACAAACGAGTGTTTATCTAGTCCAAATACGGTGAGTAAAATAATCGCGGTGATCCCACCGAACGCACCCATTAAGTTGATCAGTGCGTTACCTTTACTACGGAGTTGCTTGGTAGTAACATCCGGCATCAGCGCGACGGCTGGTGAACGGAATGTAGACATCGCGACCAGTGTTAGAAATAACATCACAATAAAGACGATGAATACCGCTGGTGAGGTGCTCGTGACTTCCCAAGCTTGATTGGATAGATAACGGAAATAAGCGTCTTTCACATCGTTGTAGTCCCCTTGATTTAAGGTTTCTCCAAGTGTGTAATCGTTTAAAATGTTTGTAATACGAGTACCTTCTGAATCGGTACCCATGGAAAGCGCTAGAATGCGCCACTCTCCGACAGTTGAATCCTCTGTGTAGGTTTCGACGTTTTCATATTCTGCTTTGAGGTTGGTTTCGGTTTCTAACTTCTTGAGTTGCATCGCATCGAAGAACGAAAGTCCAACGAATAAGAACGCTGCGAGTAGTGTCCCTACAACCACATAAGGGGTTCTTTTGCCTTTCTTATGATTGGTCTTATCCGATAAACTGCCAAAGAATGGTAATAAGAATAGGGCGAGTACGTTATCCATCGCCATGACCATGCCACTCCAAGTTTGATTTAAACCAAACTTATCGATCAAGATTTTGGTGATGATTGCGTCATAGGTTTGCCAAAACAGCGAAATAATTAAAAATGCCAATCCGACGTATATCGTCTTTTTATAATCTAATTTCATAGACACCTCTTCATGTTTTATTTATATTTTAGCACGAATGACAGATTTTGTGTTTTACATTCATAATCGTGATATAATCTCCATGTAAAAAAGAGGTAAAACCATGAACGCATGTAAATTATATTTAAAAAAGGGTGAAGAACAACGACTACTTGAGGGTCATCCTTGGGTCTTCTCGAATGAGATTGACCACATAGTGGGTTTCATCAAATCCGGAGAAATCGCGTATGTGTACGCTATCGATGGTACTTTCATAGGAAAGGGCTATTTGAACACAAATTCAAAGATTTTTGTACGCATTCTCACCAAAGAAGATGTCGAAATCGATGAAGCTTTCTTTTACAATAAAATCCTAAAAGCCAAACAATCTAGAGAAGATATCGGTTATCAAAACAGTTACCGGGCTTTCTTTGGTGAATCTGACGGTATCCCAGGTTTAATTGTCGATAAATATGGTGACTATTTATCGATTCAAATTCTATCCTTAGGGATTGACCAACGTAAACCGATTTTCATTAAAATTCTTAAAGACATCTTTAATCCAAAAGGCATTTTAGAACGTTCAGACGTCTCCGTAAGAACCAAAGAAGGTCTTGAACTCTTTAAAGGTGTGATTGATGGCATAGTCCCAGAAAAGATTTTAATCAAAGAAAACGAACTCACGATGGCTGTTGATTTACTCAATGGTCAAAAAACAGGCTTCTTCTTAGATCAACAAGATAACCATAACGCCGTGAAACCCTATGTTAAAAATAAAACTGTATTAGACTGTTTTTCCAACATCGGTGGATTCGGTTTACACGCTGCGTATCATGGCGCGAAAGATGTCACATGTGTGGATATTTCGGCTTTATCTGTTAAAGACATCTTATACAATGCGAGCTTAAATGGATTATCTCAGGTGAAAGCTATTGAAAAGGATGTATTCGAACAACTTAGAGCCTACCAAAAAGATGGAGTTAAGTTCGATACCATCATTTTAGACCCACCTGCATTCGCGAAAAATAAAGAAGCGATTAAACGCGCTTATCAAGGCTATAAAGATATCAACCTACAAGCAATGAAGATCATTGAAGATGGTGGTTATTTATATACGTGTAGCTGTAGTCACTATATGACGATTGATTTGTTCTTACAGATGTTACAAGACGCTGCGAGGGATGCGAAAAAGAAAGTCCAAATGGTTGAGATGCGCATTCAATCTAAAGACCATCCAGCACTTTTGGGTTCTGATGAATCCTTATACTTAAAGTGTGTCGTATTAAGAGTACTTAACGCCTAAATGAAAACCTGCAGTCCGTTATGGATTGCAGGTTTATTATTTTATATGGCAGGGCTAGAAAGATTCGAACTTCCGAATGTCTGGGTCAGAGCCAGATGCCTTACCGCTTGGCGATAGCCCTATGCAAGATAGATTATACGCCTTTTTGACGAAAAAAAAAGATTGAGGCGATATTTTTTTATCGCCTCAAACCCTTACTTAAAATTGAATATCTGCAACTTGAACAAAATCGTTGTTAATGTCGTGTTTCGTAATCGCACCACTCGATATGACATAGAGATAATCCCCAACGTATACGGCTCTTTCAATCGAATACGGTGTATACCAATAATAATCGTTTGGATCCGCTTGATAGAAGGCTTGATGGGTAATAGTTTTCTCGATACTAACTGGGGTATCGCTCGTTAAATCGATACTGAAAATCATGTATTCATTGAGATTGTAATAACGATACTCATCGAAGTAAATTCGGAATACTGAGAACCCAAAGTAATCTCTTTCGAGATCAAACAAGATTGCCTTGTGGTTGTATAAGGCTTCTCCGTATTGCCAACCATTTTCGCTATTCATTAAAACCAGTGGCGTGCCCATTTCTGTTAGCGTTTCAGGGTTCGAAACATTGTATAGTGATAACTTAATACCGACCGTTCTCGCATCTACTGTTTCATAGCCAATACCCAAAACAGTGGTTGGGTTAATACGGTGTTGATAGAGTGAGAACCCTGGAATTTCAAGGGCTGCCTGTATCGTTGGTTTTGTTGGATTGGATAAATCGATTAGATAGAACGGGTCTATTTGTTCAAACGTAACGATGGTCGCTTCATCCTCAAAGAATCTTACTGAGAATACACGTTCTCTTGGTTTACCAATACCCTCATCTAAGAATCCAACACGGGTCAATACCGGTTTGTCTTCAACGATTTCTTTTTTAAAGACATAGAGTCGATTTTTTACAGTATCCCCCCAGCCTTGAGTTGTCACCATTCGCACATAACCATCGTATTCATCGATTGCGAATTGATTGATGACATAGCCTTCAAATGAACCCATACCACCAAACACAACGCCTTCGTCACTGAAATTGAACACGATTAATTTGCCTTCTTCTTGGTAACCCTCTTTTTCATCATAAGTATATTCAACATTACTGAAATAAATGCTTTGTTGTGAAACATAAATCGTCCCCCACGAATAAGAACCTAAGAAAATATCGTAGGTTAATTCAGGCGTTTCTTTAAGATCAATGGTCGTAATGTTATTAAAGACTTGAGCAGTTAAGTCTGAATGGTAATAAATTTCATCGTAACTTGGAATAACTTTTTCACCATCAATTTCGTAGACAGGTCTTGGGTCTAAGTCCTCGTTATTCAAGTTGATATAATTGTAAGTAATCAAATAGAGCTTATCTTCGATGAGTCTAGTTGAAAGTTGATAGCCTGGTACGATGTAATGGTTTTGTACGGTTAAGGTTTCAAGTTCGTAAACCCAAACTGAGGTCGCACCATTATAATACCAAGGATAAAATCCCATATCGTAGGCCACTTCACGGCCTTCGATATCAAATGAATAATATTGGTATGTAAAGCCAATGACCACTAAATACGAATCTGTAATGTAGATTTCATTATAGTAAGTATAACGACCTTTTTCATCGCTTAATGTCTCATCAAGTAGGGTGGTCATTTCACCTGAAATAGAGGTCACAACCAAGCGATTTCCAAAGATTTGATAGATTCGGTTTTCATCGACTTTAACTGTATCCCCTTCATCGACACCTTCGACTTGAACGTTGGTTTTAGAGGTTTTCGTCTGTGCGCCAGATTCAGGTGCACCTGAGACTGCATCTTCTACTGGACCATAAAAAACATTATTGTTGCCAGACTTCGCGAGACTTTTCAAATCCTCCAAGCTACCAACCGCATTTAATCCCATATTCTTTTCAACAGATTGGCAACCTATCATAACAAACGCAACCAAAAATAGAAGCGTTAAAAGTGTGATCTTTTTCATATTTGAGATACCCCCTAACCTCACCTTCACTATATCATATTTTATAAATATGTGGGGCTCTATCTGAAAGATTTTTACACAACTATGTTTTTTTTAGAGATTTCATCTCAATACTTGCATAAAAACGGTTTTATTAATACAATATCACTGTACGACTAAAGGATTATTCAATGAAAATAGGATTATGTTTGTCAGGGGCGCTCTCTAAGGGTGCTTACCAAGCTGGCTTTATGGAAGCTTTCATGGAGAAAATGGGTAGAGAATCAATTACTTGTTTATCCGGGGCTTCGATGGGTGCGTGTAATGCGTATGGCATCGCAGCGAATCAATTTAATCGCGTAAAATCCATTTGGCATGCCTTCGATTACCCAAATCTTTTTTCAATATGGAAAGGCATCGTGTTTAAAAACCATATTGATAAAACCTTTAATAAGCTGTTTGATGATAACGACCAAATTGATATTCCTATGTATGTATCATCTGTTTCAACATTTCCTAAACTCGATTTCCACTATGTGAAAATTGAAGGCCCATTTAAACAAGAAATCAGACAGCTCATGAAAGGTGCTGTTGGGTTTCCATTCTTAACCGGTCCTCAAACCATTTATAAAAAAAGACTCCACACCGATGGTGGAATCATTGATAATATTCCTGTTTACCCTTTAACGACACACGATGTTGATTTAATCATCGTGCTTCACTTTGATCCAAAATTTACCTTAGAAAAACGACTACAGCTTTCGGATAAGACCATTTTGGAAATTGACTTATCGGTTTGTAACGCCTACATGAAAAAGAGTTTTGACTTTAGACAACAAACCCTCTCAAAGATGTATGACAGTGGGTATGACTATGGGTTACAGCTTTCTGATATTTTACTAAACTGTACAACTCAAGAAAGCTTGAGAAAAACCGTTAATCAAATCATGACAGCCGAACAAGCGGAACGTTCAAAATATAAAGCGTTAGATACGATTCCATCAAAATTCAACCGCTTATTAACCAAATACAGACACAAATCTTCTGTAATCACAACCTTAGAAGACCAATATAAAGAAAATCCAAAACCGGTTTATCAAGGATACTGTCATGAATGTGATAAAAAAATGACCCCTAAGAAACACTTTAGGTGGATATTCTTCTTCTCCACGTGGTGGTTTGGTTTAGGGATCTTATATGCCATTTACTTTTGGTTATTTCAAAAACCTGGTTGTCCTTATTGTAAGAAAAAACATTTTGACTATATTTAATCTAAATCTGAGAATTGATACACGAGACACTGGATAGCCTTGTCTCGTTTTTTACTTGTCCAATTGACAATACCAGTTTTATCAACTTCAAGCTTGTCTTTAGACAGTTTCATAAATGTCTTTACGGATTGGGTCCCCCCCATCCAAGCGAATGGAAAATAGTGAGTAACATAAAAGGACGCACTTTGATGGCCTTTTTTGAGTGTTGTTAAAAAGAGCTGCATCACAATCGATAAATCCATCCCACGGGTAGGCGCTCCAAAAATCACATGATCAAACCCATCCATCTTCGGTATGGATTCCAGTTCAACGCCTTTAATTTGCTTGGGATTCTCATTTTTAGCTTTTAGTGAAAATAAGGCAACCTCATGGCCTTTTTTGACTAAAGCAGCTCCAATTTTATCGGCGACACTCATCGTATGACCTGTATAGGAATGGATGACTAAAGCGACTTTCATGTAATCACCACCAGTTACTTTCAGTATAATCCTATGAATCTAAATAAACAAGGTCTAGAAGCCATTTTGAGGTGAAAAAAGTCACAGGTTGTCCTGTAACTATAAGAGATTACTTTTTTGTAAAAGGGAAAATCATAGGGACACGTTTAGTATAAGCTTCCCAACCCGGATATTTCGCCATATGATTTTCTAATAATGGGGTCGAAATCTTGATTAATACCGTACTCATCACGAGTGGCGAAACGATTAGAGTTAAATAGTAAACCGGTTGAATCGAGTTTGTGAATAACAACGAGATCCCTGCAATATACAAGCCAATCCAAATCGCGATTTCACCAAAATAGTTTGGATGTCTTGTAATTGACCATAACCCTTTGTCCATGAGTGTTTTGGTTTTCTTCGCGATGTGTCTTCTAAGCTGTTCATCACCAACGACTTCAAAGAATAGCCCCACTAAAGCGATGAATAATCCTAGGTATACGAAGATAGATGCTAAATCAGAAAAGCTAAATGCGTTATATTTGATGATCGCAAAGTTCACAGACCCAACCATAAAGTTGATGACGCCTTGAACTAGGAAAACTCTAAAGAATGCGATTATAACTGCCTTATCACCCCATTCTTTACGCCACTGTACATAGCGAAAATCTTCAGGTTTACCAAAGTTTCGTTTTAACAGTCTTAGGGTTAATCTAAGTCCCCAAACTGTAATGAATCCAACGATCACATAGCTTAATAGAGTAGGATTACTTGTCGATAATAAGGTAGCCCAAGCCCCAATCACAAATCCAAAGCCCCAGCCGATATCGACAATGGAGTTATCTTTAATGATTTGTGCAACTACATAAAACACTGTGAAATAACCAAAGACGAAATATAGGGGTATGAGTAGTCCATCTTGGTTAAATCGTTGAAAACCGAATGTCGCAAGAGCGACCGCTATTAATACTAAAATAGGGTAAATTACAATGCGTTTGATGTCCATAGCTTCACCTCAATAATAGTATATCATTATTTCTAATTCGAATAATCAAATTGCTCTTATTTTTATGTCTGTAACACAATCTTACTTTATTTAACCTTAATGAACGTTAATCCAGCGTAATGAATTGACATGAGATGATCTTGATTTGTGACTTCTACGATTTCTTTTTTTCCTCTACCAAACCCATGAATGCGTGCTTTATGTGCATCGAGGATTTGGAGCATAAAGGATTGTTTTTCAGAAATCATAAATATTTTAAGGAAATAGTGGTTGTTTTTATATACCAAGTGTATTCGTATATTCTTCAGATTAGATTTCTCCAAAGCATATTCCCCTAAATAAGGTTTCCATGAATCCGGATTCGAGTCTTGTTCCTAGCGGTAACGCCTGTGTTTGATTTTTTTTGTTTGTTCTAGAATCAATCAATTATTAACAGAATATAATTTAGAAATTAAAATGAACTCATTAAAGAAAACGTTAAAAGATTTAAAGGAGCTAAACGGCAATTATGAAAGTTTTGATTATAAACGTTTATTCTCACAAGTAATAATTAATTCCAGAGAATCAATAACCTTTGTATTAAACCTAAGACCAAACATAAAAGTGAATAAATCATCAAAAACCATCTTAAAATGTCAAACAGCTCATTTAATAAGAAAAACAGAAATAAAAACAAACCATTCATTATTAGTATAGACTTAACGTGATAACAAAGCCAATTTAAAAAAGTTCAAATCCGGTCAAGAACAAATCTGTATTTTTACATAAAAAAACAAGCAATTTAAGTATTTTTACTTAGATTGCTTGTATTCTCTTAAAATCAAAAAGTTTATCTTGCAGTTCAACTATACTTCAACACCATTGAAACACAGTTCAAACAATGACAAACTTTGTACTGACAAAATGGAGTCTCTGTTAACCTTAAAGGGTTGTGTTTTTAGGGGCTCTTTAACCTTAACTGGTAAGAAATTGCCAATTCGAGAAAAATCAAGTAAGTAGTGGTATCTATGGGTAAATCATGGAAAATAGTTGACCTACTACAACTGGTAAGAAAATGACCTAAAGTGGAAAATACTGGAAAATTCGAGAAAGTAAATACCTGATTATTCCACTTAATTTAGAATTGAAAATGAAATGTTTTATTTAATTCCGGTTCACTAATGTAATCGAAATCGTCTAGTTTCTACAAAAAACTACTTATCTTCATAATGTTCTGATATTACTTCATCCTCATCATACTCATGTTTTTTGCTAGACTCATCATCAGATTTAGCAAACCATGTTTTGTCTTCAGTCCCATCTGAATTATGATCATGCAAACAAACATCTCTATCGTTAGATTCATTGTTGTGCTGTGATTTGTAGTAATCTGAGCCTTTTTCTATGTCATTTGTGCTACCATCAGATGTTGTATATGAACTAAGTTCAACAGGTCCTTCAGTAGTTTCAATCACCTTGCTCCAAGATTTTTTATCAAGCATTGTTTATCTCCTTTCATTTAATTTATCATCTCTCTATATATTCGTGAAAAATTAATGTTACCTTCATCTTTATAACTCCATTATTTAATATATGTTCATCATTAATGAAAGTATAGAAATATTGCTAACTCAAAAATCATTTGATCCAATCCTCTCTTTGTATTCTAAGATAAATTTATCCCACAAAGACTTTGCTTCTTTCTTATATATAATCCAATATGGGATAATAAAAACCACAAGTAAGGCGAATATATAAGTATTTGAAGAGCTAAGAACAAAGTTATGAAAAATATAGAGTGAGAAAGGAACAATAGCTGTTAGAATTACAGATACGCCTATTTTTAAGCCTATTTTTTTATTAGTTATAAAATCCTTATAAAAAATCCTTAGAATATAAAAACTAAGCAATATACTTATGAATATTAGTACAATTCCAAAGATTCTCATAACAGTACTATTAACAAATATGATTGACATAATTAATAATACATATGAAAAACCCAAACAAAAAGTATTAAAATGTAATTTTGAAATCATTGTTTTTGAAGCACTAAATAATTCGCTAAGATTTTCATCATCAGCAATATTAGCTAAATTATTCATAGTCATGTCTGGAATTTTATAATTATTTAAAAAAACTTCTTTAAACTTCTTGTTGTGAAATATGTAATTATCAATCATATGCGACACAAAAATCAGGCAAATCAACACACTAAATAATAGAACTTGTACAGTAGACATTAAAATATATTTTCCAGCAATATAACCTAATAATACAAGCAATACTTTGACGAGGAATGTTAAAGCATAATATTTTCTGATATCTGGTTGGAAAATTTTAAAATAGTTAGCAAAGATAAAGATAAAAAGATATGGTGAGACCAAAAAAAATCCATTAGTACTCTCTAGCCAAAATTAGATATAACAATAGACAAAATAACTATATCTAAATAAAAAAACATATTAATAATAAAATAAATTTTGCTTTTAGCCATATTGTGCTCCTCCAAAGGTATACCACACCAAACATATGTTTGGTGTGGATCCTACTTAATTATTGGACAGAAAATGAGAATGTTCCTGTTGGTATTCCCCAAAAGGTATTTGCTTGAATCATTATACCTTTTCGTGACCCTGCAGCATCAATTAAAGCATACCAACTTCATTTTAATAAATCAAAATAGGGGCTTTGTACTACTATTGGTGTAAAAGTCCCTTTTTTTCTCTTTCTGTGTTTGTTACACTAGCTACTCCGAAAAATCATATTTTCTTATTTTGAACATACGAGCTGATAACAACTGTCAAAACAGCAACAAATGCCATAACGAATACCAGCAAAATAACACTTATATTATCAAAAATGTTTTCAAGTAGTATACCAGTCAAAAGTGTAGTCAAAAATGTTGCAAGTGCAGTTTTCCAAATTGTTTTCATACAATTATCAATTATCCTTTCTTAAAGCGTTATGGGTATTGTCCAATTCGGTACCAAAAACCCGGATGCTAAAGTATACCTAACGGTCGCAGTGTTTTGTCCATTTCTAACAGCATCTTCAATTGCGTTTGCTATAGCAGCTCCAATTAATGTTAATGTAACTCCCGATATAGCCATGATAAGAATCGCACCTGGACCAGTTGTCGATGCAATTAGTCCCAATTTGACTGCTAGTACTCCAACTAAATATCCAACATAAACACCAATCCCTGCGCCGACAGCAGCACCTATTGTTTCTGCAGATATTCTGATTGATAAAGCGATTGTTCCTCCACCATTCACATCATACATCTCATCTTCTGTCATGAGTTCCCAAGAATTATCTAAAGTCATTGCGTATGTCATATATTTCACCTCCTATTCTATCACAGATTTTCTTCATTATTAACCTTTTTCTCCTATAGATATTTACCATTTAGATTGATTGTTGATGATCAGTCAACTGATAGGATACTTTAGATCCATAATCCCTCTACCGCCATAAACGTGTGATTTCGTTTCCCTTATAGTGTTTTAATTGACTTTGATATAGACTTCTAAGTCAACTTCGTTTTTCTTTTGTTCTTTCTTTTTAGTCTTCTTATCAATCTTCATTAATTGATGAACTGGACTGATAGGTTCTAGTTCATGCTTTTTAATGTAGTCATTCACTTCTTTGGTTGCTATAGAAGCGTTTTGTGGATGACCTTTATATTTAGAGACGACACAATTGGTTAATTCATAAACTGGTAGATATGAAAACTTGTTACTACCTATGGTTGGTTGATTCATCTCTATATAAAAATCCATCACTAACCTTTGTTTGCCTGTTTCAAAGTTTAGTCCCTTCGTAATCGTTAAGATCCGTATTGCTTTACCTTTTTTACTTTCAATATAGTGAATCATCTCACCAATGATGTCATCCATCTCATGGTTATAAATTACACCTTGATATTTTAAGATATGGGTAAGCCTAAGTTCTACACCTGTTTCAATAAATTTCATAAGGTTACCTAAAGATCCATAATTCTAGTTTTTCGATAGCCCAGAATAAGTACCTTTGTTCATCAGTAATCATTCTGCCTTGTACTTGCATACCGATTTTAATAGATTCATCTAATAATTGATTAGAAGTTAGTCTTGCTGTTACTAAATAGAAGGATTGTCCACTTTGTGAATCAAATCTGCTATCTGATTCTATATGAACCACTTCCGCTTCTGCATAACCATAAGTTCTAACCGATAATGCTGGTATTTCTACTCTGACCTTTTGTCCGATACTCATTTGCGTAATATCTTTGTTTAAGACATAAAACTGTACCGTTAATAATTCATCATTATCTATTTGGTGAACCCTTAATAACTCTTGACCACCTACTATACTACTGCCTACCATAACAGGGTAAACATAATGTAAGATACCGTCAAAGCTTGCATATACCTTATAGGCTTCTAATTGCTGACGAATTTTCTCTATTTCATTTTCATATTGTGAAATGGTTTGATTTTGTTGGCTGATGTTAGATGTGATGGATGCGCGTTTAGTTAGTTTATCCTGGACTTTCGTTTCTGATACGTCCAACACTTCTAAATAACTTTTCACTTCATAATATTTAGACACGTGCTTTAAGTTGTTTAAATCAAAGAGGTTTGTATCCGCTTCAACGGATTCTAAATAAAGTACTTCTAAGTTCAAGTTTTCTCTTAGTGTCACTAATGCATTTTCATAATTGACGATATCTCTTTCTAAGGCTCTACCATCAAACTCTATGATTAAATCACCTTCAACAACCATATCTCCTTCTTGAAAATGAACCGCTAAAATGGTTGTATTCATCAGTGGAATGACACTTTGTGTTTGGTTCGTTTTAACCGTACCACTTGCTTGAACCACGATTTCTTTGGTTCCTAGATAACTCCAAATGAGTGTAAGTGTTAATGTTACTAAGACAAAATAGAAAAACCACAACATAAACTTAGGTACTTTATGTTCAACAACTTCTCTTGCATCTGATAGTTCTTTAAACTCATATGTTTTACTTCGCATGTTTTTCTACCTCACTTTCCCCCACTTGAGAAACCCAAAGCTCATAGTATAATCCTTTTTGTTTAATGAGTTCTTGATGGCTACCAAATTCTTTTATTTCTCCTTGATCCATGAGTGCGATTTTATCTGCTTTCCTAATCGTTGATAACCGGTGTGCGATAATAATCTTTGTCATCTCTTTATATTGATTAAATAACACTTCAGTAATCGCTTCTTCTGTTTTAGCATCTAAATTCGATGTTGCTTCATCAAGGATTAACACAGATGGCTTTTTAAGGAGTGCTCTAGCTATAGAGAGTCTTTGCCTTTGACCACCACTTAAATTATGTCCACCTTCTATCAGTGCTGATTGATATTTCTTAGGGAGTGCTTGAATAAACTCATCAATCTTTAATAGTTCACAGACTTTCTTCATTTCACTAAAATTAATGTGGTCTTGTCCTAAAAATAAGTTTTCCTCAATTGAACCACTAAACAAAAAGACTTCTTGTGAGACGTAGCCCATATGATTTCTTAAGTTTTCTTTATGAATCATTTCTATATCCATCTCATCTAACTTAATTTCACCTTTTTCAATCTTGTATAAGTTAAGTAAGAGTTTAGCGAGTGTTGTTTTACCACTACCCGATTCACCAACAATCGCGATGGTCTCACCTGGTTTAATCGTCATGTTTAAATGGTTTAAAACAAGTCTTCTAGAACCATATCTAAAATCTACATCTTTTAAGCTGATATCCCCTTTTAAACTACTTGGTTTATATTTCTTTTCTTCATCCTGATCGTATTCTAATTCTAAATCGATGATTTCTGATAAACGTTCACTCGCTACAACGGCACTTTGGATTTGTTGTTGCAGACCAATTAAGTTTTTAAGTGGACTTAAGAAATAAGCTAAAAGTGCATTAAATGTTAAGAGTTGTCCCAAGCTGATTTCGTTTCGAATCACCATCAGTGCCCCAAACCATAAAATAAATAGTCCACCTAATGCTTCCACTACACCAATCATTGATCCTTGAACATTGCCTAAGATGCCACCTTTTTTACCAATCAGTACACCTTTAATATATCTACTTTCTGTTTCTAAGCTCGCACTATCTTCTGCGTTAAACGCTTTAATCGTTTCTACACCATGAATGCTTTCGATCAGTTGAGAACTAATCTTCGCGCCTTGTTCCATAGAAGCTCTTTGAATTTTCTTAAATGGCTTAATAAATGCATAAACTAATACGCCATAAAGTGCTGCGATAATGACCGTCATTAAAAACATCGTTGGATTAATGGAATATAAAATAATCCCTCCAAAGATGACCATCGTTGTATCCAGTAATATGGTGAGGGTTGCTCCACTCACTACATCTTTAATAACGCCCGCATCTTGAAACCTTGAAGTGATCTCACCAATTTGTCTTGTTGAAAAGAATCCTAAAGGTAGCTTAGTGACATGTTTGTAGTATCCCATCATAAGTGGTATATCAAGTCTGATTGATAAATACATCAATAAATGACTTCTAAATGCACTTAAGATAATATTGAGTAAATAAAGTCCCACAAAGGCTATTGAGACCACATGCAGTGTTTTCTCTAAGCCAAACGGTATGATTTCATCCATTAAAAATTTAAAGTAAAAAGATCCTAAAATACCAAAGATTGTTAAAACAATACTCATTAAGATCACATTAATCATTAAATGCTTTTGAGGGATGAGCATCTTGAAAAACCTTGTAAATGTGCCTTCTGTTTCATTTCTCTTCTCAAAGGATTGACTCGGTTTTAAGATAACTAGATATCCTGTCCACATCCCTGCAAACTCATTGAATGTGAGTTTTCTAATACCTTTAGCTGGATCTGCTATTATTACTTTCTTTTCATTAATCTTATGTATGACAACATAATGTTGGATGTTATCCTCTGTTAAGACATTTGCGATAGCTGGCAAAGGAAATGGAGTTAATAAATTTTCTCTTGTTCCTTTGATTGCTTTCGCGCTAAAACCTAATTGTTCTGCCGCTCTAACTAAACCAAAAACACTGGTTCCATAGGAATCAGTGCCAGCAATTTCTCTAATCTTGGATATTTGTAGTTTTAAATCATATGTTTTGCTGATGGTTGATAAACACGCAGCACCACAATCTTTGATATCGTGTTGTTTGACACAAATGTATTTATTCATAATGTTCCCCCATACCGAATGATACACTCTTCATTATGTTCATTTTATATGAGATTAGTCAATATAAACAGGGCGTATATGTCCTATTCGTGAGAAAATGTGAGAAAATTCTTAGTTTTTTAGAGTTATTTGACCTGATACTTTGTGATGATTAGCAAAGTTTACTTTTTTAAATTATAGATTGTAGATTCAATCTGTTTAGTAATCCATCCATTAATATCTCCATAATGTTCAAAGATGTGTTCTTTGGCAATATCTCCTAAATCATTTAGGATTTTCTCTTGTGCGTACCTCAACGCATAACTTTGTGCTTTGTCATCAAACTTATCTTTCTTCTTCAGATTTTCAACATATGTTTGAAAGACAAAAGACACATTAGTAGATACAATCTGATTTATTTCTTCAACAACCTTTTTGGTTTCGTCGTCTTTGATTCTTCCATTAATCCACTGATTCAGTTTTGCACCTAATAATGTAACTAAAGGTATTACAACGCTTGTGACAACTACTGCTATGACATTAACAACTATTTCATTCAACTTTCTTTCCTCCTGGTCTTTTTATGATTTGCTCATCAATACGTTTGTGAGCTGATGATACACTTTCTTCGACTCGTGCTAATCTTGTGAATACACCATCAAACTTTGACTCTGAGATATCGAGTCTTTTTTCTATTCTCTCAATACTTGATTTGATATATCCGAGATCAGATATCACTGTACCGCTTTCTCTGCCTATCTGTTTTGTTTCTGAATTTACGTTTCTTCTAAATGCAAGATACCCAAATGAAATGGAACTGATTGTTCCTAGTACAGATATGATTGTTAATGCTATTTCAGTCGGTAACATGTTTTCTAACCTCCTTGAGATACTTCAAAATATCTCTAAGTTCTTTCATATAATCCATTGAGTTTGATTGATAGTTTTCTTTAAATACCATCATTTTTTCTTTGACGCTCTCATCTTTAGTTATTTGAAACTGTCCAGTGTCAATGAATGTTTTAACTTGTTTTTCAATACGATACAAATGATACATATTTTTTTTAAGAGCATTCTCAGAAAGAAAGTGTTGATAGTATTCAATGACTGTATCAGTATAATCTGCTATCAAGTTGTTGAAATCCCTTGATCGATAATTCTCATAATCCGTGACAAAAGATTCATCTAAAACGATTGGTTGTTCTACTGATAATATGTCATCATTAAATAGTTTTAAATATGCTGATACCTCATGGTTAAACGTCATTTTTCGTGCATAATCTTCTTTACCAAAGACAAAGTACTCAATGCCTAGTTCTTCATTGGAAATATGCATTGATCCATTTAAGTCATCCAAAACAACAACAATATCAATATCTGAAGTTTCAGTTCTTGTGCCATATGCAGACGACCCTGCATAATAAGCTAATAGTATTTTATTATTTCGAAATTCATTTAACATCTACCTAAATACCTCCACTGAAGAGATTCTATGACTTGTGTTATTCGAATAGAGATACATTTGTGAACTGGTATATTCAATAGTTAAATAGTAATCTACACCTATATATCGATATGCCAAACTCTGAATTGATGCATTGATAAGATGTCTTCCAGAAAAAGTGAATGTAGCAATCTTGCCTAATCTCACGTGAATTAAACAATCAGTTGCTTGTCCAGGAAAGTCGGTTAAGTTATATTTCATAACCGTTGCCCACAAGTCAACTGGAGGAATAATCTTATTCGAAAACTTACCCAATGCCCAATCATAAACTTCTTGATTCTTCTCATTGACTAAATCAGACAAAGTCTTTATCATGGGTCTTGTTGCTGCAAAAGATGCATCAAGAGATAAACTTGTTGGGGTCTTAGAGTATTTTGCAATTGCAAACTGGTATCTACCGATTGAGTTTGATAAGTTGTTTTGAATGAGTGTCGGCCAACCGCTTGATATTTCTATCCGTGTCAGTTCAAGTGTGTTTTGGGCTAGATTAATATCTACTGCAATATAACCATTCCTGGTTGCGTCTAGTGTAATGCTTATCTGCGTATTAGGTTCCATGAAGATTCTTCTTCCATAAATCTGCAGATATCCTGAACCAAACGTTATGGTGTTATTACCAGCACTTACTGGAATCTCATTACCTAATCCTTTAATGATGCCAGCTGGTATTAAATCAAATAAATGATAGTTGATATCTGCATCATCTTTACTGGATACTGTTGCACCATCAAATGTAATTTTTCTAAGTGCCATACTATTTACCCTCCAATATTAATCTTAGTTTTTCTGTAAGTTTTATGCGTTGTTCACCAAGTGTAATCATGTAATCTTTTACTGTTCCCATCATTTCAATGCGAGATAATATCGTAGTCCAACACTTGTCACCGTGGATGAATAACACCTTGTCACCTAAATGCACATTCTGGAATGGCACAAAAACAGAATTATCCTGTGCAATACTAAATGCTATGTGATGCATGTATTCTTCCTTTAACATCTCTTGGCTAGCTATATCTAACAGAGTCATCTTGTCACTATCGATTGCTTGATAGGATATCTCTATCTTTGAAATGTACATTGCCCCAGATGTTGCTCTTAAACTGATTTCGATGTTCCCACTTGACTCATTGATTTTTCCAGTTGTATAGGTAGCATTTGACAATGAAGAGATGATTTTAAAGTTTGTGGAAAACTGACCCACTTGGATTTTATATTCATTCTGTATGGATGCAGTCGCTAGTGTAATTTTTACTTCTGTTACTTTAATACCTGTACCCAAACTTGATAATGCCATCTGTAGATAAAATGCCTGGGTATTTGGATTTGATGATGAACCAATCTGTACACCTCTTGCACTAACCGTACTATCGAATCCGATATGTGTTGCAGATGATTGGATCCAACTAACACCAGAAAGCAAAATTGTTCCTGAAGCAGTTTTTACTTGCCCGGAAGAGAACAAATGCGAGTACAATTCTCCACCGAGTTCATCATCTTTATATAGCCTTTTTTGTTCTATGACATCATATAGACGTCCTGGTGCGTTTCTTTCTGTTGTAATTGAACCATCATCAAGAAGATAGAACGATTGAACTGATGTATGACTTATATTTTCTATACTTGGCAAAAAAGTCATTTTATTGAGTCTTGGTGTAAGATTATCATTAATGATTAGCCCTCTTATCATAGGAAAATTTGATGACAAAACATGTTCCTTTTTAGCGTCTACTGTGACAATCTTAATATGCGTAATCATTCCGTTGACTATACCTAGTCTTACATGTAATCTAATTTTATACTGCTTGTAGATGTCTTTGTATATATTGCTAAACTTCACTAGATCATCACTTGATGTTTGAATGTTCCCTTCAATCAACACTTGATTTTCGAACTTCAAAAACGGTTTATTTTGATAAGAATCAATATTGTCACTATACTCAGCTCTAAGATATCTAATGAGCTCATATCCAATGTTTCCTGTGAATTTAGTTGCTCTTAGATCAAAATCAATTGAGGATAGATAATCCATTGAATTAATCTTAATTTGCCCTATATCTGTAGTTTCAATACTTGAGACTGAACCAATATAGAAAAATGACCTTTCATGGAGGATGACAATATCTCCAACGATTGCATTCGTACGGTTATTGTTTGTTACAAAATAACTATTTTGATTGATAACTACATCAAGAATTATTTGATAGTCGCTTGAGATATTAAGTTCTTCCTTAAATTCAAAGTGAAGTTTGTCAAATATCATTATCTTCATACTAGTTCGCCTCATACTCTTCGAATATGGTTAAGTAGCATTTAGTTTCTGATGTTACTCCACTCTCAAAATATATTTCAGATTCACCGATAGGTAGTTTTAAAAAGTTCGTACATGTAAAATCTTGTTGATCATAAATATTAACACCATTTCTTTTGATGTATGCATCATTGGAGACAGATGATATTTCGAATATACCATCGCTACTTAAAAGCAATCTCATCGTTTGTAGAATGACTCCGTATTGCTTGATTGTCATCACAGGATTACTAACATGTCCAACGATTTTGATGATCATTTCTGCTGGATTGTGACCATAGTTGAAATAACGAATCTTACCATTGCTTGATGCATCATAAGTATGGATATAAGAGTATGGATACACTTTTGCACCACTTGACTCATTGACATCAATCTCAATTTCTCGTTTCTTTAACCAACTCGAAAGTTTATCTAATCGGAGTATTGATTTTAAAACACCAAACTCAAGTTGTCCTTTTGTAAGTTCGACAATCTCAACGTAACAATACTTTTCATCAACAGCTCTGTAGTAAAGGTATAAGACTTTGCTTTTTTTAATGTATTCAACAAAACTCAAGTATCCTTGATATCCTTCAAAGAAGATTAAATCTAATGTCACTTGACTAATAGGTGATTGAGTTGTAAACATTTCTGATTTTGATCCATATTGAAAATATGTATTTTCTTTAATGATGCCTAATCCTTCGATGGATGAAATAATGACGTTTTTATTCAATTTAAAATCAATACCAATCTCATTTTTGAAATATAATTCTCTCATTAATAAGCACCTCCTAGTGCTTTGTTAATCGAGTTGATATCAAACGATGACGAAGTTGTGTTGACAGTCACATGGTTTGTTGTTGAATTATTAGTTGTGTTGCCATTATTCTTTTGAAATAGTTTTCCTGTAAATAAATCTCCAAAGAAACCACCAACACTTTTTAATGCACCACCGATACCATCAAATATTTTCATCACATTGTCTGCTATCCATGTAAAGGCATCAATAATCATCTCTAATACCCATAGGATTGGTTCTAACAATATGAAGATAACTTCAAGGATTGGTGCTAATATATTTGATAAAATGTTACCTACTAATGTAATTAGTGGTGCGAGTGCTTCAAAAATATAAGCGATGAAGTCAAGTTGGTTAATGAGTGGTGCGAGTAGCGTTTCAATCAGTGGTGCAAGTAAAACCATAATTGATGCAATAATATCAATGAAGACCATCAGAATTGAAAGTATAGGTTCAAGTACTGCAAAGATAATCTTTAAAACTGGTTCTAGAACTGCTACTAATACGTTGATTACGACTTCTAAGATAGCTACAACCGCTCCAATCACTGAAGCTAATACATTTAAAATTGCATTGAGTGGTGTCAATATGGAATTGATTAGACTAATAATGACACCAATTATTGCTCCAATTAATTGAATAACGATATTTAATATCTTCATGACTGGTTCTAAAACTGATTGGATGAGTTTTAACACTTGACCGATTAGTAAACCTATCAAATCTATGGCAATCTGTAGAATTGGTTTTAGTGCATCAAATATCTTAAGAACTTCTTTTATGAGACTAATTACGATTGGTAATATTTCTTCTATTAGACTCAACATATTTCCAATAAGCTTACTTAATATATCTACAAGAACTTCAAATACCACTTCAATGACTGGCATGATGCCTTCTATCAACTTTACCAATACATCAATCATTTGATGAATCGCACCAATCAACACGTCAATAACTGGTTGCAGTTTAGTAATGAGGGTCGAAACAAGAGCTCCGATGGGCTCTAGCAATTTTCCTAATGTTTCCATTAGTGATTTAAGCAATTCTCTAAACTTCTCGTTTTGTAACAAGATTATTGCTAATGTAGCAATGAGACCAATTAGAGCAATATTACCTATTGCGAAGCCTTGGAAGAACTTGAGTATTACACCACCAGACATTACACCTTGTAGTGTTTTAATCATAGGTATTAACTTAAGTACAATCGTTATTACAGGTCCAATCGCTGCTAATACTCCTAGAAGTATTCCAACCGTAGTTTTCATACCATTTGATAAGTTTGACCACCAGTTAACTAGGTTTCTTATTGCTGGTACCACTTTGCTTTGAATCAAATCCATCATCTTCTGCAGAACAGGAACAACTTCCATGGCGATACTAACACCAAGACTTGAAAAACTTTGTTTGAGATTATCAATTGAGTCAGTAAACTTACCAGCAACGTCTGCTTGTTCAGTTGTAACGATACCAAGTTCTCGTGCTTGATTTCTTAGAGTATTTATTTCTGAAGAGGTTGATTGAAGTATCTGAGCTAGTTCAGTTCCAAGTTTCTCACCAAATATTTCGTTTGCAAGTGCTGTACGTTCTGCTTGATCCTCAACTTTAGATAATGAGTCTCTAATGAGTTCAAATGCTTCATCCGTTGATTTGCCAATCAAATTATCTGAACTTAACCCCATCTTCATCAGTGTTGATGCATATTTGTCTCCGCCCTGGGATACTTCACCAAGAATAGAGTTTGTTCTCACTAATGCTTTTTGAAGATTATTAGAATCAACTGCTAGTATCTTAGCAACATAACCCCACTCTTGATATGCTTCTACAGATAGATAAACTTTTGATGCATTATCTGCTATCTCATCTGCTGTTTGCATAGATTTGACGGATAAAGCAGCCAGAGCAGTCGTTGCTGCAACAATTGGCAAAGTCAAATGCTTGGTAAATGATGAGCCAACTTTCTTTAAGTTCTCAGTATTCATTCCACCGATTTTTTTGATTTGCATTTCAGTTTCTCTTAACTCTTTATTGAGTTTATTGACATCTGATTCTGCATACTCGACGGATCGTTTAACTTGGTTAAACTGTTCTTGTGATATAGCACCGACTTGAAGTGCTTTTTTCGCTTCTTCTAGACGTGCGTTTTGAACTTCCAAACGCTTTTTAGTGTTTTCAAGAATACTATTAAGTTTGTCTTGTTTTTCTTTCCATTTTTCTAGATTGGTACTATCAAATTTTAAAGAGTTATTGATTGCTTTTAGATCTTTTTGTTCTTCCTTTAACTCTCCATTAATGTCCTTTAATTTTTGGTCAAGATCTGATGTATCTAAACCGAGTTTTATGTTTAATCCTTTAATGGTTTCTGCCATCGTCTTGACCACCTTTCATTAAAGTAGGAACTTGTTTATGTCAGTTTGTGTTGCTCGTCTATGACCGGATTCTCCATCCATAGCCTTAATGCGTAATTCAATCACTTCAAAGTAAGTTTCAATACTGAAAAACTCACTGTCACGAATTGGAATACCCAACTCGCCTAGATTTAAGATAATAGATGCAGTAATGGGAGAAGTATCTAGCGTTTCTCGATACTTCCCCCCACTACGTTTTTTGTTGTACTAAATACCTCAGCGATTACCTGGCTAAGTTTTGTAAGTTCTTCTTGGTTGGATAATATATCAAAGTCAAACTCATTTAAGAAGTCGTCATAACTTTTGCTCGTAAATGGTTTATGCAAGATATAGAATATTCTAAAAATAGTATCAATGACTTTCGATACATCATCATTTCCATTACCTAATTTATCAATACCTGAGATATCACTAAATAGTTCAGAACCAAATGTATTCTTATATGAAATAATCGAATATAAGGATGATTTTAAACGGTATTCTCTTCCTGAAATACTAACTTGTTTTTCCATTTTATGACCCCACAATCACTGGTAATTCAGGCTTACTCGTTAAAAAGGCTGGATAGTTCTCATCACTTTTGTGTGCAACAACATGTGTAATCAGATAATTGCCTACTTGAACTGGTTCAGCAACAATAGATAATGAAATACTATTTGCTTCTGCAGATTCACCTTTAGTTTTGGTTGCCTCGTTAATTGGTGTCACTGAACACTTAAAAAACCAAACACGACGTGCTTCTTGGTCTCCTTGAAACTCAAAACCAAGTGCGAATTTTTCCGTCTTTGCATTGTTGATTTCTACAAGATTTCCGTTTGCTAACTTGATATATCCTAAGATATTGGTTTTAAAATCGTTATCCAGTTCTGTCAACTTTAAAGTGATATTTCTACCAGCATTTTGAGTTAGCGTTGCAATTACAGAATCATCTGCATAAATGCGTTCACTACCACCAATGACCTCAGATGAGAACTCTTGAGCTCCGTATAATCTCACTGGATTTCCGTATGTTTCTACCTCGTTAGCAGATGTAATCTTAGAATAATAGACATTTGTAAGTCCAAAAGATACTTTGTTTCCCATGTTTAATAACCTCCCTTTGTTATAATTTGTACTTCATATACTCTATTTAAAGAGTAGTCATCGTTTTGATAACTGCTGATCATGCGATGGGGCAATTCTTTTTCATTTAATCTTGATTCAAGTCGATGCATTAAGGCTTCACTTCTTTTCTTGGTGACCAAAATAATGTGATATGTCACTTGATAGATAAGTACCTTATTATCAGCATTTACTGGTTTCTTACTAACGATATGCCAGACAATAAATGGCATTTTTTGATTTAAATCGTCGTTATCATGTAAATTGTCTAAGTAAAAGACATTTTGAGTCACTGGTTTTAAAGCTCGATAAATCGGATCATTTCGCAACGCCATTTTGGATTATCTCCTTTAAGTCTTCTAGCATCTTTGGAGTGAATTTATCATATCCTGGTATGAGAAAAGGTCTTGCTTTAACAAATTTGCCACTTGTATGCTTAAATCCAAGTTCAATTAAATGAACCAGTTTCCCTTTTGTCTTTGAAGATATATAGGTTGTATCTCCAATCTTGGTTTTGATAAATGAATCAGCAAGATGATTTGAACCAGAATCACTCCTTGGGCAATTAGCTTTTATGTACTCAAGTATTTGATCTGCGGTTTTATCTATGCGTGTATCCATCTCTCTCACAACGTCTTCACCATATTGCTTAATAAGTTTATTCACACTATCAAGCATTTTATCCACTAATGAAATCCTCAGCTGTTAACGTAGTATTTGATAAATAAAGTTCTATATATTGACCTAAATCATATGTTCTTTCAACTTTATAGAATGTAGCACCTACTTTTACAAACTTTTCTCCTCCATAGAGGAATGACACAACAAGAACTTTTCTGATAATGTTTAGTTTTGTCTGGACACTTGTTTCAAACTCATTTGTTGTTAAACTGCGTTCAACTCCAATGACTTCTTTAGATGACAAGACTATGTACTTCTCTTTTTTCTTATCAACTTTGATTAGACTAATAAGTATGTTAGACATTTCATTCACCCTTTGATATAGCCAACTGATTCAATATCGTATAAAAACTAGAGGGTAGTTCACGCACACTACCATCAGATTTAAACCCAAAGAATGTTTTGCAGTAAATTAAAATCAACGTTACTACTATCTCTGAGTTGTTTATGGTATCTTGACTAACTCCTGTTGAGGAGATGAGTTCTTTACATGAAAGTATATGAACTTCAATCTCCCCATCAGCGAATGTTTCTGATTCAGGAATTAGAAGACTCCTTTTCACTTTGTTCAGTAAAAAGTTGTCCATAAAAATTATTCTTCAGGGGTTGCTGTACTTGACCCTTTGACAACACGAACAAAACCTTGATACCCAACGACGTTACCACCAACGAACACAGATGCTTTGTAGCAAATAATCCCTTGCTTAAACTTATAATCGTTTGATTTGGAAATTTCGATTGGTGAGAAGACAGCGACTTCGTAGTTTTTTAGCGATCCGTATGCCATTGCATATGCACCTTCTGGTGTTTGACTGTTAGAAAGTGAACTACAGTTTGAATTGATGATATAAGGAATTCCATCAATCGTGTGATTCACATAATCAATCGAATGCACTTTTCTGCCTTCTTTTGTTCTCAATCCAGCAAATGCACGTAAATCATGCTTGTTGAGAATCAATACTGCACCACCCTCAACATCTTCATTTCCACCATAGGCAAATACAATATCATCAAGGGTATTTTCATTGATTTCTCCAATTGATAGATCTTCTGTATCACTAAGAGCAATTGCTTTATCGGAGAATAATCCAGTAAAGTTATTTGCTGTACCAGCACCTCTTAATATTTCCAATGAAAGCTTCTTCTTTAAACTGGTTTTAATATTTTTGATGACTTCTGCTTGGTAGTTAACGCTTGGAAGTTTTTCAAGTTCTTCAGTAATTTCTGTATATGCTGTTAGCTTACACTTTGTAATAGTCACATAACCGAAATCAGGTTCAGTTTCATGATAATCTTCGCTTTCATTAGTATATCCTGCTGTACCGGATTCTTTAACAAATGTTTTCTTGTAAGTCTCGCCACCATTTAAGTTGATAAGATTGATGTTATCTACTAGTGAACTAACCTCACTAAATGGATAAGCTGTTATTTTGTTATCAACATGCTGTGGTAATAGAATTTCATCTTGTGACACTTGGACGATGCGTTTTTCTCTTAAATCAACACCGCGTTTTTCAAGCACCTCTAGATTTAATTCGTTTTTCTTTTCAACAAGAACATTTGTTGGAACAAACTTTGCTGCTAAAAGCAATTTCTTGTCGATGACATTTCTTTCTGAGACAAGTTTATCGAGTTCTTGTTCAAGTGTTTCTAATACTGGAAGTTCAGCCGTTTCAGACTCTGCTTTAATTGCTGCAATACGAACTTCTATTTCCTTTTTTCTAGCGTTTAAATTCATGTTAATGAATATCTCCTTTGATTTTGATTTTTTTTCTTATGATCTCTTTTTGGTATTCATGCTTTAAGTTTTCCAACTCCCTAGTATTGTTATCCAACAACTCTAAGCTTCTCGCATAAACGCTCGTTCCCTCATAAGCAGGAACGTCTACAATAGACACATCATACAATCGATCAATCTTTTGAATGGTTCTTACTGGAACCATACCAGCTCTATCCCAGGACTGGTTCTTTACCGTAAATGCAAAGCTCATCTTATCCAAAAGTCCGCTTTTAACCATTTTATAGATATCTTGATTGGATTGTGTATCTAGTAGTTCAGCTCTAATTTTTAACCCCACTTCATCAACTTCAAGTTCAAGTGATTTGTTTCTAGTTCTTGCAATTACTAAGAAGTTGTCTTGATGATTGTACTTTAAGGGTACATCTTTCATATTTGTTTCAGTAAGTGCATCACTAGCTATGATTTCTTTAAATCCATGTGCTTCAGTTCCAATAAGTGTTTGCTCATTAAACTTGATAGCGTAACCTTCAATAATCATTTTTTCTTCACTGACTGCTTGGATTTCTGATATACGAGTTTCTTTATTTATCATCTTTGTCATCCTTTCCGACTTGGTATTGATCCGCATATTTTGCATTTACAAAGTTAAGACTTTGAATCCGTTTGTTACCTTCTTCAATAGGTGGGTATCCTAACACTCCGCGAGATTCATTTATTGAAAATATGCCTAATCCCATAAGTTTTTCAATTGCAGTAATCTTACTTGACCATGAAGCATAGTTTAACCGTTCACCATAAAACATGACTTGCTCACCCTCTGTAAGACTTTTATCTGTTAGTAGAGCTTTGCTGAATGCATTAGATAAAAATATGGAAATAGGTTCAAGAGTATTTTCATAGAATGCATTGTATTCATTCTCATCATATTTTGAGTTTAGAATTGACTCACTTACTCCAAAGTAGTTTAGTATCTTATTTTGTACAAACGTGAGTGTTTCTTTGTCAATAATCTTTGGATCAATTGAAAGCGGGATATAATCTGCTTTCATATCAACAGGGATTATGCTTGAGCCGTTCTTATCTCGATTCGTCTTAAGTGCTTCATCGAAGATATCTTTTTGCTTCTGCTTATCTTTTTCTGATAGCATTGCATTCATCTTTAGTAACCCTTTTACTTGAAAACTTGAACGTAATGCATTCTCTAATCCGGTTAACAGGTTTTCATTCATGTTGATACTTTTTAGTAACTGCTTATGATTTGATATTGCACCGTCACCACCGAAGAGTTCATGATTCTTGTATAGTCTTTTCAAATGAATGAGTGACTCATAGGGCAGTGTATATGTTTTTCCATCACCAAAGTCCATATCAAGAAATAGTGTTTCTCCTAAATCTTGCTTTATTTCTACTTTGACAGGGTTGAGTGGATATAGTCCTGTTAACTGGTTTTTCTGATTAAATGAAAGATATATGAAACAGTTGTTATTGGTTAACAAGAGACTAACAACTTTATAAATAAATTCTGATGTTGTCATGAGTTCATTAGGATAGTGCGAGAGTCGAAAATTGATTTCATCCTCTATGACTTCAACAGAACCTTCTTTACCGTGTTTAATATGTTTAGGTTTCAATTTACTAATATGGGAAGCGATTCGATCGATACATATCTCTGCAATGTCACTATCTTCGATACGTTTTGAATTTGACATCATATAGTTGAGATTGGCCGAGAAAATATTGAACTCGTTTGATGAATCTATCGTTTTTTTCTTCTTAAATACATCAAAAATACTCATCTTATCATTCCCTCATATTCTGATTTGTATCGATTAAGAACTGCATATGCAATAATCAACGCAACTGCACCATCAATTCGTTTAAACTTAGATCCTAGTTTGGATGGTTGAATGTTTCCGTTAATGTCTACCTTAGCCTGTGTATTCGCTAGGTTCCATTTCATCATAGGATTGTTATTGTAGTTAACCACTTTATTTTTAAGGTCAGCTTCTAATTGTTTCATCGGCTCTGATAATGAATATATGCCTTGTCTAACTTTTTCTAAAATAAATCCAGCTTCTTCCATTTCCTTTACCCAATAAAGTGAGTTCCACGGATCATAACCAATCCATAGCGGTCTAATACCGTTCTCTCTTATCATCTTAATAAACCAGTTTGTAACTAGAGAGAAATCATTTTGACTTCCTGGACTTAAGGTAATTAATCCTTGGGAAAGCCATATATCATATGGTGCATTATCTTCTTCTTTACGTTTTTCTAAAACTTCTGATGGCATAAAGTATTGTGCATGAACATACTTTTTTCCACCTTTGACTATCAACAATAACGCCACAGTCAAATCAGTTGTATTTGATAAATCAACACCGCCTATTGCATAACTATCACTAATTGATTTCATCGTATAGGTTTCAGTGTTATTTACATCTTTAAACTCTAACCATGCGCCTTGATCTGTTTGCTTGATATTGAAATCTTTGCAAAGCATCGTAACTTTCATGGAATGGTCATTTCTTGATTTATTCATGATGTCTTCAAGGTAACTTGGTAGTTTTACTGTTCCTAGACTTGGATTAGATTTTTGCCATGTTTTTTTATCTTGATAGATTTCATCTACACTGTCTTGTGTATATAGCCATGGCAAAATATGTTCATCTTCAATCTCTTTTTTAATAAGTTTTCTGCAGTAAGTTAGTTTTGAATCCAGAAATCCTTGAGTGACTACGCCTTCTGTTGTAATGATAAATATAAGTGGTTCAATCTTTGTTGACTGAGATTGCTTAATTGCATCATAAACTTTAGAATCAGTCATCTCATGAACTTCATCAATACATCCTACTTCAATATTGAAACCGTCTTTATTTCTACTTTGAGCAGATAGTTTCTTTATCTTGTTTTTACTCTTAGGTGAGTATATATAAAAAATGTTTTTCTTAGAATACTTCTCATTTCTTAAGGTCTTTGAACCCTCTCGCATGTTATTTATTTCTTCAAACAAAATAGATGCTTGATCATTAGTATTAGATGCACATACGATATCTGTTCCACCACTTGAAAGAAAGAATTCTGCCAAGTCAATTCCAGCAATAAATGTTGTCTTTCCATTTTTTCTTGCCACCAGGAGCACTACTTCGTTAAACCTCCTAAGACCTGTCTCATTGTACTTGAATCCATAAGCCGTTTGAAGTAATGCTTTTTCCCATAACTCAAGTAAGAATGGATGTCCATTGAATGGCGATTTGGTGTGTTTACAAAAGGTTTCAATAAATCTAATTCTTGCTAAACCAGGTAAGGGATCAAAAACAAATTTCGGATTGCTTAATTCTGATATCAAGAAGTCAAGTTGGTCTTTTAGTTCTTTCCCAACAATGATATTGCCATTTTCAATTTCTTGATAATATTGGATTAAGTAATTTTCTTGTATCATGACAATCCCTTTAAGAATTTTTCCAACTCATCATCTCCATCATCACTAGACTTTCCAATGATTGTATGTATGTTTTTCATGAGTGATGAAAAAGTCGATAATGTACGGTTGTAGTGTTTACTTGCTTCTGTTTGTTTTTGTCTACCATTTTTGTTGATTTGAATTGCACCATAGGTACTAATCTGTTCTTTCAAAATGTCCAATTCAACTAACAAAAAAGAAGCTTGTTTAACAAGTTCTTCAACTAAACACTTTTTACTTGGTTCTAGTTTATCAATACCTAGTGATTGGGCTAATCTATTGTATTCATCAAACACGCATTTGTAATTACTCATCATAACGCTCCTGGGGTTCCTCAAATATTGCTTCTGGACATAACAAAATGTCTCCGACTAGTGTGATTCCAGTATATTGTTTGAATAGATTGTTAATAGGTAATCCTAGGATTAATCCTTCTTCATTGCAAACGATTAAATGATTATTGTATCTGATTGGATAAAGTTCAATTAATCCCCCTACAAGGCTTTGAAGTTCTTTGAGTGTGAAGTACTCGTCCTTGGGGCTAATGCGCCTTAAAGTGCCATCTGTTTTGAATAGCATTGCATATTTGGTTTCATCCTGGTTCTCAAATATTCTCATTGGCAAAACCACTTGATTGTTACATTGATCACAGCAACTTTTCCCTTTGAAAGGAATTGGGTTATTTCCATATTCGGTGAATCGTTTTTTGCATATTGAACATGTTTTAATCTCACTCATTAGATTTCACCATCCTTTTTCATCTTTTCAAATTCTTCTTTTACAATTTGCTTGGTTCTCAATCTTTCAGCTTCTCTGTATTCTACAGTCTCTTCAACATATGATAAAGTTACATCTGCTCTTGTGCCTTTTGTTAGACCTTCATATGCTTGATTCAGGACTTTTTGTAGTTGATTATGAGATTGCACTTCTCCGCTTAAATATTTGGTGTCGCCATTTTGCTTTACTGTTATTTGATATTTGATTGCCATTGTTAATATCTCCTTGTCGATATATAGGGTTTATCCCTTAAACAAACAATACCGCATAAAGAAATAAAGTCTATTAGATAAAAGTATTTCATTTATGAAAACCAATTCTGCGAGGGAACCTACATGAAAAGCATTTGGAGTGCGAGTCAGAGGTAGGAATGAGCCTATTTAGATGTCTGTTTACCACTTGGGTTTCTGTTTCTTTGACTTCAATTATCCATCGTTATGGTGATTATACCGCTTGCTTACATTTGTCATAGGTTGGCTCAGAGCATACAAAGTTTACTCAAGTTTTTATTGTTGCGGTATAGGGGGTGCAGTTATGATTTTTAGCATGAAAAAAGACCAGCAATAATCGCTAGTCTAAAAGTTTTGATTGAAACTGAAATTCGATTTTCCAAAAAAATTGCCCCACGTATTTTGGAGGTGGGGCGTTCGGTGTGGATTATTAATCGATTCTTTTTGGAATGGGGGGAGTCAATTCATCTTTCAATGTGTTTAGAATCTCATTTAACTCGGTATGGTATTTTTTTAGAGATCCTTGTTGATTTATATCAATCATTAAGGTGTCAATTTTTTGTCTTATACCTAGTTTTTCAATTGTATCACTGAATAAGAATAAATCAAAATTCATGAAATCATCATTTTCAAAAAAATATGAGACCAAATGATACTTAGTAATTTTGTTTTCCAAATCTGAAAATTCTTTGTCTGTTTTAGAAAAGTTGCCAATTATTGACATTATTGTGTAATACGAAGGATCATATCTTATATACGGTATTAGTCTTGAAGCAACCGATGTGTAGATTATGTCAATCGCTTGTCCTATTAAGCCCCCTAGTGTGATAAAAAACATAACAGCATCATTAGGAGCACCAAGTTTTTGTACACTTTTTTCTTGCTTTACTAGATTAATTTTTTCACTTAATGTCATGCTATTATTTTCCCTAGAAGTTAGGTGAATAGCATTAACGAAACTAGTTTTGAAGTATTTCTCAATATCTTCAATAGATTCACATTTTGAAAAATATTCGCTAATATCGCCTATTCCATCGAACATTGAAACAAATATGTTTTCCATATTTTCTTTCAACTGTTGTTGATTAATTTGAGAGTAGAGCAATCTTATTGGTATGACCCACAATATTGCAGAATACTTTTCAATTATTTCAATGTTATCGTTAATTGACAATATTGCCTTTTCATATATGAAATCACTGTATTTATCAAGTTTTTGATTTGCTGTTTCTAGATGAGAAAATAGTGGATCATCAAAAATGTGATACTCTCCGCATAATAGAAATGGGTATTGGTCCCCATCTGATAAGTCTAAAACAGTTGCGGTAGTCAAGTAAGTTATGTTACTTTTATCCAGTATGCTCTCAATTATGAACTCAATTTTATTTTCTCTTTTTATCCAGAAGTGTTTTAACTCATCCATCAATAAATAAATGTTGTCTTTCGTTATAATCTCACGGATATTCTTTAATACTGTTAAATATTCTAATTGAACTTCAACGATTAAACTTACTATATATTTGTTTTTCATATAAATTTTTCTGGTAATGGGTAAATAGAATTCAGGTAGATAATAGTTTTATCCATTACTTTTTTGCAATCATTCCAAACTGATGACAAATTTTGCTTGTTTTCATAATCAATTGTGTGATGATATTGATGAGTTGCTGTGTTACATGAAACAGATATGCTTTCTCTAATTGCGCCCCAAAGCCCATGTTCATATTGAGAGTCATAATCATAATAGAAATCAAATAAATCTTTTTCATCAACACTAATTGCTTTCTCTCTAATGTTCTTTTTGTCAAAATATCTAGTATCAAGATTTAAAAATTTTTCATCTGTTTCTGAGTCTAAAATTGATTCTATATAGTCAACATTAAAATGAGAGTCTACAGGAATGTTTCTACTTTTATCTTTATATTTTAAAAGTATAAGTTTTAGTTGTCCTAGACCATATGAGACAAATTCTTTCCATATATTCGGGTGATTAGTTTCCTCAAGCACAAGATATTTAATCATAATATAGTTTTCGATAATATTTCTCACTATGCTTCTTCCAGAGATTTGATTGAATAAATTATGCTCTACAAGTTCTAACATTCTTTTATAGGAATACCCATATATTGATATTAATACTTCCATTTTCGAATCTAACGGATGAAAATTTTGAAACAAACCATTATAATATTCAGCTATTTTTTTGCATTTATCGACATATAATTTTTCTTCGTCAAAATTTTCTTTTTCCTCATAATGAAATACAAATAGTTCACATTGAGTCATTTCGCTCATCTCCTTCCAAAAAAACATGTTAAAGTCACTGTCATATCTTATAATGTCCTGCAAACCAAGTTCAGTTGCTCTTACGGATGGTCTCCATAATCTCATGTTATCATCTGAATGTGGTGTGTAAGGATAATTCGTTAACGCTTCAGTTATAGATAAACCTCTCATAAACTTGACTTTATTTGCAACTACTGCACTCCAAATAATCAAGAATCTTAAATCGGAAGATAGTTCACTTTGATTGTCATACGTATCTTTTATAAGTTCCATTAAAACCTTTTTCCTATCAATGTTTAAATCATCATCATAGAAATGTTTCGCAAAAAAAGGATATTTTGAATATGAAAATATCAATGTGAGTGGATAAAGGACTTTAGGTTCTACTAGCGTAGTTACATACACAAAAATATCTACTTGTTGAGTTTCATCTAGTTTTAATATTTCTGAAAATAGTGGAAACTCTAATTTGTGAGTATCATGAATGTATTTAATTATCTTTCCACATATTTCCAATCCATCAGAATGGTCATACTCTTTTAAAATTAGTGCAAACCAAAAAAAAGATGGTAGTCTTTGATATGTCCAGTTTCCAAGGCGTAGTCCTGGTAGTTCACTAAATGGAGCAACTAATACTCCTTTTTTCATTTTATAATTTTCAAGTTTTAATTTTTCCATTATTACCCACCCACTTATAATATAATTATAACAAAAAAAGACCCTATTTTTCTATAAGATCTCCCTTTTCGTTAAACATATAATCATCTTTAGTTTTGTGTGTTTCCTGGTTGTGACACTTTCTACATAGACATTCGAGATTATCAAGTCTCATTGATACTTCATAATCATGAACATTTGCTTCTGTAAGTGTTGTCTTGTGATGAACATCAATTGCAACTCCACCACATCTTTTACATTTATAATTTTCTACCATCATCTTATACTTTCGTTGTTTCTGCCAAGCCGATGATGAGTAAAATTCTTTAATAGTCATTTGCTAATTCTTTAAGGATATCGACTTTATCGAGTCTTTCCCAAGGCAGAGTATCTATTAGAACTCCGACGTGTCCATATGATGCAAGCTCAAAGAAATCAAATACTCCGATTTCTCTTGTGATTGATGAAGGTCTAAAATCAAACACATTATGAATCAGTCTTAATAAAGTTTCTTCATCATATACAGATGAGCCAAATGTATTTATTGAAACACTCACAGGTTTATCTATACCAATAGCATATGCAATACCTATTTCACATTTTTCTGCTAGATTAGCTGCAACTATATTTTTTGCGATATACCTTGCATAGTAACTTGCACTTCTATCTACTTTTGAAAGATCTTTTCCACTCCAAGCACCGCCACCGTGTAATGCTAGACCCCCATAACTATCACATTGAAGTTTACGGCCGGTAAGTCCTGAATCTGCATATGATCCACCTTTTACAAACTCTCCAGTAGGATTGATAAGGACTCTGGTGTCATTTGTGATTAGTCTTTTTGGAATGACTTCATATACACAAGAGAGCACTAAAGGTTCATATATTCTTCTTGGGATTCCTGGTTTCGTTTGGATTGAAACCACGACTATGGTTACCTTTTTTGGAACTTCTTTATCATAATCTACAGAGACTTGACATTTACCATCAATTCCAAAGAATGTGGATAAAATTGTGGAAAACTCTTTTGTAAGATTATCTAGTTTTCTAGCTAGTTTTCTTGATAATACAATCGGTAAGGGCATTAATTCTTCAGTTCCTTTTTCTGCATAACCATACATAATCCCTTGGTCTCCAGCACCGCCTTTATCAACACCAAGAGCAATATCGCTTGATTGAACACTAATCTTCTCCAGGATGTGAAACTCATTACTATTTAGTCCGATGAGATCTAGACAGTCCTTTGCAGTCTTCGTGTAATCAATGATTGCTTGAGTACTTACCTCTCCTGCAATTACAAATAGGTCATCCTTAATCAAGCATTCAATACCAGCTCGAGTGTGTTTGTCTTGGTTCAATAACTTCGTAAGAATATAATCTGCTACTTGATCACAGATTTTATCTGGATGTCCTTTAAATACGGACTCGCTTGTCTTTATCATAGACTAATCAATCTCCTTTGTATGTTTAAATACTTCAATATCCGATAGTGGCTCTTTGATGCCATTTCTTATGAGATAACAGTTTTCAGTACTACCTTTTAATTTGATATATCTTTTTACGATCACATCTACATAATTTTCATCTAGTTCATTGAGAAATGCATTTCGCTTTAACTCTTCACATGCAATTAAAGTCGAACCACTACCACCAAATGGATCCATGACATTTTCACCAACTTTTGAACTGTATTTTAACAAGTCAGCCAGTAATGAGATAGGTTTCATTGTTGGGTGTAAATCATTTTTTGTCGGTTTGTCGTGGTTCAAAACACTATTTTTAAGTGAGTAGACATCCTCTAATCTTTGTATGAGTTCTTCTTTTTTCATGGATTTGAAATCTAAGCTTGGTGCATCAATAACGGTTGTGATTGTACGATCATCAATGAAATAATGTGCTTTACCCTCTTTCCATCCATAATAGATACACTCATGTCTCCATTGGAAGTCTTGTCTTCCTAGAACAAGTGAATTCTTATTCCAAATAAGTTGCTGTCTTGGTTTTAAGTTGTTGAGTTGGAGTGCTCTATCAAACTCGACCAATGTACTTGAACCATGGCAGACATAATATGAACCGCCTTCTTTTAGGACTTCTCTCATGTTCTTAAAAACTTTTACTAAGAATGCTAAGAAATCATCCGATGGCATATTATCATTTTTAATTCTTCTGTTATCGAATTGTTCATTACCATCTCCTTTAGCCCCAACATCAACATTGTATGGAGGATCTGTTAGTACTAAATCAATTTGCTTTCCATCAACAAGTCGTTTGATATCTTCTTCCTTTGCTGAGTCTCCACAGGTTAATCGATGATTACCTAAAATATAGATATCTCCAATTTGTGAGAGAGGTGTTTCCGGTATATGTTCATTTGGGTCAAAATCATCTTCAAAAACCTCATCAGGTTCAACATCAACTTCAAATCCAAAAAGAGACATATCTAGTCCATCGATGTTTTCTAATTCTAGTTTCAATTTATCTAAATCCCAAGATGCAATTTCACCAACTTTATTGTCGGCCAAACGAAATGCTTTGACCTGTTCTGGTGTTAAGTCATTGGCAACAATACAAGGAACCTCTTCAAGTCCTAATGAGATTGCTGCTTTAAACCTTGTATGTCCAGCGATGATAACATTGTTTCCATCGACAATGATAGGAACTTTGAATCCAAACTCTTTGATGGAGTTTGCTACTGCATCAACAGCTGCAGTATTATCCCTGGGATTATTCTCGTATTCCTTTAAATCACTTATCTTCTTGTTTATTAGTTGCATTGATATCTCCTATTTCCATTGGTTTCCAATCATTTTCTTTTTGTCGTTCTAGAACCTTTTGTTCTGACAGCTCTAGTTCATACTTCTTTTCACTATATTCCTTACCAAAATTGATGATCAGTAAATATCGTGCAACTCCCATATCACCAAGAATCGTTCTTGTTTGTTTAATCACTTTCTTTTTTGTCCCAGTTGGTGTTTGTTCAATGATTTGGTCTTCATTCACAATAGTGAATCCCATCGCACGTTCAAACATCTTCTCAAGAAGTGATTTTTTTAACATGTTTCTTCCGTCTTCGTAAGATTTCTCAACATCCTTATATTTCTTCCTAAGAGAATACAATGTGTTTTCTGAAACTCCTAATTCAGTTGCAATGACACCCATACCACATGATCTACTCGCTAGTTCTTTGATGAGTTTTAGTTTTGATTGTAAGACACCATCATTTTTCCATGTTTGATAATTATCCTTTCTCATCATCAGTCCTCACTTCTTCATCTGATTCTTGAGGAACTACGACTATTTCTCGCACTGCTTGTGCAGTAGGTGTATAACCAGCTCACGTGCATTTTACCGCATCAATGATAATCTGCTAGGTTGGCTCAGAGCATAAAAAAACCAATCATCTCTGATCAGTTTTGTGCTTACTATTTGAATTGTCACTAATTATATGACTTACAAATGTGCAAGATTCTATATAACTACTATTTTATCTAAGTTTGTCGTAAGCTTCTGTTTTCATCCATTTGGAGTACTCATATGCTTCTAAAACGGCAATTGTCGTAAATAGCAATAGCGATAAAATGATAAAAAAAGTATATGTTTGCCTAAGTGAACTTGTAGAATCTGCTAATCTCAAGTATGTTTGAGTCGCATCTTTAACTTCTAAAAGTGTTCTTGTTCCAACATAAGAGATAGATAACTCTTGGCCGTTTTCAACATTTTCTAAAAAATCATCATAATCAAATGCATGCTGGTAATGGGTCTCAATCTCATACGTTTTGCCATCAGAATCCTTCAGAAGGTAGTATGATGAATCATCATTAATAAACCTAATGGAGTCAAATATGATCGAAATAGACTTTGAATTATTCAGTTGATGAATGCCATTTAGTGAACCAATGAGCATACCAATCGGTAATAACAAAATAGCGATATAGATTACGATTCGTATTGCGATAGCTTTGTTCCTTGTCATATTTAAACCTCACCTTAAACACTTTAATAAGTCCAATTTGTTATGGTTTTTGCTTTTTTGTGAATTACTTGATTTTACCACTAAATGGCTATTCAGTAACCACAGTGTTATATGTTTTTCCTATTTGAGACTTCATAAACTGGTGTTATTGAATGAATTATTAAAAAATTGCTAACATCAATTCTTTATTTCATTTCAGAAATTCTAACTAGTTTACCTAAATCTACAATAGTAGTGATGCTTCCGAAAAATTCATTGAAACTAATTATTAGATTGTGTGGCCATATTGAATCCATTCTATACCCATATTTATAATACCAATAATTCTTTTCAGTAGAGAACACCTTTACTAATAATTCAAGTGCTAAATGCATGTTTGCTAGTTCCTGATATATCAATCCTTCTCTTAAATCTAAACCATCCTTTTTTGACTGGCATCTATAAAAATTACTAGCAGTCTCTTTTAACAAAATCAGGATTAATTCTGCATTTGAATTTACTTTTCCATATGTGACACCCAAATCATTGTTATTTCTTAACGAATCTCTTAAAAAAGATAAATGAGAGTTAAATGTTGATAAAAAAATCATAACATCCATCTCAAATTCATATCTATCTAACTCTTCACTAAACTCCATCAATAGACTGGCATTACATAGGAGATAATCTAAATCTAAATCTCTACTTGATGTTCCAGAGTTTTTCAAATATCTATTTTCGATTACCTTAAGTAGATGCTCTCTATCTTCACCTTCAGTACGTTTGTTTAGTTTTAACGAAAAAGGATTATTACCGATAAATAAATCCCAATTATTTCGGACTTGCTTTCGTATATTAGCAAAGGAATATGTTTTTGATTTAACATCAACTTTCACTAGAAAAGTTGGGATATTATTATAAAATAGGTAATTAAGCGTTGAGTTTTTAAGTCTCAAACTATTCGATTTCCTGGTAGTACTCTTCAATTGAACTGCTATGATTTGACCTGGCAGTTTTTGAGTATACATTCCCTTAACATCACTAATATCTACAATGTCAATCAACTCGTCAATTCCATAGTCATTCTTTTCGATGCTTCTTGTAACCATATGCTTTGAGATTGCATAATGAAAAATTGCGGTTCCTATATCATTGATTTCGTGTTGTTTACTTCTAATTGGTACAGTTCTTGTATTAGTCATTAAATTATCTCCTAAAGAAATGATTTTATATAGTTATTCATCATCAAATTTGATGATTGTCGTCTCCAATTGATGAATGATTGTCAATAACAAATGAAAGAGATGAGTCACAAGACCCATATGTATTTCATTAACATAATCAATATCGTTATTGTGCATTAGTTTATTGCGCAGGTTCATTCCAATAATCTTGCGAACTCCATTTTCATTTTCTTCAATGAAATGTAGTTCATACCTTATTATTGATGTGAGTCTTTTGCCAAAAATGTTAATTATGGGCTCTGAATCAAGTAGTTTCCCTAGTGTAACTTGAGATTCAGGAATGTATAAAACCTCTTTATCATACTTCTCCATAAAAACTTTACGAAGTATTTTTTCTATATAAGAGCAAATATTTTGAGACAATCCAAAACAGAAAGTTCTATAATATGGATAATTATCATCAATTGAAAATAAATAAACAATCGAATCAATTATGCCATTTAACTCATTGTTCAAATCCAAATAGTCTAAGCTATATTCTTTGCAAATCATTTCCAAGACTTTTGAAGTAACATTGTATAGTACATTGGATAAATCCTTATCATTAATAATAACACCAAGTATATGATCATGAAAACCAAACATCCATCGTATTTGATTTTGTACTGACGGAGTGAATATGGAATTAGATTCTAATCCAATATGCCGTATGCTATCCATAATGATAGATTTCGGTAAATCAAAAACTGTATTAATCGAAGCCTCATATCCGAAAGCCTTTTTTAATCTTGTATGAGTCAGTCCTAATATAGTGATATTACTTGCAACTCTCTGAGAATTTAACTCATCACGTAATTTGTCAATTACTTCTTTAATAGGAATTTTTTGTTCGAAAACTTTCCCATGTTTTTTCATGTAAGCACTATAATTTTTATCGATTATTGGTTTCAATCTATCAAAATCACTTAACCTTTTTCTTAAATCGTATTGTTTGGCAAGTTTTATTATATCTTCACTATAAGCATAAACATTTATATAATTATCCTCGTTCATGCTTTTTAGCAGACTTAATGCTTTATCACAAAGAATATTGACATATTTCTTAAATACTTCCTGGAAAAAATGAATTTTATAATTAGAAAACAACTCAATTAGATTGGAGTAAGGATGTTTTTCTTCTTCAAAGAAAATCTTTTGTAATAAATTATCAAGTTCATTAGTATGCTGCTTATAATAGCTGAGACAATTATTGAAATTGTTGATGATATATCCCCAATGCTCATTTTCTATAAAAAGGAATACATCTCTTTTTACTCGATCATGCTGTTTATAGATATAATCCAAAACAATATCATAAAACTCATGTCGATTAAAATCATCATTGTCTTTTATTAGTAGTGAATGATAACTCTTATTGATCAAATCATAGATTTGGTTAAGCGGTTGTTCGTATTTATTCAATGTTTCTTTAGACAAATCAATTATTTCTTTCAGTCTTGGTTTGTCAGAATCATTCTTTAATTGGGAAACAATCTCATGATATTCGCATATAGTTGATAATGTTAAATAATCACGTAAGTTGTCTTCTGACTCAATTTGGTAATCGGAGAGAGTTAAATATTCTTTAAACATATTTTCATTATCTAACAGTGTAGTTATATGCCATCCGGTCGCAATATCATTAGTACCATAGTACTTTAGTGAAAACTTGCTTTTGAAAACCAACTCTAGCATTCCCATGGTCATTCTCCTCCCAATTCATATTAAATCATACTAACTATATCCCTAGTATCTAACTTCATTAGCTGTCTTGTTTCTTTTTTATTGACATTAGTTTTCTCATACTTACAAGCTTCAATCTCTGCCGTAATTCCACCACTACCCTTTTTCCCATATCTATATTCTCTAGGTAGTAGTTGTCTTAAATTCTTGATATTATGCTCCAGAGAACTATTTCTAATGCCCTCAACAATACATGTGTTAAATTTATAAACCATTAGAAAGGCATGATGACTAACTGCATTTCTTAACTCTCTTACAGCATCAAGATTTGAATGAATATCGATTGTACAATCAAACATCTCATTTATGTCTTCTGCAGGAATGTTTTTAATTTGATTTAACAAGTCACCAAAATCTATTGATTGAAGTACTTCTGAAACACTTTTCCCATCAATAATTCTTGTTTTAACTTTCGAACGAGGTGATCTTCCATCTTTCCAAAAAGGTTGAATAGGATTATCTTCGTATTTGTTACTTAAATAGGCTCGTATATATTCTTCGAGTGTAGCTATATAAATGTAGATTTTATTTCTCAACTTTTTATCATAACGTAGTAATGCTGTTACCTTTGACCATTCAATTATTGATTTGTCATCATTAAAATCAACACCAAGATGATTCATAATCTTCTGATGAAAAGCAACTCCTTTAACTCTCAGATAAAATTCCGCATCATTATATTCTTCATCACTATTTGGATCGAAATATAGTTTTTTCATTAATTCGTCTTTTGTCATAAGTTTACTCCACACGATTATTAACTTCTTCATAGAAGATATGAACTGAGGAGATTCTATCTGATTCGTGTTTATCTTTTTCTGCAATTACTCTTGGGATAATACATTCTTCAAGTAGGAGTCTTTGATCATCTGCTGATAATCCTTTGAATTTTTCATATATATAGGAGTTTTTACTAGGGAGTTGAACCCAGGTATAAACATTAGGAGCATTTCGTCTTATTCTCTTTGATTCATCAATACTGATTATTACAAAATCAAAAGAGAACTTTTCTTTGCTCGCATCGAAAGTTCCCTGGTTTTTAGACGTTCTCACAGTAATAACTGTAGTTGAGTTTTCAACTTTCTCGTTTTGATTTTTACAGTCCGAAAAAGCTTGAAGAAAGTCAGCTTTAATTTGAGTAGGTTTAGAATCACCTTGTTTTGAATTCTTTGTTAAAATGATTTGATAATCCAAATCATATTTCCCATTAGAATCTTTTACAATACATCTTCTTTTCCCAGAGCCAATTAATCTATGATTAAACTTATAGTGTCCTTTAATCTTAGAGTGTTTTCTTACCTCTTCTATTAATTTGGTAGCTCTTTGTCTCGCTTCTTTACTTTCATTGTGACTAACTAATTTTGCCCCCATTTTTCCTCCCCTGAGTCAACTTGTGATTTGCTCGATATTTCCTAATATCGACCGTAAGTTACTCATTAAAGTATAACTTTTTCTCATTTGAGACATCACAAACAGTGATTATTGAATTAGTTCACTTATTCTTGATTATTCACAAAAGTCATTCTCGCCTGGATGACACCAATGAGGTGTTTCGCTCTTTAAATCGACTGGAATCTCTTTTTTTGAAATCATCATTTTATCTACTACTCCATCGCCATACCATGTATCAATTATGGCTTCAAAAACGAACCAATCTCCAAAGATACTATCACACTTTGAACACCCAAAGGATAAATATGTGTTTCCAACCGTATTACTATATCTTTCTTTTATCGTTGCCATATTCAGTTTGTTGTTTACTTTAGCGTGGTCTAGAACTTTTTCTACAATTTCAGGTGTAAACATTAATTTTTCTGAAATCCACATCTCAATGTCACCAAAGAATATCTTTGCATTACATGGTGTAATCAAATCCCCAATGTAGTATATGTGATTTTCGTGTCTGCATTTCCAACAATCCATTTTAATAAATCTAACTTCTAACTCTAAAGGATTAAGTGAACTACAAAACTTTATATTTCCATGCAAAAAATCTTTGATAAAGACTTCTAATGAAATTTCTTTTCTATCTTTAATAGATACGGTTACATTATCATTATTATTATTTAATCGAAATAGTGGAAGATTTTCTAATTCATTTTTTTGCTTTGGTTCTTTCTCAAACAACCAGCATCCAATAACACCATCTCTAATATATTTAGCTTGTCTCTCTAAAGTCTTTCTTACAGACTGAATACTTGATTGAATTTCAAAAGCATATTTTATGCCATTTGCCAACACAAAAACATCAGCACGCCAATCTTTACCCTTGAATTCCTCTCTTGTTGCATAGCCTAATTTTCGACATATCTGTGCTACCATATTTTTAATATTGTCATGAAAACTACTTTCAGTCCATAAATTATCCACTTATTTACGTTATCCTTTCTGCAACAACTCAATCAACTCAGTTTAACCAATCGTTTTTTTTTAATAAAGAATGTGACATTAAGAAAATGTTATTCACAAATCTCCATTATTCAGAATGTAACAAACTGATTTCACTTTCAATTCTTCATTTACCTAGATTTTTTCTCTATGATATACATCTGTATAACTTGACATAATCAAAACAGTGTGTTTAGAAATACACTTATTTAATGTACACACGCATTAGGTCTATTTGTTTTTTTACTTTATCATCAGTAGAAGCAGTTGCCAAATCCATTTTAAGTAATTTATCAATAAAATCTTTGAACATTGGGGCTGTTATTTTTGGTAATACAAGTTCAATTAGTCTAATAAATTGCATCCGACATAGTTTTCTATTTTTTAACTTTAATGCAACGTCATCCCTAATGAGAGATACAATAGCTTTCATACTTGCTCTAGAATCAAAACCAGATATTAATGTTTCATAATAAGGGTCTGCTGCTGAAGCAATACCATATCCATTCGATAAAAACACATAAACAATCGTATTTACATATCTATCTATAATCTGACTTGGGAGTTTATCACCAACTATATTTACAAGTTGCTTTGCAAACATTCCTTCATTATAAAAATTATCAAAGCTTTCATGTACTCTTCTTAAAGCGGCAAGTTGTTCATTTATCTCTGAGTCTCTTATTGTGTTAGGAATATACTGTAATCCATTACATACTTCAAGAAACTGACGAGATAGTTTCTGTTTATCCTTATCACCATTTGCTCCGAATTGTGCAAATCTAATTCCAAACTGAACTTTTACATCATCACTAATCAAAGGCCATAATTTAGGAGCAAGGTATAAAACATTATCAATGCAGTGTTGTGGGGCATCTCCTCTTGTGAATATCCCAAAGAAACCATTTGCTAATGCTCCTGTTTTTTCAGATGTTAGTTCTGCAAAAAAAACTACAATATTGTCCAACTCTTTGCTACTAAGAGCGCTGTTCTTAATATTTTCTAAAAGAGTATTAATTCTAACTGTTATGTTCTCAAGGGGTAAACAGATAACTTCTCTAATGCAAGTCTCAAGCCATGTTATTAGTTGCAACCCCGTAAGATCTGAGTTATTAGGATGTGCGGCACTTGCCCAATTTCTCATGAACTTGATGTCTTCTAAAAGTTTATACCCAATACTACTAATTAGTCCTATTTCTTTAGAACCTATCAACAACTCTGAATCATCTACTTTGATCAAATCCTCAATTGATTTTAGCTTTGATCTTTTTTCTGTCTTCACTGCACAGTCGAAAAAGTATTCTATATCATACTGAGAAACACGATTTCTTAACTGCAAAATAGTTTCATCCCATAAATAATTCAATGCTGCATCAAATAAACCGGCCGATACAGCTGCAAAAAATTTTGATATATATCTGGAATCCTTTTTAATATTTGAATCTAAAAGGACGAGAACATCTTCAATATTCTTGAATACTGTAATTCTCTGCTTTACATCAGAAAATATTTCTGTTTTTGGTAAGCCAAGATATTCTAAAGCAGAAATAATACTAGTTTCCATTAATGTAATGCTCCCGTTTATACTAACAATCGCATTTTGATTTTTGTCCATATAATCATCCCCCTAGATTCTATTTTTCTTTGCTAATCTCTTTGTAAGATTTTTTTAAGAACTTATTCTCTTTTGTGTAAGTAGCTATCACATAGTCTTCATAATTAAATAGTAATTTAGCATCAACACCATTATCAGAAAACAGATAGTCCTTATTTAAGGTCACGATATATTGAAAATCATCTGCATGCTCAACTGTCTTTTCATAAATATAGTTTAAACTCATTATTCTAGTGTTCTGATCAGTTTCGAATAAATTGTCATGAAGTAAAAACAATGGATGTCTTGTTCTGGTCAACTCGTTAAATAGTAGACTTATATCGTATATAAATACTTTAATTCTATCTATACCATGACTTCCGTCGTCATGAATTCTCAAATTAACGCTAACAGGATTTGTACGAGATTTCGTATTTGTGTCAATTCCAAATGAACATTCTCGATTACCCATTATATACTCATGAATTGATAGTATTGTATTTTGAAATGATTCTATACTTTTGACATTTTTATTAAAAAGTTCATCTAATTCGTTCGAATGTCTTATTTTGTCTTCATCAAGTTTTTTCTTATCTGAAACATGTTTTTCATAATTTTGTAGTAAAACTTGTGTTTTCAGCATTGTGTTTTTCTTTTCTTGATAAAGTCCTAAAGTGGTTTTTAAATTTTGAAACACACCTTTAGTATCAAGTAGTCTCATTCTTTGAGAATATTGGATATCAATTTGATTCTTTTCATTTTTTAAAATTTCAATCTGCTTTTGAATATCTACTCGTTTTTCTTCAAGTAAAGATCTTTGAAATACTTCAATTTTTGATTTGAACTGTGTAACCTCATCTAAGTTTTTTACAATTAATGTTCCTAAGTTTTTTATGAAAGAATTATACAGAATTTCAATTTCATCCGAGGGGATTTGTTCAATTTTCGGCATAGAATTTATTTTTTTAATTTCATAATACAAAACTTTCAATTCTGAACTTAATCTCTTTATCTCTATTTCAAGCTCTGAGACCTCTTTTTCTATAATCTCGTAACTATCTGCTGTTTTATACTCATCAAGTGCTTTTCCAATGATATCAACATCTTTATTTATCTCATTCAATTCAGCTTTCACAAATGATATATCTTTTTGATTATTATTAGTTAATTCTTTTTTCTCATTGTTAATAACCTCAATTAAAGATTTAATTCTTTTGAGATTCTCCACAGCATCTTTATACTGAATCAGTGAAATGTTCATCAAATATAGATGTGGTGCATAGTCTTCAGGTATTCTTAATCTAAGATCGAACGGTTTAGCTATATCTTTGAACTCTGAGTTTTCATCCCTTATCAATATTGAAAGCAGTGACCTTAAAGATGGAGAAATATCAAGGTTTGATTCTTCAAAAACGATGTTCGATATATACTGTAATGATTGTTTAAAATTGGGAAATATAAGGTTTTGATTATTAATAGTTATAACTGGGGTTTTTTCATTTTTTCTATTTCTAGATATCGTATATATTGCCGATCCAATCATAAGATCCAAGTTAATGTTCTCATCAACTGGGAGAATATCTTTTGGTATTTTACTTACTCTCGAGCTTGAATATTCTGCAAATAAGCAAAAATCAATGAACTGTGCTAAGATGGTTTTACCAACTCCGTTAGTTTTACTACCTGAAGTTGTTTTAGTATCCGACTTCTCACCCAATATTATGTTTAGTCCATTTTTAAAGTCAACTGGCTCAAATATATTATTATCGGAGTATAATTTTAATAATTTAACTCTTTTCATTTGATTAACCATAATTTCGCCTCCGAAAATTCTAATAAGCCTAAAGAAAATAAAAAAATCATTCCTGCCATTAACTGTCTACTAGAAAGATTAATACTCTTATTTAAAGAATCATATAAATCATAAATCGTGCATTCACGCCTTTTATTCAAAACCTTTAGAATCAAATACCCTACATAGGATGATGATTGTTCAGCAATTTGCTTGTCAATTTGCATATTTTACCTCATTTGGAAATACATTACATTTTATTATTTGATCCACCAGATAAAATCTAATAGCACTTTTATCATAATTTCTTCCATTTGATGAAATAACATTATTTAATTCTATAACCAAGTTATCTAATGCCATTTTTGGATTGTTTTGACATATTTCTAACGCTTTCACACTTAGTGTTTTTAAATACCTGTTATGAATTGCTCTCTTTATTTCATCGTTGATTAAGCTTCCATACACAGTACTCAATGATATTCCATATGCAACATACAAGTCTTTATATTCATCCTTAATATATTCGGCATAACTTGAAAATCTTCTATTAATTTTATCATGTGGATCAATAATAGAATCTATTTCATCTGATAACGTTTGCGTGTTAGATAAATAATCTATAATTTGAATAATTGTTTCATCTTCACTACATATCGTCTTCTCTTTTTCATTTATTGCATCAAGATTATGCTCTAAGTATTCCTTGATAATTAATACTTTAGCATTATCTTTGGTACTTATTATATGCAAAAGTTTCGACATATCTATTATGTCATTGTCTTTACAAAATGTAATTTTTTTAGTAACAAAATCTGTTGTAAATCTAGGTTTACTTGTCAGTAAAAAGATAATAAGTCTGGAGTCTTTATCGCTACTAACTAGACTCTCAACTCCATCAATTGACTCCTTAATCTTTCCAGATGTCTTTTCTGATGTAACTTGACAATAAATATTATTCATTTGATCATACAAATCTGCATAAGGATTATTCATATTTTGCTGATTAAGATTAGAAAAGTTTAGATCCATGACCAAATTAAGGAGATCCGCAAAAAAGGTTTCAGAGGAAATGTTAATGTCAAGATAATGTAATTTGTTAAACAATTGAACTTTAGCTTGAATCCATGCTAAAAGTTCAGCGATTCTTTTTAAGTTTTTCTCTCTTTTCATATGCATGATTCCTCTTTTCTAGTTTTTGCTATAACTTTGTATCGTTAATTTCAATAAAAGTGAATATATAAATTAAGATGATGATTAAGCAAATCAACAAGATTTACTTCGTAATACTCATTATGAAGATTATTTATTATAACCTCTTGTGAAGTCTGCTTGATAAGCACTAGGTACAAAAGATAAACCTTCAATATACGATGGAGGATTAACATTTGCTGTTTTCCCGGTTGACGTGATTGGAACTATGGTAAAGCCATGATTCGAAATCATATCTAAAACGAATGCATTGCTATTTACTCTGTACAATATTCTCCCATTACCTGCACTATATCGATCTGAAATAGGTTTCGGAAATTTATGTGGACTACTATAAATAATAATCCTCCCCTCTTTCCCCCATGCTCCAGATAATTGATTCTGTTCAATTTTCAACATGGTGTACTTCCCAGATGTTAGTATTCCAATGGTTTCATATACTTCAGATAAACTATTAAATACAATTGATTTTCTAGTCGTATAAATGAGTTTTGCCATATCAATTTCACTCCCTTATATTAAATTGATCTTGCTGATAACATTATCGTAGTCAAATGTAGCAATTTTAGAAAATATATCTGTACTATAACCAGTATCAGCAACAAACAAGAAGTTATTAAAATCATAATCTCCCCAATTATTCTCAATTGATTTTCTAATGGTTCCTAATTTCGCAATTAAGCATATCTTTTGAAATTCTCTGTCAATTACAGAATAGTTTCCATTTGGATGTGCATGGTTTCGATGTTGATTCGGTGTTAAATTAATTAAATTTTCTAAAAAATAAGCAATTTGTGGAAAATCAGATCGAGGAAAAATGTGGTGAGCTTCAGTTGCAAGCTCATCATCTCCAGCAACTTCACTGAGACCAAAATTGTAAAAGCGATTTATAAGTTTGACATTCTTCATTGCTTTATCGGTTAAGTACTGTATATATTTTGCTCTCGGTAAAGATGGGGTTACGTGTGACCCACGAGTGATACCTTTGGGTTTTCGTTGATATATGTCTCTAAAGTTATCTCGATTATACATTAACATATCATAAGTTATTAAATCTTTAGATAGCATACCTCTTTCAGTACCTGCAGAGTTTTTGCTATATGCTAGTGGATTAATAACTTTGATGAAAATTCTCCAAACCTCTGTATCGCCATTTATAGGTGTAAACGCTTGTGTAAAAGATGTAAATCCCCGTTTTAAATTATTATATGCATCCTTGTTTTGAAGTCTGAAAAACTCTTCAAAAAGGTAGTATATATCTGAGTCACATAAGACTTTTGTGATGTATTTGATTAGGAATTTTAACGCATTACGTTCACTTAATGATATTTCCTCTAATAAAGCTTTTTCGCTAAGTTTATAAAAATTTCTATTTCCTTTTTTGTGTTTTTCTAAAACTCCTGCATATGAAAACATCCCCATTGGTTGTTGGAAAAATTTATCATACTCATTTCTAGCACTTTTCTCCTTGGGACTCGGTTTCTTAAAAATATCCAATACATTTTGCACTGTATAATCATTATGCCAAATGTCCATAGAAGTAAAAATCGTATCATCTTCTTTATCTGATAAAAACTCTAAAATACAATCTGCAATTATAGTTACGACATCAGGGGTACATTTTTGATCAATCCAACGAGCATTATGACTTTTTCTAATATCAAAATCTCTTTCACCCAATAAAGTATCTAAGTGTTCTCCATCGATTAGTCTCATTATTTACCCCTTTCTGATTCCGTAAAAATATATGCTATTATTATCAACATTTAATGTTCTTGTCTGATAATTTCTCGCTATCTGCATATACTCTCTATACTCATTTGATGAGAAAAATTTCATATCCTCATTCGTAAGTTTTTTATCGAATTTTGGTATTAAAATTGCGACAGATCCATTAACGACAGTATTCTTTGGTTTCTTCATTAGACGGGTTTTATACGTCATATTTGGAGTTAAATATACATTATCATCATCCAAATACTTTGCAACTGAAAAAGTATTTAAGGCAGTTCTATCAATGTATGCATCATAATTGTCAATATCAATAATTTGACCATCATCTGTGATATTTCTTGATTTAATAACCCGAATTTTATCACTTCCTAAAGATTTCATATTTGAATTAGTCAATTGTCTATCTCTAAATACTTCAAACACATTCAGCTCAAGATTATTTATAAAGTTGTCGAAATAATCATTTCTATAAATTATCCAATATGGGTACTTATTAGATGTTACATATGATTGATTCTGTGTTTTAGATATATCCAATGGTAAAGACGTAACAATAGTTTTACTTGGTTTAAGTGTTGTGTTAATTGACAAACATATTGTTTCTACAAGAACACCCTTAAATCCGTATTCTCCAAAATCAACAATATTGTTAATGTTATACTGTGAAATGAACTTTCTTGTTTCATCAAATTCTGATGTATTTAATATGTTTTTTGGCATAATCATTACTACATTATCAGAGTATTTTAAACTTTTTTCAATAAAATACGATGCTAGGTTTTTTGATTTCAAATTGTGATAGTCTTTTGTTATATCACTTTTGCTTGTTGTTAACTTGCCAAAAGGGGGATTGCCTATAACCAAATCATATTTTTCAATAATTTTATGTTTTAAATAGTCTTTGGCTATCAGATTTATTTTTACATTTTCGCCTAGATTATACAGTGGTATGAGAAACTCTAGAACTTCCATGGACTCAACACTTATATCCACACAATCAACAATAATTTCTTCAATATGTGAGTATTTTTTAGCAACTAATGGTAAGAAAGATCCAACTCCAACAGATGGCTCTAACACACGCATTATAGACTTTCCTTCAAACACTGGTAGTATCGAGTAGATATTGTGTAGCAACATTTTATCAGTATAATATGCAGAATTTTTTTCTCGAGCTGCGTTAGCATACTCAGCAATCGTAGCCAATGTCTTTACATTGTATTTTTGCTGGTTCTTTACTAAGAAATCCATTAAATTACGGTGTTCAAATAATTTCCAATCTTTTATTAATTCTGTGATTTCTTTCGAAGTTAAAGAATTGCCTGTCAATACTTTTTTAATATTTATCGCAATACTTGAAAACACACCTGTTGGCACAGCTTCACCTAATGACTGTCTTATATTAATTTCTTGTGTCTTTAATAACTTTGACTTTTCATCCTGAGTAAGCGAGTTTAATGTTTTCAAATCCTGTTCAAACCATTTGAATTCTTTGGGTATAGCCATTATATTCATTAATTCTCTTATGCTAAATACCCTATCATCAGTAGGGTGAATTGTGTTTTGACTTGCCAACTGATCATTACGTGTATGAATACATGGTGCAACCTTATCCCAACATTGACGAGTATATTTATCACCATTTTTATTTTTGTTTGGCACAATTATTCCTTCTAAAACCTGATGAGGACGTTTATGTGGATCAACATTATCAAAAGCTGATTGACCTTCCTTTAAATCCGTAATCCATGGTCTCATTCTTTCATCATATATTCTGAAAGAATGAAGAAAATCATCTTTTGCAAATTCACCCATCTTTGTAAGTTTTGGCAGATGCCCGATTACTGTTTTAAGATTTTTTTCTTTTTGGTATGCTGGAAACAACTCTTCAGGAGAAAACTCATTTACATATTTCTTTAACACTCCTATTACAAGTGTTCTAGTTCTACTTGAGTTTGATCCGTAGTTTTTAAAGTTGATGACTTTAGATTGAATCGTATAATCATCAGAAAGGTTCTTATCAATTGCATCAGATATCGACATGACTGTTTCATCTTCAATACAAGCAGTTTTTAAGAACGCTGCTACGTTTTCAAATATAAAAACTTTAGGTTTAAGATCCTTTACAACGTGAATTGATTCGATTACTAATGAATTTCTTTCAATTTCATTTTTTGACTTTTTATGGTTGGCGACAGACATCCCTTGACATGGTGGCGTTGCAATAACAACATCTGGCTCACTTATTTCATGGTTTTTCTTCCAAAAATTAACTTCATTAAAGATTCGATTCTTGGTTTCTACAGAAGTGATATCTCCCTGGATATATCCAGTTTTATAAATACATTTATCATTAATTTTTTGAATATTTAATCTTCTTTCAATCAGTTCATTAGTAGCAATACACTCAAAACCATTTTGTTTGAACCCAAAACATCCAACACCAGCACTGCTAAATAGACTGATATATGTTAGTGGCTTATCACTCAGTTTTTTTATTTTAATAGATTTCATCCAAATCACTCCATTTCAAAGCACTTTATTTTACTAATGATTCTGTAAGTTCGCTATTTAATTCAAAGTAGATTTTTTCATGCTTTTTCCACTTTTTTTCCACTCTTTCAACTAGTTGAAAAGGGTGTCAATTTTCCTATTTAAGACATCATAAACATGCATTATTGATTAGATAAATTGTATCACAAAAGCCCTTGTAATTCTACCTTTAATTAAAATTAAAGCACCTTAAAGTTTATGATCACTCATCATCATCAGAGACATCAATATTCAACTTATTCAATATTCGGATACATTTCATAGTATCTATCAACAAAAACTTCAATGTTTTTGAATTCGTTAATAAACTTTTCATAGAGTTCTTGTGCGAACCCTTCTGCTTGTTGTTCAACTAGGTGTGTACCCCATTCGTCACTTGAATCATCGTAGTTTTCCGCTTTAAATTCATGAATCATTTGCGTCATTTCATCATCTGAAAATAGGTTATTTTTAACTCCCATACCATATCCAATCACAGCTGAGTATTGAACTGAATGAAATGTTTCATGGAATGCACATTTGATAATTCTATCAGTTTGTGCAGTCCTAAGCCAATCACGATTGTACCGGATTACAAACATTTCCTTTTCGAAAAGACCAGAATGATTGATTGACTTAAACATATCCCCATCGTTGATGAACACCCATAGTGCATCATCTACTTTCAATAATCTTCTTGCAAAGTTGGTTGCTGATATAACGAGTTTTTCATTTAAACTCCCATTACAATTATTCATGTAATCACTCCTCCAATTACAGACGATTATACTATATGTTCTACTGAAATCAATTAAAACTCATACGTTTTTATTCTCCAAAAATAATGTTGATAAAAATCACTCTTAATATCGGTTTTATCATAGATAAGTCATCACATCTGATAAAATATTCACTACTCATCTGACAGAACACTTCTTATCAAATGTTTGTCTTAACTGCTTCATTTCTTCGTTGTAACGTACTAGGTAGTGTTCTTTACAATAGAGTTGTTGTTTCACTTCATCAACCGGAAACATCGCAATTGATTCTTTCTTTAGTTTTGCCTGGATTGTCTCGTTTAATTTTAAGAGTTCTTTTAACTCAGATGAGTTACTCCATTCAATACTTCGTTGATTCTTTTTGATCGCATTTGTTAAATACCCTAGTTTGTTATTAATCTTTGATTTATCTGTTTGGGATAGTTTCCTAAACTGGAATAGAAAGTACTGAACATGCTTCTTCAGTTCATCAAACTCATAAGTTGTTTTTAAATAATTATCAAAGAAAGCATTCGTAGCTAATAGATTATCCATATCTCCTTCTTCAAGGTATTTTGAGTATACTAAGTATTTTGTTAATACATGTGACTTTGAAAACTCTTCATGCCACTGATTGATTTTCAAATTTTCTAGAAAATCATTGATAATTGATTCACTTGAAAAAGTGACTTTATCATATTTATCATATTTATCATTTCTATCATTCTGATCGATTGATTTGATATCTATTTTTTTATCTCTATACTCTATACTCTTATCTCTTAACTCTGGGGGGAAATTACCGTGGACAATAGCGTGGACTTTTTCCACGCCATCTTCCATCAATTGTTTTTCCTTTTGCTTCCGTTTAACTTCTGCCCAACCAGTTTCTGAACCGACTAGTTTATCAAATCCTGTTATGCAAATAATGTTTGATGCATCTTCATAAAGCAAACCTATTTTCATCAACATATCTATCGCAACTCTAATGGTATCAATCTTAAAGAACATGAGTTCCTGGGTAATGGTTGTGAGATCATAAATTAGTTCCATCTCATTTACTTTTTGGATGAGTCTTCCATTGGAGTTGATTGACAACATGATAAGGTAGACATATATGCTAAAATACCAACCACCATCTGGTTGGCGCATTAGCAGCTTCATTTCCTTTGATTGCATCAGGTCCTGGCGGAGTTTAATCCAATAATATATTTCATTTCTTTTATCATTTCTCATAGATACCACCTTGAACCAAATTGATTAATACACGATTAAATACCATGTTTGAATAATTCCTTGAATATTTCACAAAGTACATCGATGACGATACCATTACCAGCAAATGTGTATAGCCTAGCATCTGAGAATTTATCGATTATTAAATCGATTCTATCATCTGTCCATCCCATCAACCTTAGTGATTCTCTAGGGGTAATTCGACGTATCATAAGCGCTTTATCTCTTTCGACAATAACACCTAAATCACTGACTGTCCTTTTTATGGTTTGAATCTTTCCTTTTTGGACACACCCACGTTTTTGATGTGGACGATTGATATAGATGCCATCGCCTAAATAAGCTTCTTTATAGCCCTTTAGCGTTGCTTCTGGAACGATAACATAGTTATCTGTTGGTGTTGACCCTTTTCTTGTTGTAATGGTAAATGCGTATCTACTCTTAGTAGTGTCATGTGGTTTAAACCTATTGCCTCTAATGAACCCATTTCTATCTGTTGGATCCGTGCAATATAGCAAGAATGCTTCGCTTATGAAATACTTCTCATCTACTACTGGCTCAAGATAATCGATAAGATGTTTCTCAAGTGGAAATGCTTTTGGAAATTCGAACTCGTATTTGGGATCTATAATTGACACTAAGAATACCCTATTTCTAGTTTGTGGAACGCCATAATCTTTAGCATTCAATTGTTGCCAATAGTTTTTATAACCCAATGACTCAAGGAATAATAACCACTCATTAAAACTATGAATGAATTTCTTAGATACCAGCATAGGTACATTTTCCATAAGTAAATATTTAGGCAATTCTTCTGATTCCTTAGATGTGATTAACAATCTTTCAACTTCCCATAAAAGTGATGATGCTGTGTTTGAATTACGATCCATTCCTTTCATTGAGCCTGCTAACGAAATATCTGTGCA
>NZ_JAOEGN010000039.1 GCF_025446935.1 Paracholeplasma vituli | reverse complement strand
TATGAATTTGTTTTGAAACTAATTCAATCTCTTTGGATACTTTCTTGATGAAGTGACTTCTAGGGAGTGTATAGACTTCATTGGATGGTTTATAGACCATTCGGTCATATAGAGGATAATAAGTATCCTTTTTCAGATATCTAGGCAGTCTGACGGTTTGTTTCACTTTAGACTTTAAAGATCCAAAGAATCCTTTCATCGCTTCATCGACTTTACGAATAACCATTTGAGCTTGAGTAGTACTTAAGTAACGATAATGCTCACTATCTTTTAGTAGCTTATAGTTTTCGTTATAGGGTAAGTATTTTTGGGTTTGGATGAAATGTTGTCTAACATTATAAAG
>NZ_JAOEGN010000038.1 GCF_025446935.1 Paracholeplasma vituli | reverse complement strand
ATTTAAGTGATTTATCACTAGATATCCCCACACCCAAATGTATCCAAACCAAACCAATCAAAGAAATCACCATCAAGTCCTACTATGATGGCCAATACATCGAAGTGGTCTATGTCTATTTAGATGAAACACCTAAAATGAAATTAGATGATCTTACCGAAACCATGGGCATCGATTTTGGGTATAACAATTTGGCATTTTGTTCCGCAACCAATAATACACACTTACTCATTGATGGAAAAAGGTTAAAGAGTATGAATCAGTTTTATCATAAACGAATCGCGAAACTAGCGAGTAGTAGACCCAATCAAACTATCTTAACCAAACAAATGATTCGTCTGATGGATAAACGGAACCATCAAATGGATTA
>NZ_JAOEGN010000037.1 GCF_025446935.1 Paracholeplasma vituli | reverse complement strand
CCGCAAGGAGGGAGCCGTCTAAGGTAGGATCAATGATTGGGGTTAAGTCGTAACAAGGTATCCCTACGGGAACGTGGGGATGGATCACCTCCTTTCTAAGGAAAACATGGCTTAAGAAGCTGTGAACGAGACTTTGTTTACAAAGTTCTCACAAACGAGATTTTATCTAAAATCTCCCAAACATTCTGCATTACTCATCATATTCAGTTTTGAAAGACTTATGTCTTTTAGAAGGGCCTATAGCTCAGCTGGTTAGAGCGCACGGCTGATAACCGTGAGGTCGATGGTTCGAGTCCATTTAGGCCCACCATTTAAGTGGTGCACTCACAAGTGAGCTAAACCCTTAAAAATGTTTTATCCAACCTAATGGTTGAGATCTTTGAAAAGTAGATAAATTCTGACGTAAGGTTAAGGAAGAGAAGGCACGCAGTGGATGCCTTGGCACTAAGCACCGATGAAGGACGCAACTAACGGCGAAACGCCACGGGGAGCAGTAAGTACGC
>NZ_JAOEGN010000036.1 GCF_025446935.1 Paracholeplasma vituli | reverse complement strand
TTATACTTCAAGAATGAAACAAATCTTGTCCATCCAAACCTGGATACTTGTTTGGCGTAATAAGGACTCGTTTGAGACATCTCAATGAGATTCAAACCTTCTACACTCACTAAATCATAACGCTTGGCTATCGCGTAGGATAGTTTATGTAAAAAGTCATCTCTCTTATGTCTAATTCGTTCATGTAATAAGGCGATGTCTAATACCCTCTTATTATAATTACTAGAACCCTTAATTCTTCTAGATAAACTTCGTTGAAGGATTCTCAGTTTATTATAGTCTGTTTGAATATCGGTTGGATAATCTAATTTGAATCCCTGATCATCCACATAAAAATGATTCAACGAGAAATCGAGTCCAATGGATGTTTTGATTTCTTGTTTCTTAATCTCTTTTTTGTATTCATAGAGTATGGATACATAATACTTACCCGTACTACTCTTAGATACGGTTACACTCTTTAAAGTCATTTCACTAGGAATCACCCTATGTTGTTTGATTTTAACATCGCCTAGTTTAGGGAGTTTGATATAACATTTCATTAGCGTGATATTATTGTTTACAAGATTGGTTGTATACCCATAGTCTTGTTTCTTAGAGTGGAACTTTGGTAGGTCTTGTTTACGTTTAAAGAACATTTTAAAGGCTTTTTCAAGATTGAGTTGAGTGTTCGCTAGAGATAAAGAATCAATATCTTTTAGAAAAGGATAAGTATCTTTATATTGAGCTGGACGGTTATATAAGTGGGTTTTATTCAATTCATAGTGTTTCTGTTTG
>NZ_JAOEGN010000035.1 GCF_025446935.1 Paracholeplasma vituli | reverse complement strand
CATGTAAGATTTAAATTGTATTAAGTTAGCACTTAAGATGAATTCAAACCTTTCCTCTTTCTTTCTAATTTAATATACTAATAATGTACTGTGGATTTGTTTCATACTAATACAGCTAGACTGTTTTGAGGTGACGCTTACCACGGTCTTTATTTTAATCAGCAATAGTTAGTTAGCGAATAACGCTTTTTACATGATTATGAGAATAAAGACAGGCTGGACTACCACAAGTACGAAAAACAATTTAAGGAGGTGTACTTATGATCTATATCGGATTCGATATTTCAAAGTACAAGCACGATTGTTTCATCGCCACTGAAACAATCGGTCAAGCGTTCTCGTTTGAGAACAGTCAAATTGGATTTAGGGAATTGCTTAACAAATTAACCCCATTTTCGAAACAAGAAATGATAATAGGCTTAGAGGCTACAGGTCACTATGGCGAAAATCTAAAGTCGTTTCTTACCACCCATGGATTTACATTCATGGAGATTAATCCATTTCTAGTGAAGAAGTTTGGAGAAGCCCATTCACTCAGAAAAACGAAGACAGATAAGAAGGACGCAGAGATGATTTCATCCTATATGATGACTGTAGACTACAAAGCCTATCATCATCAATCTTATCATATTAGTGCTTTAAAATCACTGACCAGGTTACGTTATAAACTCATTTCAATGAGAACAAAGCACTATAACATGATCACCAAGGTTTTAGACATGATTTTCCCTGAGTTCAATTCAGTCATCAAAGAACAAGGCTATTCTGAGACATCTTTATACATTTTAAAACATTTCACATCGCCTGAAAGAATCGCTAAGATGACCAATGAACACTATGATAAAATCCGAAGAATATCTATTGGTAAATTCAACTATCCGAAATTTGTTACCTTAAAATCTTTAGCAAAATCGACTATTGGTGTCACACAAGACTATCAACTATTAAAATTGAAAATGTCTATTTCGTATGTTGAAAAACTGACTCAAGATATCAAATCTACTGAGGAAAAAATCCATTTACTAATGGCTCAATACCCAACGAAGATTCAAACAATTAAGGGTATAGGAATTATATCTGCAGCCACTATTATTTCTGAGTATGGTGACATATCGCTCTTTTCAAATCCGGCTGAAATGTTATCCTATGCGGGATTAGATTCAACCATCAAGCAGTCTGGAACCCTGTCTTCTACTGGTAAACTCGTGAAGCGTGGAAGCAAGTATTTACGTTCGACACTGATCAACATTTGTATGACCATCATGATTCACAATCCTGTGTTTTACGACTATTATTTAAAGAAAAAACAGGAAGGTAAACATCATCGAGTAGCACTCGTTCATTTAGCTAAGAAGTTAGTTCGAATCATTCATCAT
>NZ_JAOEGN010000034.1 GCF_025446935.1 Paracholeplasma vituli | reverse complement strand
AAAAAAAAGATAAGAGCTAATTCTTACAATTCAAATATATTTTGGAGAGTTTGATCCTGGCTCAGGATGAACGCTGGCGGCGTGCCTAATACATGCAAGTCGAACGCACTAGCAATAGTGAGTGGCGAACGGGTGAGTAACACGTAGGTAACTTACCTCTAAGACGAGGATAACGACTGGAAACGGTCGCTAAAACTGGATAGGATCTTTGGAGGCATCTCTGGAGATTTAAAGGGGCTTTACAGCCACACTTAGAGAAAGGCCTGCGGCGCATTAGCTAGTTGGTGGGGTAGAGGCCTACCAAGGCGATGATGCGTAGCCGGACTGAGAGGTCGAACGGCCACATTGGGACTGAGACACGGCCCAAACTCCTACGGGAGGCAGCAGTAGGGAATTTTCGGCAATGGGGGAAACCCTGACCGAGCAACGCCGCGTGAATGAAGAAGTATTTCGGTATGTAAAGTTCTTTTATTGAGGAAGAATGTCTAGGTTAGGAAATGAACTTAGAGTGACGGTACTCAATGAATAAGCCCCGGCTAACTATGTGCCAGCAGCCGCGGTAATACATAGGGGGCAAGCGTTATCCGGATTTATTGGGCGTAAAGGGTGCGTAGGCGGCTTGTTAAGTCTAAGGTGTAAGTGCAGAGCTCAACTCTGTGATACTTTAGAAACTGGTGAGCTAGAGATAGATAGAGGCAAGTGGAATTCCATGTGTAGCGGTAAAATGCGTAAATATATGGAGGAACACCAGTGGCGAAGGCGGCTTGCTGGGTCTATACTGACGCTGAGGCACGAAAGCGTGGGGAGCAAACAGGATTAGATACCCTGGTAGTCCACGCCGTAAACGATGAGTACTAAGTGTTGGGGGAACCCAGTGCTGTAGTTAACATATTAAGTACTCCGCCTGAGTAGTACGTACGCAAGTATGAAACTCAAAGGAATTGACGGGACCCCGCACAAGCGGTGGATGATGTTGTTTAATTCGAAGATACGCGAAAAACCTTACCAGGTCTTGACATACTCTGCAAAGCTATAGAGATATAGTGGAGGTTAACAGATGTACAGGTGGTGCATGGTTGTCGTCAGCTCGTGTCGTGAGATGTTGGGTTAAGTCCCGCAACGAGCGCAACCCTTATTGCTAGTTACCATCATTCAGTTGGGGACTCTAGCGAGACTGCCAGTGATAAACTGGAGGAAGGTGGGGATGACGTCAAATCATCATGCCCCTTATGACCTGGGCTACAAACGTCATACAATGGCTGAAACAAAGAGAAGCGAAGCAGTGATGTGGAGCAAAACTCATAAAAGCAGTCTCAGTTCAGATTGTAGTCTGCAACTCGACTACATGAAGTCGGAATCGCTAGTAATCGCAGATCAGCATGCTGCGGTGAATACGTTCTCGGGGTTTGTACACACCGCCCGTCAAACCACGAAAGTTGATAATACCCAACGCCGGTGGCCTAACCGCAAGGAGGGAGCCGTCTAAGGTAGGATCAATGATTGGGGTTAAGTCGTAACAAGGTATCCCTACGGGAACGTGGGGATGGATCACCTCCTTTCTAAGGAAAACATGGCTTAAGAAGCTGTGAAC
>NZ_JAOEGN010000033.1 GCF_025446935.1 Paracholeplasma vituli | reverse complement strand
GTAGACGTCAAATAATAACACTCTAATCAAACGGAGTGTTTTTTTGTATCCTTAAGGAAAAGGAGAACGAATATGAGAAAAACACTAACCGATCGAGAAAGGCTAGACCTGGTAAAAAAGTATCGGATGTCAGGATTAAACACGACAGAATTTTGTAAAGTGAATGATTTAAAGCGAGGTACATTTAGAGATTGGGTGAGAGCGTATAATCACCTTCAAGGTGACTTTGTAAGACTTCCAGAATTAGATGATGAACCTGGGAAAGTATACGAGGAAAACAATGTTAGAGTTAATATGTTAAAGAGTGAAGAGATAAAGCGTAAATCAGCCCATTTCACCCGGTTTGATCATTCCATCGTGGTGATTGAGTTAAAAGGATTAAAGCTAACAACTTCCCTTGAACAGACACTAGCGATATTGGATAGAATTTATGATCGATTATAGGAGAGTCAAACAGATTTACTTCTACACAAAAGAGATAGATATGAGGGCTGGTATGAACAGGTTCCAAATACTCCTGTCCTGTAACTTTTCACCGATAGAAATACTCAACACATTATTTGTGTTTTGTTCAAGAGATCGAAAGACATTGAAAATATACTATGAAGATGAGTACGGCAGTTGGCTACTCATCAATAAGATTAATTTCACGAAGTTTAAATGGCCAGAAAGAATCGAAAGTGGTGGATATCAAGCGAAAGATTTAGAGGCGATATTGAAAGGATTAAGAGTGATAGAAGATCGAAAGCGAGAAATCGCGTTTTAGAATGTGTTTACTATATATAGATATATAGTAAAAATATTTACTTATGGTATAATCATTGTATGAACCTAAAAAAAGCCCTCGCCGAAATCGAAAGATTAACGAAACAAAATCAAGCATTACTCGAAGAACAAGAGCGAAATCATCGCCTTATTTTTGAGTTGAATGCACAATTAAACGAGGTTTTAAAACAAAAGGAAACCGTTAAAGAAAAATATACCATCGAAAGATTAAGACGTTTCGTACCTAAAACTGAAGTAACTAATCCGGTAATCATTAACGAAACAGAATCTATCTTGAAAGAAACTAAAATCCGTAAACCTAAAAGCGATCACTTCTCTAAATTTGATTTTGAACGTCATGTCGTAGAAACCCGATATGAAGAACCGAATGAGTCTACTTGTCCAACTTGTGGAGACGACTTAGTATTAGCGTCTCAAAAGGTAAGATACGTGATTGAATCCATTCCAGCGACTTTGAAAGTAGTTAAGATTATTAAGAAGAGTTGTAAGTGTGCACACTGTAATAAAACAGATAATAAGCTATATTATCCAGTTTCAAACACACTTTTTCCTGGGAGTATTGTAAGTCACTCCTTTTTATCCTATGTAGGCTATCATAAGTATGAACTAGGGATTCCTTTTGAACATCTTTCAAGGCATATCAAAGATACACTTGAGATTGATATATCCAAACAAAACTTAGCCAATTATATGGCAAAAATGGCGACTGTGCTTACGCCACTTTATAGCCATATGAAATCTGATTTATTATCCAATCAAGCCGGTGTGATCCACGCAGATGAAACCACACTATCGATTAGTAAAAGGCCAGATGAAGACAAAGAACGTAAGAAAAGTTACGTTTATGTCTATACGTCAAGTTACTACGATGAACAAATCTCGATATATGATTTTCATGAATCACGCGCGATTGATCGAACAGCAGCTTGGTTAAAAGACTACCGGGGAACGATTGTCTGTGATGATTACGCTGGGTACACAAAACTGAAAAAAGATAATCCAAACATTAATCTTCAAAGGTGCTTCGCGCATGTCCGCAGAAGATT
>NZ_JAOEGN010000032.1 GCF_025446935.1 Paracholeplasma vituli | reverse complement strand
CCTGTAGTACCTGTGGTGAGATTCATAGTGAACTCAAACTCTCTAATCGCGTGTTTGAGTGTCCAAAGTGTGAGTTACACTTAGATCGAGACCACAACGCAGCGATGAATATCAACAAAGAAGGATTTAGAAAGTATCAATTAGCTTTATCCATATAAAAGAACTAAAAACCGTAGGGACTACGGGGATAGCCTATTGAGTCACTGGCGGGTACGCTGGTTTGGATAGGAAGCCCCCACTTCTATTAAGTGGTGGGTAGTTCACTGGCGAGTTCTAAAACGTGTTGATAGGTTTCTTTAAGCTGTGTCGCTTCATTCAAACGACCTGTTTTATAGATTGAACCGACCACATGAATGACCTTTTTAGATCTTAGATTGTAGCTTTCTGTAATGACTGGTTGTGAAAGCTTTAAAGTCCCGAACTTCGCACGTGCTTTTAAGAGTTCAGGTCCAGCTAATGCATGAATTTGTGCATCTAAACCACCAAAAATAAAGGGTTCTGAACTGGTGGAATTGACAATCGAGTCCACTTCTAAGGTGGTGATATCGCCCTCAATGATTTGAAAAGGCATGGTAAACCCCTCCTCTTGTTACTTGGTTTTGAAAGTGACTTCTAAATCGATTTTCGCTACTTTAGAAACAGTCTCATGAATGGAACAATACTGTGCGCCTAAATCCGCCGCTCTTCTGAGTTTCGCTTCATCTGAACCGTTATAAATAACCATTTTAATGAGGACGTGATCTAAAGTCGCTGGGGTTTCATCGCGTTTATTCCCAGAAACCTCAATTTCTACATCCGTATGGGTTAGTCGCATCTTTTGAGCAACACTCAAAAATGTCGCGTAAAAACATGAAGCGACCGCTCCAAACAATAAATGATAGGGTTTCATCCCGTTATGTTGACTGCCTAACGCAATCTTGCCTGTCGGTGAAGTCATTTCACCAACAAAGTTTGAATCGAATTTGACGTGTATAGTATCTGCTTTCATATGTTCTCCTTTTGGACTATTACTCACTTCATTTATACCATACTCTTATATACTTCAACATCTTTGTTACTCTCTAAGTCATATTACTTGTGTTGTATATTTTGTATGATAAAATTATGTCATAACAGGAAACCCTTGATGGTTTCTTTTTTTATTCTCTAGCCACATTTTACAATCGATTAACATATTATCGTGAACTACCCACCACTTAATAGAAGTGGGGGCTTCCTATCCAAACCAGCGTACCCGCCAGTGACTCAATAGGCTATCCCCGTAGTCCCTACGGTTCTTAGTTCTTTTATATGGATAAAGCGAATTGATACTTTCTAAATCCTTCTTTATTGATATTGATCGCTGCGTTATGATCTCGATCTAAGTTAGTATTACAGTTTGGACACTCAAACACTCGATTAGAGAGTTTGAGGGTAGTATGTAATTCCCCACAGTGACTACACGTCTTTGAGGATGGATACCACTGATCCATCACCATCAGTGTTTTACCCTGTGTTTCTAACTTATACTTCAAGAAGGATACAAATCTAGTCCAACCAAATCTAGATACCTGTTTGGCGTAATATGGATTATCTTGAGACATCTCGATGAGATTTATTCCTTCTACACTCACTAAATCATGACGCTTGGCTATCGCGTTAGATAGTTTATGTAGGAAGTCATCTCTTTTATGTTTGATTCTTTCATATAACAAGGCGATTTCTAATGCCTTCTTATCATAGTTACTAGACCCTTTGATTCTTCTAGATAAACTTCTTTGAAGGACTCTAAGTTTGTTAAAGTCTGTTTGTATGTCTTTAGGATAGTCCATCTTGAATCCTTCACTATCGACATAAAAATGAGTCATTGAGAAATCTAGTCCTATGGCATCTTTGACTACTTGTTTCTGAATCTCTTTTTGGTATTCATATAGAATAGAGACATAATACTTACCTGTACTACTCTTTGATACAGTTACGCTTTTGAGAATCATCTCACTCGGTATGGTTCTGTGTTGTTTGATCTTCACTTCGCCCAGTTTAGGGAGTTTGATGTAGCCTTTTAATAGAACGATGTTATGGTTAACAAGGTTGGTTGTGTACCCATAGTCTTGTTTCTTAGAATGGAACTTAGGTAAGTCTTGTTTACGTTTAAAGAACA
>NZ_JAOEGN010000031.1 GCF_025446935.1 Paracholeplasma vituli | reverse complement strand
TTCAAGATTGAGTTGAGTGTTCGCTAGAGATAAAGAATCAATATCTTTTAGAAAAGGATAAGTATCTTTATATTGAGCTGGACGGTTATATAAGTGGGTTTTATTCAATTCATAGTGTTTCTGTTTGCCTTCTAACATCTTATTCCATAAAAAGCGATTATGGCCTAAGGTCATATGAATCAAAGTCTTTTGAGATTCAGTGGGATAGATCCTAAACTTAAAGGCTTTATTCATCTGGTTCACCTTGGCTTTCAGTAGAGTGCAGAAACGGGTATGAATACACCTTTATTATAACATTATTTATAATGATTTGTAAATATAAGAAAATCAATTCATCCCACTACCTGTAGAGGAAGGGGACTTCTTGATTGGATTGTTAAAAAAGATACCATGTCTGCGTCATGGTATCCGGTCGATGATGACTAAATATGCAGGTTATCTATCATCGGATTGGTTTCATTTTACCCATTTTATATAGAGAATTCAAATATAATACCTCAACGGTTCTAAAAATCTAAATAACTATATAGACTGGGAATCCTTAGATTCTACATAGAACTTCATACCAGTTCCTGTATCCTCTACATAAGTTCGACTAGGATACTTCAACAAGAGCGCTGTGACATAAAAATCACCGATACAACCTGAGAAATGAATGATGAATACAAAATAGGCTATCAAGTCATAAGGCCCTTCTAAAAAAATCGATAATAGAATTAATGCAGTATTTAGAATCACCGCTGGCGCTAGTCCGATGATGAGATAATTCTTTTTCTTATATGTATAACCTGGGGTTGAGGCTGAAAATGCCCATCCATGAAATTGATATTTCACTTTCGCTTGACTGAAGCGATGGAAAAATATAGAATAAATCAAAGGTGCCTAATTGATCAAAATCAAATCGTCCAAATCCTAAAAGCAAAGGCAAAATAATCACAATCGATAAAACATTTAATAGCAAAAATACTTTTTTGTCTTTTTGTAAATCGAGGGTATATTTCAGTTCATACCCCTCTGGAACACCTAAACATGACTTCATATGTATTACCATCCTTTACATCTATTATAAAGGATTAAATAGTTTTTGAATTAATTTTTTCTAATTTTATAGCTGCATCAATTATGGGTTTGACTTTGGTTCCGAGTAATTCAATGGTTTTCATTACTTTGTCGTGGTCAAGTTGACCCACAGGAATGTGTAATGCAAAACGGTGGATGCCTAAGGTTTTTCTTAGGTGTAATATCTTCTTCGCGATATACTCCGGATCACCTACGAATAAGGCACCATCCATCGAACGGCTCGCATCATAGGTACTTCTGGTATAGGTTGACCAGCCGCGTTCTTTACCGATGATATCCATCGCTTGTTTAATCGAAGGAAAATAGGTTTCTACCGCATCATTCATATCTTCGGCGATATAGCCATGTGAATGAACCGATATTTGCATTTCTTTTGGGTCAAATCCGCGTTCTTTATAGGTTTTGGTATAAAGGTCGACTAGCGGTTTAAACATTCTAGGATAGCCGCCAATGATGGCTAAAAATAGGGGTAAACCGTAATTCGCAGCTCTCACCGCAGATGCCGGAGTACCGCCGACTGCAACCTGAATTGGTAATTTATAATTGGTTCTTGGATAGACACCCAGTTGGTCAATCGGTGCTCTGGCTTTACCTTCGAAGGAGACGATTTCGTTGTCTCTAATTTGTAATAGCAAATCCAACTTTTCTGCAAACAAACGGTCATACGAATTTAAATCATACCCAAATAATGGGAACGATTCTATAAAAGACCCACGACCAGCCATGATTTCTGCACGACCTTTGGTGAGTGCATTTAGGGTTGCGAAGTTTTGATAGACTCTGACAGGGTCATCAGATGACAGCACTGTCACAGCTGAACCCAATTTGATATGTTTAGTTAATCGTGCAGCTGCAGCCAGAATCGTATGGGGCGCTGAAGCTGCGAAATCTTTACGGTGGTGTTCACCAATGCCATAGTAATCTAATCCCACTTGATCAGCGAGCACAATCTCATCAATCAATTGGTTAATGCGTTCATCATAAGAGATGGTTTTGCCTGTTTTTAAGTCTGGCATCACTTCTGCAAAAGTTGTGATTCCAAGTTCGAATTTACTCATAATTAACATGTAAGATTTAAATTGTATTAAGTTAGCACTTAAGATGAATTCAAACCTTTCCTCTTTCTTTCTAATTTAATATACTAATAATGTACTGTGGATTTGTTTCATACTAATACAGCTAGACTGTTT
>NZ_JAOEGN010000030.1 GCF_025446935.1 Paracholeplasma vituli | reverse complement strand
GTAAACGTCAAATAACTACACCCTAAGATTAAAAGAACGCCCAGCAGTTTGCACTGTTGGGCGTTTTCGTCACTGTTAGTCCATTCCCGCCATGTCGGCGATTGGAGCGTTCTTAGTCATTTTGTAGTGTTTTTGGAATACTTTTGCTGTAGGGTAATAACTCCTCTATCGATTTTTGGTTTAGATTATCTAAAACATATTCTAGGTATTTTGATACTTGTAAGTTGTTGATTTTGGCTGTCTGTATAATCGAGAATAATACGGTTGTGTATCTTGCTCCTGCATACGATCCAGAAGTCATAAATACCTTTCTATTGATTACGAATGGTCTAATCGCTCTTTCAGCGAGGTTATTGGATAGTTCAACATACCCATTCGTTAAGTACGTCTGTAGATCATCAAAGATATGCTTGGCGTAGTTGACTGCACCAGCGATTGCACTGTTTGGTTTATAGTCATACTCAAAAAGAAGATGTCTTAATTCATCCATCAGTGGTTTTTGGTCGAAAATACGTCGTTTTTCTACCTGATTTGGTGTCAAATCAGTTTCTTTATATCTAGATTCATAATGAAATAACTGCCCTATGAGTGTCAGTATTTGATACGCATGACTCGTTTGTTTAGACTCTTCTGGTAAGACTTTTACGATATCCATAAACCGTCTTCTAACGTGTGCGAAACAACGCTGAAGTTTTATGTTTGGATTCTCTTTAGCTAACTTTGTATATCCTTTAAAATCGTCACACACAATGACGCCTTTGAAATCTTTTAACCACTTCGCTGTTGTATCAATAGCTCGTGATTCATGAAAACTGTAGATGTAGATTGGATGATCATAATAACTAGATGCGTAAAGGTATACATAGCTTTTCTTTCGCTCTTTGTCCGCCTCAGGTCTTTTACTGATCGATAGTGTCGTCTCATCTGCGTGAATGACACTTGCTCGATTATTCAGTAAATCTGATTTCATTTGTTCATAAAGCGGTTCTAGTAATCGAGCCGTTTTTTCCATATAAACTGCGAGATTTTGTTTGGTTATCTCAATATCAAGCACCTCTTGAATATGGGAAGATAAATGGTGAAACGGGATGCCTAATTCATATTTGTGATAAGCGATATAGGCTGCCATTGAATGGCTTAAGATACTGCCAGGGAAAAGCGAGGTTGAAACAGGATAATAGAGCTTATTATCCTTTTTATTGCACGCTTCACACTTGCAGCTTTGTTTGATAATCTTAATAACCCTTAATGTCGCTGGTATCGCCTCAATTTGATATCTTACCTTCTCGCTTGCGACACTCAAATCATCTCCACATGTTGGGCACGATGCCATTTCTGGCTTTTCATATATGACCTCGCTCACGTGCCTTTCAAAATCAAAACGCTCAAAGTTTTTCCCCTTGAGTTTATGTGTCTTATTTATCTTTGTTTCTTTCAATATCGTTTCTGTTTCATTGATGATGCTTGGTTTTAATACTTCAGTTTTCGGAATGAACACTTTCACACGTTCGATCGTATACTTTTCGTTTAATACCTCTTTTTCACCCACCAATTGATTTAATCTCTCATTCAATTTGAAAATAAGACGGTCTTGTCTGGCTGTCTTTTTCTCTAACTGTTGGTTCTCTTTTTTTAAGCGTTCAATTTCTTTTAGGGCTTCTTTTAGGTTCATATTTCAATTATATCATACTTATAAATATTTTTACCATATATATTTATATATATGGTAATTTATCAATAACTAACCTCTTTTCTTCGTTCAGACATTACCTTTAACCCTTTTAATAGTAGTTTCATGTCTTCTACCTCATAACCACCCCCACTAATCTGTTCTGGCCATTTAAACTTCGTTTCATTCAATTTGTTAATCATCAACCAACTCCCATATTCATCCTCATAGTATATTTTGACTTGTCTCTTATCTTTTGAACAAAATACATACATGGTATACATCATTTCGACTGAGCTAAAGTTAAAGCCTAACAACGTTTGGATTCTCTGCATCCCACTCCTCATGTCTAACTCTTTTGTGTAGAAGTAGATTTTTTTTACCTTCCTATAATCAATCATGGATGCGTTCTAGTATCTTTAAGGCTTGTTCTAGCGATGTCGTTACCTTGATCCCTTTACTTTCTATCACTACGATTGAATGATCAAACCTCGTGAAGTGTGTTGATTTCTTGTTAATCTCCTCGCTCCTTAATAAGTTCATTTTAATGAATTTTCCATCTATGATACTTTCATCTGTTCCGATATTGTCTATTCTTATGAAATCCCCTGATATGTGGTTATACGCACTCACCCAATCCCTGATCGTTGTTCGTGCATATCCATATCTTTTTGAATAGTCCATTTGACTTAAACCACTAGCTAAAAAATGCTTTACTACTTCGAATCGTTCTTTATCTGTATAAAATTTTCCCATCGCTTTTCTCTCTTTCCTATGATGTCCTAAGTGTACAAAAAAACACCCTAAAACTACAAGGTGTTAATTTTTGACGTTTAC
>NZ_JAOEGN010000002.1 GCF_025446935.1 Paracholeplasma vituli | reverse complement strand
GAATCAATATCTTTTAGAAAAGGATAAGTATCTTTATATTGAGCTGGACGGTTATATAAGTGGGTTTTATTCAATTCATAGTGTTTCTGTTTGTCTTCTAACATCTTATTCCATAAAAAGCGATTATGGCCTAGAGTCATATGAATCAAAGTCTTTTGAGATTCAGTGGGGTAGATCCTAAACTTAAAGGCTTTATTCATTCGGTTCACCTTGGCTTTCAGTAGAGTGTAGAAACGGGTATGAATACACCTTTATTATAACATTATTTATTATGTTTTGTAAATATAAGAAAATCAATTCATCCCACTACCTGTAGAGGAGGGGGACTTCTTGATTGGATTGTTAAACCTTAATTCACTCCCGTGGAGTGTATATGCATTGGGTTGGCCTTTAACAGACAATTTCGGAATGAGTTCATTCGGAAACTTTTGGAGTTTATGTCCCTCTTGAGTCTCACTCATAAATAAATTATGCAAGTAAAGTTTATTCATGATTCGCACGCTTGACTTCAATTTGAATGAGATCAGACATGAGTGTATAGTTGACTAAGTCGGTTTTTACAGTATAGGTTAAGTAAGCATAAGCCATCCCATCCAAAGTGGCGTGGGTGATTTGATTTTGTTGGATTTCTAAACCCAATGGGTTTTGATACAACATTTCAATATCACAAACGAGTTCTTTGCCTGTATCGGTTGTGGCGGTAAGGGAGAGCGTATCGCCTATGTAATAGGTATATTTCGTTTTTACGACTAAGTACTTAACAAAGTCTTTGAAACGAATACTTTCGTCTGTGTTGATACCATAATAACCTGACAAGAATGTTTTTCTTAAATCGATGTCATTTCGAAGGCCCCATGGACAGTATTGAATGGCTCGTTTCTTAAGAATTTCGATTAGGTTGGATTTTGAATGGCTGAAATATGGGTGAATAATCAGATTGTATTTGTTTGAAATCTTGATGATGTCAGAGACACTCATGTGATTGTTTTCTAAATCAATTAAAAATCCACGTGAATAACCTTTAACATACTTTTTAAAGTTGACCAATGCGAAAGGGTAGAAACTCATCAACAAAGGTGGTCGGTCCATTTGATTAACAATTCGATTCAAGCGTTTCATTGAAGTCGAAGACGCTGTTTTCGCTTCGATTAAGAGTGAGGTTTTAGTATCCTTTAAGTGACGATGAAACATCGGAAGTGTTGGTAATACTTCATCCGTTAATTCACCTTTAAACGTCATTTTGATGGATTGTAAGGACTTAAGGGTATCTTTACGAATGACATAATCCTTTTCATAGGTTCTACCTAATGTGTCATCGTGGTTAACAACGATGTGTTTGTCCTTAGTCATGTGGAAGTCGAGTTCAACGAAATCTGATCTCATTCTAACCGCTTCAGCAGCTGCTTTTAAACTATTTTCTTGAGCATTTGCGTGATAGCCTCGGTGCGCGATCACAAATGGTGTAAATGCGTAATCGCCTTTAACATCAATTTGTTTACGATCGATTTGCTTACCATACAAACCATCCACACCCGCTAAGACCGCTTGATAGATATCGGTTTGTTTTTCGACATAGGCGAACACGACCAATCCATAGAGTTTTAAATGTCTTACCATCGATGAAGATAGAGCGGTTGCTTTTAAGCAAACTGTATGCGCGTTATGACTAAAAGTGTCTTTGGAAAGATCGACTAAGCTATTAAAGGTTTCAGGCATGTAAACCAGCCTTGAATATGGGTAAATCTTATAGATTGTATTGAGAACTTGTTTGGATTTAGAAAACACAAAAATATCAAATAATTGATACTTATACAACAGTTTCCCTATGTTTTTAGCCTCTTTTATTTGATTGACTTCAATGGCGTTTAATCCATTCAAGATATTTTCTTCGTTGATATATTCAAGCCACTTGATGTCGCTTGACGGGGTATTTGAAATAACAATTGTCTTTTTTAGCACACACATCTCTCCAGTATATTAATAATATAATATTTAAACTATTTTTACAATGATTATCCTCATAAAAACCCTCGTTTTAATGGGGCTTTAAATTGCAAGCTCTATAGAGTCTAAACTCTGTGATTGATTTGAAAAAAATAGCGTATTGGCTTGATTTTTAAGCCAATAACGCTACATTTTTAAGCGATACTGATGAATGTATTGATTTCTCCATCGTGATTAAATTCAATGACACGGCACCCTTTCTTAAACCCTTTTGGACCGTAATCATAATGCCCACTGACTCGACCATATGCAAACAATATGTTATCGATTGTAAATGAATAATCGTTGTAGTGATCGTGTCCTACAAAGATACCTTTACAGCTCTTTGTACGGTTTAGGATTTCTAGCAAGTTATTCTTAACGGGTGGTGTACACGGACTCTCATTGAATGACCCAATATAGGCGTGTTTATCGGAAGGGGTAATCGTTTTATATTCATAGGGTGGAATGTGACAAAAGAGTAAGGAACTGGGTCCTTTTTCATAAGGTGTTTGGTATTGATTGATGACACTGTCCATCCATAAAAGTTGTTCTTCTTTAAGTGACCCATAACCCCACGTAGGTTTTTGATCAATCATATAAAACGCATCGATATGGGAATCCATTAAGAAGAATAGACCTTTAGTCAGTTTCTTTTCTTTAATTTCAATGAAGTAATTGGAGTAACCAAACTGAGGATTTCCGGGTTTAAAAGCAAGATAGTTCGCGTCCTTAATCGAATCGATTAAAGCTTCATATGGGACATCCTCGTCGGTATCATGATTTCCAAAGATGAAACTCCATGGCGTTTTGAACTGTCCCATGTAAAGGCCTAAATCCTTGTAGAGTTTCGGACTATCTTTCGCCATTGTTTGATCCCCTGTGAAAACAATCCAGTTTGGATGGTGTTCGTGAATCATTTTTTTGATTAAGCCCTTGGTTTTCAAATCCTTCATATCATTCATAAGATGAAGGTCTGTAAATTGGACAATCTTTAAGGGTTTATTGGGTTTCATCTTTAGCGTTAATACCGGTTCATAGTCGTAGGTAAAACGGGTTAATTCTTCAAATGAGTAAAAGGTTTTATCGAAGTAGATCATTTTAGAGGGGTCTTTATGCCAGTTCATGTAGACTGAATGGATGCCTGCATCTTTAGCTGCTTTCGCATCCGAAATAGAATCCCCAACAAAAAGGGTTTCTTTCTTCTTCAATTTCTTAGTTGTAATGAGATTTAGAATACCTTCCGGGTCTGGTTTGGGTCTAGAAACGTCTTCAAATGCAATAATTTCATCGAAGAAATGAAAAATGCACAATCCGGTGAGTTCTGAAATCGCGATTTTTCTAAGTTCTGAGGTAATTAAATAGAGTTTAATCCCGCGTTTTCTAAATTCTTCAAGTGTATTTAAAGTGTCTGGATAGAGTTTGAGGTGATTCACTGCGAGTTCACTGTGAATTCTATAGATATCTTCTAAAAGGTCAGGTCTTTTTTTACCGTAGAGAATTTCTAGAATTTCAGGATAACCTTTCGCTAATAAATCGGCTTTAGAGATGCTGTTGAGTGGTATTTTAGGGGGATAAATCGTAACTAATTTTTGGTATATTTCGAGCACGAGATCATTTGATTCAATCAGCGTGCCATCCATGTCAAAAAGGATTGATTTGTACATAGGGGATTCCTCCATTTAAAACATTTTAACATAAATGAATCGTTTTTCTACTTCTGTTTTAATTCATTTGACGTTTACATTCACTAAACAATATGGGATGTGGTTTTTTATATAAAATTCAGAAAAAAAGCCTTGATGAGCAGAATTGCTCTTCATGGCTATTCATTCAATTATTATTTATTGGATACCTTGTTCCATCATCGCTTCATAAACTCTCATGAACGCGGCGATATTTGCACCGCTGATGAGGTCATAAGGATTTTTATACTTGCGTGCAGCTGTATAGCACTTCATGAAGATTTCTTTCATGATACCTTTAAGCTTATCGTCTACTTCATCGTAAGGCCATGGATAGTGCATCGCATTTTGACTCATTTCAAATAACGATACTGCGACCCCACCCGCATTCGCAGCTTTACCTGGCGCAAATAAGATCTGGTGGTCAATAAAGTAACGTTCAGCCTCTAATGTACACGGCATGTTCGCACCTTCAGCAACCAAGAAACAACCATTGTTTACGAGGTGTTCAGCGGATTCTAAATCGAGCTCATTTTGGATTGCACATGGTAAGGCAATATCGGTAGGTACTTTCCACATATCTTTAGGAGTTTTCCCATGAATACAGCCAGTCTTTTCAGCGTATTTCAACGTGAGTTCACCGTTGTTCGTGATTTCAGTCACTAAATTCATATCCAAACCATTTGGATCATAAATATATCCATTGATATCGGACATCGCGACAACTTTCGCTCCGAGATCGTGAGCTTTAATCGCAGCGTATAAACCGACTTTACCAGACCCTGAAACAATGACTTTTTTATCATCGAATCGATCGGATTTATACACCTTGAGCATTTCAGCAACGAAATAACATAAGCCATAGCCAGTCGCTTCTTTTCTAACAAGTGACCCACCATAACTTAAGCCTTTACCTGTCATGACACCAGTGTGTTCATTGCGAATCTTTTTATACATGCCAAACAAATAGCCAATTTCTTTATTCCCTACCCCAATATCACCTGCAGGTACGTCCGTATCTGCGCCGATATGACGGTAAAGTTCAAGCATATAGTTTTGACAAAAACGCATGATTTCACCATCTGATTTACCAATCGATGAGAAATCACTACCACCTTTACCGCCACCCATCGGAAGACCGGTAAGGGCGTTTTTAAATGTTTGTTCGAAGCCTAAAAACTTCATGGTTGAAGCGTTCACGGTTGGATGAAAACGAATCCCACCTTTATAAGGTCCCAATACGGATGAAAATTGAACACGGTACCCACGGTTAACCCGCGCGATACCTTGATCATCCACCCAGGTTACACGAAAATGGATAAAACGTTCTGGTTCTACAAGTCTTTCGATGATACCATACTTCTCGATTTGGGGTGTTTGACTGATGATATCGTCCATCGATAAAAAGAATGTTTCAACCGCTTGAATGAATTCAGGTTGTCCAAAATCCTTTTTAAGTACATCGTTAAACACTCGCTCTAAATACGCACTTTTAAACAATGCCTCGTCCCTTTGCCTTCCGTCTTTTTTCTTAAAAGAAAAAGACTATATTTTTAATATCGGTTTGTACTCACACCTCTATTAAAACGCAGTCTTCTTTCTTTGTCAATCTTATTCAAACTAAAAATAGGTTATTTTTAAAAACGCTTACAGTTTACTTTTTATTTCGATTTAAATCGTAAAGTCCCCAGTGTTTTTCAGGTTCATCTTGTTTGTCTGAACCTTTCCATGGTTCATCAAATGCTTCAAACATATAAAGGAGTACATCGTTCTTTTTAGCCCAAGTTTCTAAGCCATTAACATACTCACGGTGAAACTCAACCGAAGTGTACTCACCTAGGTTAGAATGGCTCGGCCACCCCGCTTCTGTAATGATTATCGGTTTTTTGGTTATGTTTTCTTTAGTCGCTTCATAAGCAACGATGGTATTCTCTAAAGCCTCTTCATGTGATTTTCTTTGCCAAAACGGATAAATGTGAATGGAAACAAAATCGACCTCATCGACAAGTGGTAAAGCATGGGTATTCCAAAAGTACATACCTTCGCAGAACGTGACGGGTTGTTTGATGTTTTGCTTAAGGGTACGAATGTATTTGGTTAACGCATCGATTGAGACCATTTTCGGGTTCCAGTCCGATGTGTTTTCATTACCTGCTGAAACATAATTAATGATATCTGGGTACTTATTCGCAAGTTCAATCAAAGCGTCTAATTGTTTCAAATTTGACTTCTTATTTTGGATGATGTCTTTTGTCTTTAATGGTTCACCCCAACCCACATTATAGTTGATGACTTCCCCATCTAAATCCATGCCTTGCATCACCTTTAGTGGTAGGTTATTTTCTTGGATTACTTCGAGTGTTAAACGTGCATGCATGCCTGGGTCATACATCCGGATTTGTTCGTATCCATCTTTGATAAGTATTTGTAAATCCTCTAAAATTTCAGCTTTAGATGGATAAACCTTCGTAATTGGGCTTTGATTTAAACGATACCCTGAATAACAAATTGATTTCTTATAGTGCATTGTTGTATCCTCCATGAATAGTTTAGCATAAGGCTTACATTTTTGATTCAAAAATAGTTTGAGCACCTCATAATTATGATACAATATTTCTAGAGGTGAACCTATGATTATTGGATGTGTAAAAGAGATTAAAAAGTATGAATTTAGAGTTGGTTTAACACCAAGCGCGGCTTCAGAGTATGTCCGTCATGGCCATACTGTGTGGATTGAACGGAGTGCTGGTTTAGGCTCTGGTTTTACCGATGAAGCCTATGAAGCACTGGGTTGTAAAATCGTGGCGGATCCAAAAGCCATATGGGCTGGAAGCGACATGATTGTTAAAGTCAAAGAGCCTTTAGAGTCTGAATATGCATTATTTAAAGAAAACTTAATCCTATATACTTATCTTCATTTAGCATCAAATGAACCTTTATACCGTGCTTTAAAAGAAAAACGCGTGTTATCGATCGCGTATGAAACGATGGAATATCAAAAAATGTTACCATGTCTTGAACCGATGAGTATGGTCGCGGGGCGTTTGTCGATTTTAGAAGCGGCGAAGTACTCAGAAGCATTCTTTGGTGGTTCAGGTATTCTCATCTCTGGTTTACCGGGTACACCAAGAGCTAAAGTTACCATCATTGGTGCGGGTGTCGTTGGTCAAAATGCTTGTCGTATGGCAGTAGGTATGGAAGCCCAAGTTACTGTTTTAGACCTTGATACAAAGCGTTTAGCCTTCCTAGAAGACTTATATCACAATAAAATTAATACCCTGTATTCTAACCAAGAAAACTTGAAAAAAGCCATTTTGGAAGCCGATATCGTCATCGGCGCAGTCTTAATTCCTGGGGATGCAGCTCCAAAACTCATTAAAGATGAATACTTACCTTTAATGAAACCAGGTTCGATTGTCGTAGACGTCGCGATTGACCAAGGCGGTATCTCGAATTTCTCTAAAGTGACCTATCATGATAACCCAATCTTTAAAGTAGGGCATGTATTATTCTATGGTGTCGCGAATATGCCTGGTTCCGTACCGATGACATCTTCTACCGCACTTAATAACGCAACCCTTAGCTATGGCCTTGAGATTGCCGATAAAGGTATCGAACAAGCCCTTTTGAACCCAGTCATTCAATCAGGACTTCAAACCCGTAATGGATTAGGGGTTTATCCAACCTTAATTAAATTATTTGAGACAAAATAAAACATAAAAGGCACCCTTGAGTGCCTTTTTTTACTTTTTGTATGCTAATAATTCATCTTTTTCGATTTGGCTAAGGCGTCTGCTTTCACGACACTTTTGAATACCTTTATTCTGAACTTTTTCATTGAGGTCGTTTTGTTTTAGCCAGGCAAGTGTTTCATCCTTATACTTGATGATACATTCAGATAAAAGCCACCCAGCCATCATAATGACATAGTATTCCGTTTCATCTTTCAATTGGTTTAAGCGCTTAAAAAACGTTGGAAGTATTTTGGGGTCTTTGACTAGTTGAAACAATATCATCAGACTAAGACGTCTGATGAAAGGTTTATCTGAAAGTATGTATTCATCCGAAAGATGAATGAATTTCTGTTTATACATTTCGATGTTTGTGAAGGACATGATATCGACATGAGCCCAGTTTTCCATTTTATAGATATAGGTGCTTAAATATTTGGATTGAATTTCAAAATCTGAAATCATGGAAATCAATTTACCTTGAATCGCGATAGTTTCGTAGTAATCATCGATATTTAGTTCTAAAAACGAAAAGTAGTCCCCTTTTTGAATCGCTTTAACCATTTCGTTGACTCTTGGGGTTGGTAGTACGAGTAATGGTAAGCGCGTATTCAACATTTTCCTAGCCCAGTCTTCTTTTTCATTATTCTTTAGACTTTTCAGGTAGTCTAAGAATGGGATACGGTCGGATTCTGTCCAAAGCGATTTAGTCAATTCCATGAGATACACCTCTTTTATGTGTAAAACTAAATATAGTTTATCACAGGACAATCGAAAAAAATAGTGCGCCCTAATCAGAGCGCACTGTGTTTATTTCAATAAATCGCGGTATTTTACACGTGGATTACGTGCCGCAGACACTTCATCGAGACGACGTACAACTGTCGTGTAAGGCGCATGTTTAACCATTTCAGGGTCTGTTTTCGCTTCATTCGAGATTTGTTTCATGATGCCGACAAAATGGTCAAGTGTTTCCTTAGACTCATTTTCGACTGGTTCAATCATGAGCGATTGATGGAACACCAATGGGAAATAAATCGTTGGTGGATGAATACCGAAATCTAGGAGTCGTTTCGCGACGTCTAAAGTCGTCACACCAGTAGACTTATCCACTAAACCATCAAAGACCACTTCGTGCTTACAAAGTCCTTGAATTGGTAAGTAGAAATCATCTTTAAGCGAGGCTTTTAAATAGTTCGCATTCAACACCGATAACTCACCCACTTTAGATAAGTTTTCCTTACCTAATGTAAGCATGAAGCTATAGGCTTTAATGATGACCGAGAAATTGCCTAAGAATCCAGATACGTGACCAATCGTGTGGATTGGGCGATCTAAGATGAAACGGTTTCTGCGTTTGTAGACTTGTGGGGCTGGTAAGAATTCGACTAACTTCTTACATACACCAACAGGACCTGAACCAGGGCCACCACCACCATGAGGGGTAGAGAAGGTTTTATGTAAGTTAATATGGATGATGTCAAATCCCATGTCACCAGGTCTTGCGCGACCAAGTAACGCATTTAGATTCGCACCGTCATAATAGAGTAACCCATCGACGCTATGCACGAGTTTTGAGATTTTTAATATGTCTTTTTCAAATATACCTAAGGTATTTGGGTTGGTTAACATGATGCCTGCAACCTCATCATTAATCGCTTCTTTAAGCGCTTTGATGTTCACAGTACCATCTTTATTAGATTTCACTTCAATGATTTCGAATCCCGCTACTGTCGCTGAGGCTGGGTTGGTTCCGTGTGCAGAATCGGGTACGATAACCTTCGTTTTATGGGTATTACCTTTTAAATGGTGGTAAGCTTTCATAATCATTAACCCAGCAAGTTCACCTTGTGCACCTGCGAATGGGTTTAATGAGAACGCAGCCATACCGGATAATTCCGATAACATTCTAGAGGTATCGTAATAGATTTCTAAAGACCCTTGTGCGGTTTCAATTGGTTGAAGTGGGTGGATGTTTCTTAACCCTGGAAGCGCAGCGATTTCTTCGTTGATCTTTGGGTTATACTTCATAGTACAAGACCCCAGTGGATAGAATCCTGTTTCAATCCCAAAATTCTTACGAGAGACGTTAGAATAGTGTCTGACTAAGTCTAATTCAGCAACTGAAGGTAGTAAGGTTTCTTGTGTTCTCTTTAAGTTATTTGGGATGTCTTTTTGAATATCATAAGGCAAGTCATTTTTAGGTAATGAATAGCCCACACGATTCGGTGTTGATAATTCAAAAATCAATTGGTCATATGCTTTCATTTTTGACCTCCTACAAGCGCTACGAACGCGTCCATTTCTGCTTTAGTACGCTTTTCAGTGACCGCGAAGAGCATTTGGTTTTCATTTAGAATCAAACCTGGTAAGAAACCTTTTTGAATACATTTTTGTTCAAATGATTTGAGATCAAAGTTCGCTACTAATAAGAATTCTTTAACAAAGAATCCGTTGTGTACTGGTTTAAACTTACCGGTTTTGATGAGTTCATCGTGTAAGTAATGGCTATTTTGATAGCACTGGGACACAACTTCTTTAAGGCCGGTTTTCCCCATGGTTGACATATAAATGGTGACCCACAAAGCCATGAGAGATTGGTTTGAACAAATATTTGAGTTCGCTTTCTCTCTACGGATATGTTGTTCACGGGCTTGTAAGGTTAATACAAATGCGCGCTTGCCATCGACATCGGTGGTCACACCACAAATACGGCCTGGCATTTTACGTAATAACTTATCCGTAGTCGCGAGATACCCCACATAAGCACCGCCATATGAAAGGGGAACACCTAAAGACTGACATTCGCCACATGCGATATCGGCTTTCATTTGTCTTGGCGACTCAATCGTTTCAAGGACTTGAGGGTCAGCATTTATGATCATGATTCCACCATTCGATTGAACCAGTTCAGATACATCGGTAAGGTTTTCTACTAACCCAAAATAGTTAGGTACTTGACCAATGAATCCTGCAGCACCTTCTAAGGATGCTTGAAGTAGTTCACGATCAACTAGACCTTTATGACTAGGTAATATGAGGACTTCGATACCTCGATATAGCGCATATGTTTTAACCACTTGAATGATGTTTGGATTGACGTTATCAAATAAGACAATCTTATTTCTCTTGGTTTGAGCAACCGCCATGAACATCGCTTCCGCAGTCGCGGTAGGGCCGTCATACATCGAAGCGTTCGAAACATCCATACCCGTTAAATCGGTAATCATGCTTTGGAATTCAAAGATATATTGGAGGGTACCCTGTGCAATTTCGGGTTGATAAGGGGTGTAAGCAGTTAAAAATTCTTCTCTTGAAATGATGGCTGGGATGACAGAAGGGGTATAGTGATCATACGCGCCAGCACCTCTAAAAATAACGAGTTCACGGTTTTTGTTAGATAACCCTTTAAAATGATTTCTGAGTTCTATTTCGGATTTTGAAAATGGTACTTGATAATCGGGTTTCGTTTGCAGTCTCTTCGGTAAATCGTCGAAAAGGTCATCCAAAGATTTTACTCCGATTTTTTGTAACATCGCTTCAATATCCGCCTCAGTATGCGGGAAGTATTTGAACATAGTCCCTCCTAGTGTAAGGTTTTTTCGTAAGCTTCAGGTGACAATAAATTGGAGACTTCTGAAGCATCTTTAACTTCAATTTCAATCATCCAATTTTGGAAAGCATCTTCGTTTAATACTTCTGGATTGGAAGATAATGCTTCATTGACGCGAAGTACTTTACCAGAAACAGGCATCATTAAATCAGATGCGGCTTTGACAGATTCAACTGCGCCAAAGGGTTCAAATTGATCAAATGAACTACCCACATTTGGTAGGTCAACGAATACGACTGAACCTAAACTGTGTTGGGCATAATCGGTAATCCCAATCAGTGCTTTATTGCCTTCAATTTTAATCCATTCATGCGTTGGTGCGTATAGTAAACCTTTAACAATTTTTTCCATTTTTCTAGACCTCTTTCTTATATTTCTTTTCGTAGAATTTACGATTTCTAATGACAGCTTTCACCATCTTGTTTCTAATTTCAACATAGACTTCGGTACCAATTTTGATTTTCGAATCAATCATCGCGTTCGCAACCGCTTTGGTGGTGTTCGGTATCATATACCCGGTTGTGATATAACCAATCATGTTCTTATCTTGGTCATAAACAATATAACCGTCTCTCGCGATATTTCGTTCAAGCAATTCAAGACCGATGATACGGCGTTCTAGACCAGCTTCTTTTTGTTTTAATAAAGCATCTCTACCAATGAATGGTTTATGGAGTTTTACGCCAAAAGATAAACCGGCTTCAAGTGGTGAAGTGAATCCATTAATTTCATGTCCATAAAGTGGTAATCCTGCTTCAAAGCGTAGGGTATCTCTAGCCCCTAAGCCGCACGGTTCAACGGATAACTTCATCAACGTATCCCAAAGTTGAACAGTGGCTTTCGGAGAAGCGTAAATTTCAAAACCATCTTCACCGGTATAACCACTTCTCGAGATGAGCAATTCTTGGTTTTCCCATTTGAATGTATTAAACTGCATGAACGATAACGAATCGATTTGTGGGATCAATGGTTTTAAAATGTCCACTGCTTTAGGGCCTTGAAGCGCTAATTGACCAAAGAAATCAGAAACGTTTGAAAGTTCAATATCATATCCTGTTTGATGACTGGTTAGCCATTTATAATCTTTTAGTGTATTGGATGCGTTCACCACTAACAAGTAATGATCGGCTTGGTATCGATATACCATCAAATCATCAATAACCCCTCCGGATTCCTCACAGAGTAGTGTGTACTGGAGTTGATTGTCTTTAAGGTCGGTAAAATCATTGGTACTGATTTCATTCAAGAACTTCAGTGCGTCTTTACCTCTTAAATCAATTTCACCCATGTGTGAACAATCAAATACGCCACACGCTTCTCGAACAGCTTGGTGTTCTTGTAAGATACCTCGGTAAGAAACCGGCATATCAAACCCACCGAACTCGGTCATTTTCGCCCCTAAAGCGAGGTGTCTATCGTGTAGACACGTGGTCTTCATATCCATCATACATCCTCCTTGAATAGACTCTTGAATTCTTCATTGGTTAACCCAACAATATACTGACTGATATCTATGGATTGAATGATCGATTCAATCTTATTAATCTCAAATGGTTGATTCATAAACTGTTTCTTTAATTCAATTGGATCTTTATCTGTAAAATAGTCACCATATAAGATGAAATCTTTAATTATCCCACGATGAACATCGAGTTTTACGCCCACAGACCCAGCTGTGAATCGCTTCATATGTTTGAATGCGTAAGGCGGGTTATTCCCTTTGATGTAGGCTTCATCACTGAATTTATTCATCAAAGCGAATACGCGGTCAATTTGAGCTTCCGATAAAATATACTCACCATCAGTTAGGTGGTTCACAAGGAAGTTTGTAAAATCTTCAATATCTTTATTCACCACAGGTTTCATGTTGATAACCCGTTGACGGACCGATTCAATGCCTTTCGAGATGAGTTTCTCATTCGAAGGCGTAATCGATTTAACGAGGGTTTCAAAATCGGTATCGTATAAGATCGTTCCGTGTAGACAGGACCCATATTGGTTATGAAAGTACGCATTACCTGAAAACTTCTTACCTTCATATAAAATGTCGTTTCTGCCGGATAAAACCACAGGAATCTCTAACGCATCGAACACTGATTTAATGTGATTTAAGGACTCTTTGAAGATGGTTTCCTTATCATATCGTTTGGATAGAAAGCTGTATTTAATACACCCTTCATCGGAATAAACTGCACCGCCTCCAGACAATCGTCTAAATACAGGAATGTTATTTTCTTTTAAAAAGGCCTCATTGACCTCGGTCTCAAGTAATTGATTCTTGCCGATGATCACTGCGCCATACACATGCCAAATAAAAAACAAATCTTCCTTTAGGTCTTCGAGTAAGATGGTCTCTAACGCAAAGAAAAAAGGATCTGTTTGTCTGCCAAAACGGCTTAGGTTAACGTATTTCATAACTCACATCCTTCACAATTCTATTATACTATATAAAGCGCTTCCCAAGTGTATAGAAAAAATAGGCGATCGCACAAATTAGCGATAGCCTATCGTAGATAGATTGTTTTTTAGCCAAGCGTCTCTCGTAATTAAATAATTTCTTAAATAGTCTACTTGTTTTGAATAGGTATTGGCCTCAACCATCTCTGGTGGATTTGGCCAAACATAATCATTTAAGATAGGCCACTTATTGAAGTTTTGGTTCGCTGATATAGATAATAAAGACGAAACCAAATCCAGTTCTTGGATAAGTAAAGGGAAATAGTTATCTGAAACTTCAATATATCTAGTGATAAATGCGTATTCAAAGAAAGGTTGTTTGATGATGGATTTAAACCACGGGTTATAGTCAACCCAATAGCCTTGTGGGTGGTAATTATAGTAATCACCATTACCTGAGGAAATATCAAAATCCCAGGCTGGACCCATTTTCAAAAGTTCACCTTTTTCTTTGTGGATATAGACAGATGAATAGCCAACATCGACTTGTTTGAAGAGTTCAGAAAGGATGAAGTAATCGATAAACTGATCGACATCGATATGTTCTGCATAACTATTATCGATGAAGGAATCTACCAATGCATTTAAAATATCTTTGATATAGTTTACTTTACCCTGGATTTCACTCGGGGTTAAGTCATCCATATCGGGTGATTTTATCACATAGTTATAGCCATCTACTTTTACCCAATGTTTGTTCTCTGTACCTTCTTCATTGATTCGATCATTGGTTTCTAATTCAATTAAGAAGCCCCCATCGGCGTCTACTGAATCGTCAATGTTCAGTCTTTCTTTATCCACTTCAACTTGTTCAGTTAATAAGTATATGCCTTGGTATTGATTGTTTAAATAGACGTTAACGAACCTGGTTTCAAGCGTATAATCTAAGTTCAAATACGTAGACATATAGTGGGCGAGATAATTTCGGATGAGTGATTTATCGTTATATTCAGCTAAAAGCACATAGTCTTTCGCGGGTTTCATACCGAGTATACTTTGTCTTTCTGTAAACTTAATCCGATAAGGCTTTTTAGGATACATCCACCAAGAGGAGTTTCCACGACCTTTGATTTGCATCGAAAGGCTCGTTTGATCAAACGTATTGGTTGCGGAATCTACTGTAACTGTACCGTTAATGTAGGTTTCTTTAGAGGTGATATTTTGACTATTTTGTGTATGAATTCTTAGGTCCGATACAATTGGACTTACTTTATATGAAATGTCTTTTTCACCTTTGGTTGTGTTAAACCCTTTTGTAAGTTGAACCTTAAGTACATCTAAGTCCGTTTTAAATGTATACTTGAGTGGCAATTTATCCTCAATAGGTTCGTCATTTAAGAACCATTCGATAGAATAGCCTTCATAGGTTTTAACTAATGTATAATCCGATTCAATTTGAGCTGGGATCGTTTTTAGTAACTCAGCAAGGACATCAGAATCGCTTTTGCAAGCATATAGGCTGGGTAAGAAAACAATTAACCATATGAGTAGCCACCATTTTTTCATATTTAGACCTCGGAATCATTATAACACAAATAAAATTCTAACAAAAAGGAAACTAAATAGATTAGTTTCCTAAGAGGATAGCCCTAACGGGTGAAGCATCTAAGCCTCGCAGTTTTAAAGGTAAGGCAATCAGTGTATAAGACCCCGAGCGGATGTGAGCCAGTCTAAGTCCTTCTAAGATGATGATTTGTTTTTCCATTAATGCTTTATGAGTAGGGTGTCCTGCCTGACTGCGTTCAATCCCCAAAGCATCAATACCGACACCTTTGATGCCGATTTCAGCTAAATATTTGGCAGCTGATTCTGCAACAAATACGAAGTTTGGATTAAAACCTTCATCTTGTGAATTACGGGTTTTAAAGATAACGAAATCACCTTTACGAATTGCTAAATTGGTGAGATTTTCTTTGGTAATGGATTCTAAAACATAACTTAAATCGAAGACGCGTGCTTCACTGATATATTGTTCGATTTTCGCGTCACTACTGGTACTACCAGATTCAACCATATGTAAGTTGAAATCCACATGCGTACCGCTATGGACGTTCATCGTGACATCGGTTTCGTAGTGGCTGTTGTCTTTAAAGTTCGCAACATTCTTAAATGTCGGTTTTTTCGATTCTAAATCCTTATAAACCGGCATGTCCGGATGGATTTCCATCGAAATATCGTATATTTTCATTATAGTTTTTCTCCTGTCATGGTTTCAATTAGGCTGTAAAGTTCTTCAGCCGATTTGTATATACGTAACGGAATTTGCTTATTTTGAATATCTTGTTTCACTTGGTCGATAAACTGCCAGGAAAGTTCAATTTCATCCCAACGTGTGAATAATGATTTCGAGTGTTTGGTCATATCCAAAATCAATTTCTCATACGCTTCCGGAAGGTTTCCAACGGCGTTACAAGCGACACAATAATCCAGATCCACTTCTTCAACAGCGTTACGTAACCCTGGTACCTTAGAGTTTAGGGTTAGGCTGATACCATCTAGTGGTGCAATCTTAATATAAAGTTTATTCGTAAATAGTGGTAAGTCAAACTTGTGTTGTTCTGAGGTTTCTTCAAATTCAATGATGATAACTGATTCTTTTTGTTCGAGTGCTTTACCAGTCATTAAATAAAACGGAACCCCTTTGAAGCGCGGTGTATCAACAAATGCTTTAAAGAAGACGAAGGTTTCTGTCTTTGAACCTTTTGTGATATTGGGTTCATTTTGATACCCATCGTACTGACCAATCACTAAGGACTTACGGTCATAACGGAGCTTTTTTAATACCTCAACTTTTTCATTTTTGAGGTCTTCACTTTGATAACTTCTCGGGACTTCCATCGCGATTAAGGAAAGCATTTGTAAGAGATGGCTTTGAACCATATCTTTTAAAGCACCTGAGGTATCATAGTAACCTGCTCTTGATAATATCGTGTCGGTTTCTTTCGCGTAGATTTTGACATTTTTGATGGTGTGGTTATTCCAAGCACTTTCGAATATTTTGTTCGCGAATCGGACAGTTAAAATGTTTTGAATCATTTCTTTACCTAAGTAATGGTCGATTCGGTAAATTTGTTTTTCATCAAAATAAGTCCATAACAACTGGTTGATGGCTTGAGCGGACTCGAGGTCAGAACCAAATGGTTTTTCAAAGGTAATCGATGAGCGGATATCTTCTTTTTCAACCAATTTAGAGGTTCCAATCATCGTTGCGATTCCTTTTAGGAGTTCTGGTCCTACCGCTAAATAATAGGCTTTTCGTGTATTTTCATCAGATCTTTCATCAATGAATGCTTTGAGTGCGACATAGTCATCGATAGCCTCAACATTGAGTTTGAAATAATTTAGATAGGGTTCTAAAGCCTTCGTATCTAAAGGCACTTTGAGTTCTTTTTCAACAAACTGTAAGTAAGTATGGTCAGTATAATCACGACGCCCTACCGCGATAATTAAGGTTTTATCATCTAATAGTTTTTCTTTAAGTAGTTTTTCTATGGCAGGTAACAATTTTCGGATGGTTAAGTCTCCGGTTGAACCGAATATGGTGAGAATCGTGTTGTAGGTATTTTGCATAAAATCAACGCCTTTCATTGGTTAATAACCCGATGGGTTCAATCTAATCGATACTCTTATTATAACACGAGGTATTAAAATGGGTGTTCTTTACACCCATAGAAAAAAAGGCCTAAGCCTTTTCAATTTCTTGTTTGATTTTGGTCGGTAAACCGATGATTTCCTTTTCTGTAATAGCCGCGAGCGCGACTCTGATTGCGTTTGATAGCGGTACAACAAAAATGTCTTTTTCCTTTAATCGTTCGAAGACAACTTTCGGTTCTTTGACTGGTATCGTAACGAAGAATCCGGAAACATACGGATAATGATTTAACCCTATCGCTTTCGCTTCACCAATAAAGGCTTTCGCACGTTTTTGAAGGAGATTACGTACTTCATCGAGTTCAGTTCTAAAATTTTGATTGAGCGTTGCGTCTTCTACTAAGGTATTGAGTAAGAAAATTGGTTCAGTCGGTGGGCAGCTCCATGTCGAACGTGCTTTATAAATAGAGACTCTACTGAATTCAGAAATGACATCTTGACTCTTCGATAAAGCGACAATTCCACCCCCACGATAACCATAAATACCAAATGTTTTAGAGGCACTAAATGCGATTGTTATCAATAGATCAGACTTCACTTCTGTGAAATTTAAGAAGCGTTTACGTGTGTCTTTATACACAATATCGGCGTAGTCTAAATAGGCGATATCGTATATCAAAACGACTGGATGATCTTTCGCTAGTCTATCTAAATGCGAAATAATACCTTTAAGTTCATCATTTGATAAGGAATATCCTGTTGGATTTTGACAAGGGTCATTCAGTAAAACAATGACTTTTTGGGTTTTTTCGAAAATATCTTGAGTTGTTTTCTTAAAACCCTCCAGATTAAAGCCTTGATTTAAAAACATTGGGTAAGTGACATAACTCGCACCGGTTGCGTGAATGATGGCTGCGTAGTTGCTCCAAAAAATATCTGGTAACACAACCAAATCTCCTTTGGTGACGTAGTTTGACAAAATGTTTGACAGTGCACCAGATGCTCCAGGGGTAGCGAGTACTTCCATCTTAAAATGTGTTTCTAACGCAGGTAATGCATCTTGAAATACCCAGTGTTTCAACGCGGATTTGAATGGTTTACCGCCATCTACTGGTGGATAGGCACGCACTTTTCTAGAATCTAGATTTTCAAGTGTCTCTTCAACAGATTGAAAAGCGAGCAGTTTCCCTGAGTCATCCAATAACGCGCCAATGGTCGCGTCAATCGTAGAAGGGTTTAAGCGTTTGCGTTCTTTGGCCTGTTGACCAATGCTTAAAATGTCATCTGTTAAAAGAAAATCCTTCGTAAAAGCATTCGTATAGTTCATATATTCTCCTATAATAAAAGCCATCGCAGGCTGGCTTATTGGGTAATAGAATCGATGATTTTCATAGGGTTTTCCACGAAAATCAAGTCCGCATAGGCTTTGCCGTATTTTTTTGAAACCCGTTTGTAGGCATTTTTTAAATTTGGTTTTCGATTGGATAAATTATGTGCATCTGAAGCAACAATATCCACTAAATGATTCTTCAGTAAAAATTTGATTAACCGACGATTTAGAATGCCTTCTAACCCATAAATGGCTCCAGCATTGACTTGAAGTAAAGCCCCTGTCGCACGGATTTGAAGATAATCCTCTTTCTTAAGGTAGGAATAACGTTCCACGTGTGCAACAATCGGTTTCAATTTGGATACTTTTAGATTGAACACAGTCTCATCGATATTTTGAGGTTTAGTAGTTGAAAACTCTACGAGTACATAAGGACTCCCCTCAAACGATAAGTGATTCACATGATTTAACATCGGGTCTTTGTAGTAGACTTCTTTCCCTAAAAAGAGTTTAATCGGAAGGCCTTTTTGTTCTACCGTTTGGACGAATTGTTTGAATACAGCACGATGCTTTTCTAACTTCGCTTCGCTATACTTGTAAAGATGAGGCGTCAATATGACATGCGTCACGCCATCTTGAATGGCTTTCTCGAGCATGGACAAGGCCATGGCTTCATCTTTTGCACCATCGTCAACACCCGGTAGGATGTGACAATGGATATCAATCATTGCTGTAGTATTTGTAGGTATAGCCATACTTCTTACCTTTAGACACTTTATCTTGTGTCATACAAATACCAATGATGGTGCAGTTATTTCTTGTTAGGCTGTTGATAGCTTCTTTAATCATGGTCTTCTTAGCTTGTCCGTGTGCAACAACGAATACAACGCCGTCTGCAATACGGTTGATGAGCAAGGCGTCAGATACGACGATCACCGGTGGTGTATCTAGCAAGATATAATCATAATCTGCTCTTAAGTTTTCAAACAAATCTTTTAACTTATGAGATTCTAGGATTTGAACGACCGAAGTGGTTTTTTCACCGGTAATGATATAGTCAATGCCATCTTCTGATTTACGAATCAATTGTTTTTTATCGATTCTTCCTAATAGATAGTCAGCTAAACCTTCTTTATTCACAACCGAGTGAATACGGTTCACTTTAGGTCTACGTAAGTCTAAGTCAACTACAAGTACACGCTTTCCACGGGATGCTAGTAAATAGGCAACGTTTGAGATTAAAGTAGTTTTACTTTCACTTTGCATGGATGAGGTAAATTGAATAATCTTATATTGACCATCCACGTTAGCGTATTCGAGGTTTACAATCATCTTTTGTAATTGTTCTGTAACGAACGAGGTTGGCGCTTCTTTAGATACTAAATAGTCGTATCTGCTTTCTAATTTTTTAGAGAATAACTTCATGATTAGAATTCCTCCTTGACTTCAAAACTTGGAATGACACCAATAACTTGAATGCCAAAGTCAGCTTCTAATTCTTCTTTAGTACGGTATGTATTATTTGTAAGTTCAACAACTAGAACAATACCAACACCTAAAATACCACCAAGTAATACCCCAATAATGAGTAATAATGGTTTATTCGGTGAGGTTTGAACCCCTGTTTTAGCAATAGTGGTTGGTTCACTGATCTTATCTTTAAACGATGAGAAAGTAGCGTTTGTATTCGCAATTTCTCTTGCAGATTCTACGATTTGATCTGCGACTTGTCTAGCAAGATCAGGGTCAGGGGATGTGTAGGTAACGTAAACAAAGAATGTCGTATTTGATGCTGTAACCGATAAGCCTTCTCTGATTTGTTTAGCAGAGAGTTTTGTTTCTAAATTTAAAGTTTCGATTACATGATCTAAGACGATGTCTTTCTTCATAAATTCTGCAATCGATGGCACGAGTCTTAATGCAGTCGTATAGTCATAACCAAGTTCGGAAGATGACGATTCAACTTGTACAATAATATCCGATTTGGATTCGTACATTGGGGTGGCAATGACAAAAGCGTAGATGGCAGCGATGCTAGCAATCAAAACCGTTGATAGGCCAATGATGAGCCAGTTTTTTAGTAACAGTTGAAGTAACTCAACTATACTAAGACCTTTTTCTTCTTGATTTTCCATAAAAAATCTCCTTTAATATTATGATTCGATTTTGTTGTTTCTAGATGATTCAAATTTATTATAGCATAGGGTTAAACTTTTATGACAAAGAAGCGTGATGACTAAACTGTTTTTTGCATGAGTTTAATAACAAGATCGATATCTTTTTTCACTTCAAGAAGCGAAGTAACCCAGAAATCTTTCTTAGTTACGTCGATACCCATCGATGCTGCAACATCTTCAACACTAGCTTTACCTGTCATACCTAAGAGACGGTCATAGTTTTTTAAGAAGGATTCTTTATCTTTTAAGTATAAACTATATAGTCCTTTACCGAATAATAATCCAAAAGCATATGGGAAATTATAGAAATTTAGACCTGCTGAATAATAGTGACCTTTATTCAACCACATATATGGGTGTAAGAATTCAGGGTCTAATCCGTCGGTATAAGCTTCTTTTTGAGCTTCTAACATCCATGATTTCATTTGATCTTTAGAAATTGGACCTTTTGCATTCTCGAAGAGTTTGGTTTCAAATAGGTATCTCGATAGAATGTCGATAATGACTTGGGTATCACCTTGTAAGGATATTTCAAGTACGGATAACTTTTCTTCGTCTTTTTCAAGTTCGTTAAAGAGTTTATTCATAACAATGGTTTCACAGAAGATGGAGGCTGTTTCTGCAAGTGGCATTGGATAGTCCCAGTTTAATGGTTGTTCATCTTGAATGACATCCCCATGATAGCCATGTCCTAATTCGTGTGCCAATGTCGAAACATCCGATAAGGAACCTGTAAAGTTCAATAGGAAACGGCTTTGACGGATTTGAGGTTGGTTTGAACAGAAAGCACCCCCGCGTTTCCCTTTTCGAGGGAACGCGTCAATCCAGTTATGATCAAAGGCTTTCTTCGCAAAGTTGCCTAAGCGAGGAGAGAATCCGTAAAAACTGTCTAATACGATGTGTTTAGCTTCATCAAAAGTATATGTTTTTTCTAATTTACCGATTGGTGCGAATAAATCATAGAATGGTAGTGCTTTTTGGTGACCAAGATAAACAGATTTCGCCTTTAAGTATGCTGCGAAGTGAGGTCTAAAATCCTTCATTGCTTCGATCATCGCATCTAAGGTTTGTCTTGACATATGGGAAGATTCTAAGGTTTTTTCAAGCGCACTTTCATACCCGCGCATCGCATTTAATTCAGTGACTTCACGTTTGATGTTAGATAAAGCCATGGCTACTGCATCCGCAATCGGTTCATAGGATTTAAGTTCGGCATCATATGCTTTTTTACGGATATCATTATTGTGGTCATAAGCGAGGTTTCTCACTTCACTTAAAGTGATGGTTTTTCCTTCAAATTCGACATTTAAATTGGCTGTGAGCAACCCTTGAAGTTGACCCCATTGACCACTCGCGAGCTGACGCATTTTGGAATAAATAACTTCTTCGGCTTCCGATAAGAGATGCTTAGCACCTTTTTGTGTGAGTTCTAAACCATAACGATAGGTTTTGACTAATTCACTTTGTTTTTCAAGTTGATTTAAATCTAGATTCGCAATAAAGCGGCTCATTTGGACGTTTTCTTTGGTTACACTGGATAAGAGTTGTTGTAGTTTGGCCATGTAACCTAAAGCCACTTGATTGGTAACATCGGTAGAAGTTGTAAGGCTCGCAAACGCGAATAAGCTGGTCGCGAGTTTTTCTAAGTCTTCTTGGCTTCTTAAGTAGTTTTCTAATAACGCTAAATCTGATAGACCTGCTTCGTTCTTAACCAATACTTTATAGTCTGATAGTAGTTTTTCTAATTTGACAATGTCTGCGTCATAAGTCGCGTCAAAGCCTTTATATAAATCATCTAAATTCCAATTCATTGTTAATGTCCTCTTTCTGCTTTTAATTCAAAAAGCTGGTCTCTTAATTCTGTCGCTAATTCGAAGTTGAGTTCTTTCGCGGCTTGTTTCATATCACGTTCAATACGAGCAATCGCTTTATCGAGATCTTTCGCAGTGAACTTCTTCTTAAGTGGGATATCCTCAATATCTTCTTTCATTGAGATATCGTCACGAATGTCTTTCTTTATCGATACCGGTTTAGTCCCATATTTCTCATTGAAAGCGACTTGGATTGCCCGTCTACGGTTGGTTTCATTGATGGCTTTTTCCATCGCTTCACTGATACCATCGGCATACATGATGACTTTACCGTTAAGGTTTCTCGCTGCACGTCCAATTGTTTGGATTAAACTGCGTTCACTTCTTAAGAAGCCTTGTTTGTCCGCGTCCAATATCGCGACTAACGATACTTCCGGTAGGTCAAGTCCTTCTCTAAGTAGATTAATACCGATTAATACATCGTATTTACCAATACGTAAATCTCTTAAAATCACGATGCGTTCAAGGGACTTAATCTCACTATGGAGGTAGGCAACTTTCATGCCCAGTTTTTTAAAGTACGCAGTCAAATCCTCACTCATCTTGATGGTGAGCGTGGTTACTAATACACGTTCATTTAAAGCAACCCGCTTAACGATTTCACCGTAAAGATCATCGATTTGTCCAAAGGATTTTCTGACTTCAATCTCTGGGTCAATTAAATAAGTTGGTCGGATAATTTGTTCGATTATCGGATAATTTTTGGATAATTCATAATCGCCTGGTGTCGCTGATAAGTATATGACGTTATCGAGTTTGGATTCAAATTCATCAAACTTAAGTGGTCTATTATCCAGAGCTGAAGGGAGTCTAAATCCGTAGTCGACTAAGGTTGTTTTTCTCGATCTATCGCCATTATACATACCACGAACTTGAGATACCGTTACGTGTGATTCATCGATAATGAGTAAAAAGTCTTTATTGAAAAAGTCAATCAAGGTGGAAGGCGTTTCACCTTCTTCCTTTAAAGCAAGGTGTCTAGAGTAGTTTTCAACCCCAGGACATACCCCCATTTCTTCAAGCATTTCAATATCGTATTTGGTGCGCATTTGAATACGTTCCGCTTCTAATGGTTTTTCTTCACCTTGGAAGTATAAAATGCGTTCTTGAAGTTCATTTTTTATTCTTCGAATCGACTCTTTGAGTTTATCTTTATTGGTCATGAAGTGGGTTGCTGGCCAAATCGTCACGTAATCTAATGATTCAATCGCGTTGCCTGTTAGGACGTCAAATCGTTTAATTCGTTCGATTTCATCCCCGAAGAATTCAATTCGAACCCCATTTTCACGTTGATTTGATGGGATAATTTCTACAATATCGCCCCGAACTCTAAATGTTCCGCGGTGAAAATCGATATCGTTTCGTTGGTAAGTGAGTTCGACCAATTTACCTAATAGTGCATTTCTTCTTAAAGACTGTCCAGTTCGTAAAAACATCATCGAGTTTTTATAATCGTCCGGATCTCCAATCCCATAAATACACGATACAGAAGCGACTACAATGACATCATCGCGTTCTAATAATGAAGCGGTCGCACTGTGTCTCATTTCATCGATTTCATCGTTGATTGAGGCATCTTTTTCGATATATGTATCTGAGGTAACCACGTAAGCTTCTGGTTGATAATAGTCGTAATAACTAATGAAGTATTCTACTCTATTTTCAGGAAAAAAAGCCTTTAATTCACTGTAAAGCTGTCCCGCAAGGGTTTTGTTATGTGCCAAGACTAAGGTTCTTTTCCCCATTTTTTCAATGACATTACTGATAGTAAAAGTCTTACCTGTGCCGGTTGCACCACGTAAGACTTGTTGTTTCGAGCCGTTATTGAAGTTCTGATACAACTTTTCAATCGCTTCGATTTGATCGCCCATTGGTTGGTAGGGGGCAACCAGTTTAAACTTTGACATCGTATCCACTCCTTATGGGTCTATTATACATAATAGGAAAGAAAAAAGCACTAGGTTTGTGCTTTTATTCTAAAGGGTTATCTTCGGTATCTAATCTCGGAACCCGAAGTGGATTGATGATGTTTTCTGCAATATTCTTTAAGTGATCACCAATACGTTCCATATTTGAAAGGATTTCAACATAATTTGTCTTTGAAGTAAAGTTTAATTCACCGGCCTTTAATCTTTCCACATAGTTTAATCTAAACTTTTCTTCTAACTTATCTGTAAGGTTTTCATATTCAATCGCGAGTTTAGCTTTTTCAATATCATTATAGATAAATGAAGCCAGTGTCGCATCAAACATTTCTTCTAATACACGGTAGTAATGTCTCAAATCCTCTTCTCCACCTTTGGAAAGCGTTTGATTTTCTTCATAACGGTTTTTGAAGAAGCCAACTAGATTCGTTAAGTGGTCACCGATTCGTTCGAAGTCTCGAATGGTATCTAAGTCTCTAGATAAACGGTTTGAATCTTTTTCAGATAATGCGTTGTTTCTGACTAAGCGAATCATATAGTCATGAAGACGTTTGTCGTAATCATCTAGAGTGTTTTCAATTTCTGTTGCTCTTTCAATGGTATCTGGTTCATTTGTAAAACTATAACGTTTCGCGATTAAGAAATAATCCTTCGTGATTTGACCCATTTTATTAATACCTTTTTTAACATAAAAGAGTGCTAAAGATGGGGTTTCCTGTAATAGAGATTCCGAGAAAATGACTTCAAGTTCATCGTTATAAGGTTTATCTTTAATGATGACATGAGCAAGCTTAATTAATGCATCGATAAACCAGAATAATAGAAGGGTGGTTACCACGTTCATTAGGACATGTGCTATCGCAAGAGTTCCCATTGAATACGGTTCAAGGAATGTGGTTTCAATCCAAAGAACGACTTCATGGTAAGGATAAAGTAGAATAAGGAAAAAAGCTGTACCGATTAAATTAAATAAAATGTGAATAACGGCAACACGTTTAGATTCTAAAGTACCGTTGATTGAGGCTAAGAACCCTGTGATAGTTGTTCCAATATTCGAACCTAAAATCATCGGTAAAGCGCCCCATAGTGTGAATGTTACGACACCAGATTCTACATTCATGTGATAGAGTTTTTGAATAATCCCAATCGAGGCGGATGAACTTTGAATGAAGGCAGTAAATAATGTGCCAAACGTAACGCCAAAGAACCAGAAGAAATTGTTTGAGGTATCTGAGAATAATAAGAACAAATCACTCACTTGTTCTGTCGCAACAATCGGTTTAAGTCCGATTTCCATTGTATCCAAACCAAAGAATACGAGCCCAAACCCTAGAATGGTTCCACCTAGATTACGAATCAATGGTTTCTTAAAGAAGAAAATCATGATGACGCCAACAAAAATGAATAAGAGGGCATAATCCGCAATCGGTAACCCTATCAATATGGATGTAATCGTCGTTCCGATATTTGCACCAAATACAACCCCTACGGCTTGTTTTAGTGTCATCAGTCCAGCACCAACCAGACCAATTACTAAGACGGTTACACCACTTGAAGATTGTAATAAGCCTGTTAACAAAATTCCAACCAATATCCCTTTAAGAGGTGTATTTGTCGTTTTTTCAATTACACTTCGAATTTTGTTACCGGCTGTTTTTTTAAGGCCGTCACCCATCAGTTCAATACCATATAAGAATATGGCCACACCACCCAGAATGTATAAAATGTTTTCTGTCATATAATCTCCTTTTTCTAAATAAAAAAATAAAAAAAGATGCTAAAAAAGCACCTTTGTTGAGTGTCTAGTATCGATATGGTCTATCATGTGGCCAGGTTGTAGCCTGCTTTGATGTATAGTCATAGTCACCTCTAGAGAACTATCTAATCTTTGTTGCTAATTCAAATATTTCATCCATCGGTTCCGTCTTAGAAGCTAAAACTTTAGAGAATGGGTAGTGAACCATTTTATTACTTTGGATCCCTACTGCGACACCAGAAATACCTTGAGATAATAAATCAATCGCGTATGCACCCATACGACCAGCTAAAATACGGTCTTCTGCACAAGGAGAACCCCCGCGTTGTACATAACCCAGTACTGTAGCTCTACAAGCAAATCCACTTTTCGCTGTGATTTCTTCAGCGAACTCATGGACATTACAAACATTTTCTGTGATCACGATGATCGCGTTACGACGACCTTCGCTCTTATGAATTTTTAAACGTTCAATGATGTCTTCCTTGTTCATTGGGTGTTCAGGCGTGATGATAAATTCAGCACCACAACTCAGACCAGCACTGACTGCTAAGTCGCCACAGTGACGTCCCATCGTTTCGACAATTGAACAACGTTGGTGTGAAGAAGACGTATCACGAATTTTATCGAGTGCATCGACAATCGTTTCTAGTGCGGTGTGAAAACCAATCGTATAATCCGTACAAGGTAGGTCATTATCAATCGTTCCAGGTAAACCAATCACAGGGAATCCCATTTCGGTTAACGCCTCTGCACCACGATAGGTACCATCTCCGCCAATGACGACAAGGGCTTCAATCCCCTCTTCACGTAGGTTATGGATTGCGATTTGTCTTACTTCTGGTTTATTGAACTCTTTTAAACGGGCTGTACCTAAAATTGTACCGCCTTTATCGAGTATTTCAGATACACTTTTACGGCTCATTTTTTCAAATGATCCACTAACCAATCCAGCATACCCATCCATAACGCCGTAAATTTCGTGACCACTATTAATAGCGGCACGCACAACTGCGCGGATCGCGGGATTCATACCAGGGGCGTCTCCACCCGATGTAAGGACTGCAATTTTCATGGATAATCACCTCAAACCGCCCCTATTATATCACTATTTTTACATTGATTTATGTGTTTTTTACAAAAGTAAGTTCGAAATCGCTTTCTTCAAGTTTTTTTTAAATATATGTGATAGAATAGTATCGAAAAGTTGAAGGAAAGGAACCAAATACTATGAAAAATTTAAAAGGCGCGGCCATTCTTGGTCAATCAGGCGGTCCTACAAGCGTTATTAACGCAAGTGCTGCTGGCGTATTTATTGAAGCATTAAAACAAGAAAATATCACTGCAGTATATGGTGCTGCACACGGTATCAAAGGGATTCTAGATGAAAACTTCTATGACATCTCCAAAGAAGATTTATATGAATTAGAATTACTTAAAAACACCCCATCTTCTGCAATCGGTTCTGTTCGATACAAATTAAAACCGTTGAAGAAAGACCCTAGTGATTATGAAAGATTACTAGAAGTATTCAAAAAATACAACATCCGTTACTTCTTCTACAATGGTGGTAACGACTCTATGGATACTTGCAACAAAATCAGCAAGTACTTCAAGAAATCCGGTTGGGATTGCAACGTCGTAGGTGTACCTAAAACCATCGATAACGACTTATATGGAACTGACCACTGCCCAGGCTACGGTTCAGCTGCTAAATACGTTGCTACAACCTTAATGGAACTATACCATGACGCAACCGTATACAACACACCAATGGTTACTGTCGTTGAAGTTATGGGTAGAAATGCTGGTTGGTTAACCGCTGCAGCACAATTAGCTGTATCTAAAGGCCAAGGACCAGACTTAATTTATCTACCTGAAGTTGTATTTGACTATGACCAATTCTACGCTGACGTTGAAGAAGTTGTTAAACGTAAGACTAAAGCCATCATCGTCGTTTCTGAAGGTATCAAAGACAAAGATGGTAAGTATGTCCCTGAACACTACTCAAGCTTATCCACAGACTCCTTTGGACATGCTCAACTAGGTGGTACTGCTGCAATCTTAGCTGAACAAATCAAAGAAAGATTAAATGTCAAAGTCCGTTCAATCGAATTCTCCTTACTACAAAGAAGTGCGGCTCACCTCGCTTCTAAAGTTGACGTAAGAGAAGCATACATGGCTGGTGTTAAAGCTGTTAGAGCCGCTGTCAAAGGTACTACCGATAAGATGGTTGGTTTCGAAAGAGTATCCTCTAACCCGTATAAGATTAAATACAAACTTGTTCCACTTGCAAAAGCAGCGAACACTGAGAAGAAAGTTCCAGCTGAATGGATCTTACCAAACGGTAAAGGTTTAACACAAGATTATGTGGATTATGCATTGCCTTTAATCCAAGGCGATGACAAAGCACCACTCGTCGATGGTCTACCACGTTTTGCAAACCTCAAAAAAGTATTTGTCGAAAAGAAGTAAATTTCTAAGATTGTCCGACCATGGACAATCTTTTTTTCTTATGTTGGGTCAGTTTCGATTTTTTATTGTATAATAGTGAGCGTAAGAAAAAGGAGTATTAAGTATATGACATTATTTTGGGCGTTTGTAACTTTACTGATTGGATTTGTAATCCTCGTAAAAGGCGCAGACTTATTTGTCGATGGTGCCTCATCGATTGCGAAATTCTTTAAGGTTTCATCTTTGATCATTGGTTTAACTGTAGTTGCGTTTGGAACTTCACTTCCTGAGGCAGCCGTGAGTATTACCTCAGCACTATCTGGTGCAGATGATGTATCATTCGGTAATATTATCGGTTCAAACATCTTTAATATCGGATTGATTCTAGGTCTCGCCGCTTTGGTTTTACCGCAAGTCGTCCATGATGATTTAATCCGTCGAGATTTTCCAATTGCATTATTATTGGTTGTGATTTTGGTCCCATTCTTCTACTTTTTCGCTGGTTCTAGTAATTTCTTCATTCTTAGATTTGAAGCCGCAATTCTCTTATTTATAATGATTGCTTTCATGTATTTTATTCTAAAAGACGCGCGGTCGATGAATCAAATTAATTCACAAGTTGAAGTAAATCCGCTCATCCCTGAAGTTCAGGCGAAATACACAATTAAACAAGCAATTCCTATCACTTTATTGGGTATGGTTGGCATTGTTGCTGGTGGTATTATGGTTACTAACAGTGCAAGAGATATCGCTATTGAATTAGGTATGTCCGAATGGTTAGTCGGTTTGACCATCGTATCCATTGGTACTTCATTACCTGAACTCGTCACTTCTGTAGTGGCCGCTATGAAGAACGAATCGGAAATTTCAATGGGTAATATCATTGGGTCTAATATTTTTAATATCGCTTTTATTTTGGGTACTAGTGCATTAATCAACCCAATCGCTTTGAACCAAAGTGCCATTATCGATATTTACTTCTTAATTGGATTAACAGCTGTTGTGTTCATTTTTGCACTTTCGACCAAACGAATTTCACGCATTCAGGGGTTATTCTTGGTATTATCCTATATCGGTTACTTATCCTATATTATCCTTAGAGATCAACCATCTGTATAATAATAAACACCTCCCTTGATTAACCATCTTAAGGGAGGTGTTTTTTTCTATCTACAGTTTTACTTTTCCTGCGTATGTTCTAAGTGGTATGTAGCCAACATAGTGCATCTCACCATTACCTTTGAACGTAAATATCATGGTATGTGAGCTGACTATGGTAGCTAAACCCAAATCGTAATATCTACTGTATAGAAGATAAGTTTCTGAATCGAGTTTCTCAGCAACATAAATCTCAAATCCCAAATGACCACTCGAATAGGTATTGATTATTTGAGCTAGAAAGGGCTGACTTCTTAAAAGATTCTTGTCATCATAATCGACCTCACCAACCCGAATGTGGTCGTCTAAGTCTTCAAGAATGAGCGTTTGATTATCCACTAGAATCTCATTAATTGGGGCCAAATTGTAGTAATCATATTCAGCTTGATATGTTTCTTTCGATACCTCGATTAATTGACGCATATCTACATAAACATCAGATTCACCCTTGTAGTGAATGTGATACTTTGTACTATCAATCACATAAGTATCCTTAGGTAACGTATAGCTTTTTTCATCAAAAACGTTAAAGTCATACAGAATAACTGATGATAAAGTTACGATCATCAAGGTATCTTCCCTAAATTGCACAGGTACCATTCTATTAACCGGTTTGTAGCTTTTAATGACGCTATTTTCTTTCAAATCCTCAATAATCAGTTCATTAGAATAATCATAAATCAAGTAACGATTTTGATAGAGTCCATGAAGATTAACCCCAATCCAAAGATCGGTTTGGTTTTGGAATAGCTTGATTACGGTTACAGTTTCTTCAATCAAATCGAGTCTCATAATGGCTCGGTCGTAAGTGAGATTTTTATCTCTTTGGTTACCATCCACATCAAACTTAAAGCTAAAATACAATTGATTTCCAACCTGTAGAAGACTATCCGATTGTGTATACTTATCACGGTTGATCGAATAGCCTGCTTCTTTTAGGACGTCATAGGCTTTTGAAATATAGTCGACTTTTCTTATACCTTTGGTATAGTGACGATGACTATAATAACGATAAATTGGGGTAAACTCCTGGGCTTCAATCACATCATTCAGCTTGTCAATCGATGTGTTACACCCTACTAATAGAAAAGATACGAATCCAAGTAGGACGATACTTAACCATTTTCGCATAATAACCTCCCAAAAGAAAAACTTTGTCTACATTATACCAATTTGACTTTGGTAAATTATGACAAAGCTGTGACAGTTATTCATTTGAGTTGGATTCTAATATTTTATTTAAAAACGATATTGCTAAACTAAACCATGTTTGATTGTGTGAATGGATTTTCGCGTACCCTTTTGGGTCAGAAGCAAATTCTTCTCTAGGAACTTCTTCAGTACCTAAAGATAAACCATGAATACCGCTATGATATAAATGACAATCCACTATAACATGATGTTGTCTCAAGGCTTCCATAAAGAAAAGACTATTCTCGACTTTAACTGTTTCATCATCAATGGTATGGAATAAAAACGTAGCCGGAGTAGTATTTGTTACTTTGGTTTCAAGTGAGAATTTCAAGCGTGTTTCATCGGTGATTTCACCATAAAGTCGCCTGATTGAGTCCTCATGAGCAAACCCTTTTTGACCTGTTAAAACAGGATACGCGAGCACCATAGCTTTAATTTTATACTTTTGATGGTATTCGGTATGTACACCTAAATTTGCCATATAGTGACCACCGCTTGAAAACCCACATAAGATTAAAGCGTTTTGGTCAATTGGTAAATCCATACTCACAATTAAATCCATAAAACCAGATAACTCTTCAACCGCTTGTGGATGAGTTAAGAAGGATTCACGGTAGTAAATAGTGCCTGCATGATAACCTTTTTCATTAAAGGCTTTCGCAATCGGTTCCGCTTCACGAGGTGACGTTCTAATATATCCACCTCCTGGAGCGATGAGTACGAAGGGTCTTTTTTGATCATCGACGAGATGAAGTGTGACGTAGTTATTTGAGTTGAGTTTCAGCATGTTCATCTTTAATGACCTCGATTCGGTTTAATATGTACTTCTTTCCATCGTATTGATTGGGTTCTATGGTTAAAATAAGTGGGTCTTTACTATTCATTAAAGGGTTGTATTTTGAATAAATCTCAGGGAATACGGTGACATCTATAGTGGTTTGTCCGTCGCTAACTTCTAAGAAAGCCATCGATTTACCTGTTTTGGTTTGAATCACTTTAACGCGTTTGATGAGACCTAAAACACGCTCAGTTTGTTCAATTTGGTCTAATGTTTTTAAATGATATTTTTCTAATAAAGGTTGATAGAAGGACGCCGGTGTATAACTGAGGTTAAACCCTAAAGCCATCTTTTCTTTTTCTACGAGTTCATCTAGACTATATTCATCATATTGTTTCATCTCAATATCCGAAACAAAGAGTTCATAATCTTTATGAATCAGTTTACGATTTTCATACAACGTTTTCTTATTTAGGCCAAACCCATCGAGTGCGCCTGCGAAAATAAGGGCTTCGATGACCTTGTCATTAAGTTCAGATGAAAGACGCTTTTTGAAATCATCATAATCGATGAAAGGCCCATTCAATCTCGCTTCTTTAACTTTAGTTACCGCTTGAGTACCCACATTCTTAATCGCGATTAATGGGTAGACGATACCTGAAGGTGTTAAGGTAAACTCAAAATCAGAAGTTTGAATATTTGGTTTTAAGACTTTAATCCCCCGTGCTTTTAATTGTTGAATGTAATCCATAACTTGTTCTGTGTTGCTCGCAATTGAGCTCAATAGAACGGTCATGAACGCGTCAAAATAGTGAGCTTTTAGATAAGCCATTTGATAGGCAACTAAAGCGTACGCGACCGAGTGACTTCGGTTAAAACCATATAATGCGAACTTGAGAATATAATCATAAATCTTAATCGCGAGCGCTTCGGGTTTGTTGTTTTCAACGGCTTTACGGATGAACTTCAATCGTTCGCTTTCTAATATTTCCTTATCTTTCTTAGAAACTCCGCGTCTAAGTAAGTCCGCCTCAGCAAGCGTGTAATTCGCGAATTCTGAGGCGATTTTCATAATTTGTTCTTGGTAAATGATAATCCCGTAAGTGGGTGCTAATATGTCTTTAAGTGATTCATCAATGTATTCAAACGGTTTTCCAACTCGTCGTTCAATGTAAATATCAATGTTATCCATTGGACCCGGTCTAAATAGTGCGAGAATCGCGACTAAATCCTCAAATTGATTGGGTTTCAGTTTTGTTAATACGCGTTTCATCCCGATGGATTCAAGTTGAAACACCCCAACTGTGTCTGCTTTGGATAACAGTTCATAGGTTTTTACATCGTCTAAAGGTAAGTTATGCAAATCGAGTTTGATTTGTCTTTGTTCTAGAATACCGAGTGTTTCTTTAATAATCTGAAGGTTACGAATGCCTAAAAAGTCAATTTTTAATAACCCCATGTGTTCCAAATCAGAGGCTTCTAATTGGGATTGATACAGTTCACTTGAACCTGTTTGTAGTGGGATGATTCGAGTTAAGTCTACAGAGGATAAAATAATCCCAGCAGCGTGAGTACCTGTATGACGTGGTAATCCTTCAATCGACTGCGCGAGCTTTAAAATATTGAGTGTATTTGGATCTCTTATGTCGTAGGCTTCGGTAGCTTGTTTGACAATCCGATTTGTTTCCGCTACAGATAACCCTTGGGTACGACAAATATCACGAATGGAACTCTTGACTTGGAAAGTACCAAATGTCGTAATTGAAACAACGTGGTGTTTGCCATATTTTGACTGTACATAACGAATGACATCGTCTCGCTTATTGTCCGGGAAGTCTAAGTCAATATCCGGCATACTGATGCGTTCTGGATTTAAGAATCGTTCAAATAACAAATCGTATTTTAGTGGATCTACATCGGTAATACCTAAGGCGAATGAAACGAGTGAACCGGCTGCAGAACCACGACCAGGCCCCACTAAAATACCTTCTTTTTTTGCGTATTTGACGAAGTCCCATACAACTAAGAAGTAATTATTATAACCCATCTTATCGATGACGGACAGTTCATAATTGAGTCGTTCTAAATAGCGTTCTGGATTTTTAAATGGTTGTTTTTTGTGACGTAAACCAAGTCCCACTTCACAGAGGTCCTTTAAATAGACTTTGGAAGAAATGCCAGGTTCGAGTGGATTTGGTAATTCAAAGTTTAACTTTTCGGGGCTAAAATTAACATGTTCAAACACACGATTTAGGTTGTTAAATACCACTTTATATTCACTGAAACTTTGAATGAGTTTTTCATATGTAGGTAGACTAAAGTCACCCTCATCAAATCGTCTTCGTTCACTTTGTTCAATTTGAATTAAAGCGTCGTATGGTGCAACATCACCCTCATAGTTTGCTTGATGGATTGGTAACATATCGATTGTATATTCTAAAGAAAGTGCTTGTAGTTTAGGTGCAACTTCAATTTCCATCTTGAGGGTTTGAACCATCAGTCCTAAATAGAAATGTTTTAATAAATAGACATAGGATTCGATTCTTTTTTTCGCTTCACCATAATTATTTTCAAGTAAAGCTTGATCAATATCCGAATCATATCCTGTTGTTATAAATACTAAATCAGTTTGGTATTTGATCAAATCGGTCATTTCAACAACTTTGGTTTTCGATAATTGAATAAGACTCGATAAAATGATTAAGTTTTGATACCCAGTTTGGCTTATGGCATAAGCATACAAACTGGTTTTCTGTTCTAAATGGATAATTGAGAGTTTCATCCCAATAATGCGTCTTAAATGGGTCTTCGCACTAAAAAACTTATACGATCCGTATAAGTTATTATCATCTGATAAAAAGACTGTGTCAAAATTGCGTTCTTCTAAAGTTTTAAACAACGTTCCCAAACGAATCGTACTATTCAGTAAACTGTATTCGCTTTGAAGGCCAATAAACCCCTTCATAACATCACATCCTATTAGATAGTATAACATATTTAAGGACGTCTTTTTTTCAAAAACCAAATTCCATAGCCAATCCCAAGTACCCCGATAAAACCAATCAACATAATCCTAGGGTTTAGAGTCGATTCATCACCCATAACCTCAACCTCTCGAATGTATGTGGCGTGATTTCCATAAGGGTCAATCACAACATAGACAACTTGATAGAATCCCTTTTCCATTTGAATATTGGAATCAAACACTCTTACTGTAAGACTCGAATCATAGACTAAACCTTCATATAAATTGTAGGGAATTCCTTTTTCAATGATTAAGGATTTAAATTCCAGTTTTGGTTCAGTTTTATTGACCACATAAATCGATACCTTTTGGATGGTTTGATGACCACTTTGATCTTTAAGGGTATATAGGGCTTCATATGCACCTACGCGATCTAAATCGAGATCGGTTTCAATCAAAACATCCTCTATAAAGACAATACTATAGTTATCTGAGACTTTTAATATAATACTTTTTAGATCAAATACTTGATATTGATTGAGCGTAAGTTCGGACGTTTTCAAAGCGATTTCTGGTGGGGTTTCATCTTTAATCTCTAGTTCAATTGACAATACGTTTCCATTACCACTCATGTCTAAAGCGGAGATTGTGATGGTATAACTACCTTCTTTTGTGTAGTCTACGGTTTGATCATTGACATGCACAACGGGGTAAGCATCGTAATTATCTTTAATTAAAAAGTAATCGTTAGGTTCCCAAGGTGTATTGGGTTCGATTTTTAAGGGCTTTGTTTGAGTAATACTTGGAGCGTAATAATCCTTCACCTGAACTGTTGAATTGATAACCGTTTCGTTTCCAAATTCATCGGAAAGTACATATCTGATTCTATAGATACCGATTTGATTTAGATTAACTGCATTCGAATCTACAGTTATTTTAATTTTTTCTTTTGATGAGTAATTATCTTCATAGAGTAGTCCCCTCAAATAATCGACTTCTTTCGTAAAAACCGGTACCTCAAGTGTGGGGATTTTAGTCACAGTGGGTGGTATAGAATCGACGACTTTAAATGTGATGGTTTGAACCGATTGAATTTTGTACTTAGGTGAGTACACCCTATAATCTAAGCGATACGTTTTCGCATATCGCGTTTGAATTATCGATTGATATGTGAAGTTTACCCCATTTCGTTCATAGTAGATATTTGGATCATCATAAGGTGCACTCAGTGTCGCGTATGGTATCAACAAATAAGGTTCTAATGATTCCCCTAATGGAATTTCAACCTGGGTTTGATGCCAAGTAAAAGTTGGATTGCTTGCGAGAATTTGAAATGGTGTACATAACCAAAGTAAGCCGATTAGAGAACATATGTATTTCATAATATCACCCATTTAATACATACCATTTAAAGGGATTAAAAAAGAAAAACCGGCTAAATTAACTTAGCCAGTTTTATTACAATGCTTTTTCTAATTTTTCTTGTTGTTCTGTTAGGAATTGTCGTTTATAAAGTTCAAAGTAGGCCCCACGTTTTTCTAATAACGTACGGTGATTACCCTGTTCAATGATTTTTCCACCGGATAAATATACAATCCAATCGCTATTCACAATGGTTGATAATCTATGTGCCACAATAAATGAGGTTCTACCTTTTAACAAGTGATCTGTAGCGTTTTGAATGACTTGTTCGGATTCAGAGTCGATCGATGAGGTTGCTTCATCTAAAATGAGAAGTCTTGGGTCTGCAAGAATGGCTCTCGCAAAGCTGAGCAATTGTTTTTGACCTGTAGATAGTTTATTACCACCTTCACCAACTTCACTTAAGTAACCTTTGTCCATTTGACGAATGAACTCATCAGCACCAATTGCTTTCGCAGCTTCAATCACTTCTTCATCGGTCGCTTCTAATCTACCGTATCGGATGTTTTCCATGACAGTACCAGAGAAAAGATGAGGTGTTTGCAGGACGTAGCCTAAGCGTTTGTGTAACCAGTGCATACTTCTTTCTTTGTAATTGATGCCATCAATCAAGATTTCACCTTGTTTCGGTTCATAGAAACGGCTGAGTAAATTGATGATGGTCGTTTTACCAGAACCGGTATGACCTACTAAAGCAACAGAAGTCCCTTTTTTGACCTTAAGATTAAAGTCTTTTAGAATCACTTCATTCTCCAAATAATGGAATGTGACATTTCTAAATTCAACATCACCTTCGATAGGTTCCCAGTTTTCATATTTAGGTGCTAGTAAATCGCCGTATTTTTCAACTACTTCAGGACTATCGGTAATTTCAGGTTGGGTTTCAATCAACTGAATGACACGTTCAGCGCTCGCTTGTGCTTGTTGGAATTGAGCCAATATACGTGATATTTGCATGATTGGTTCAAAGAATCTAATCGCATACTCAATGAATGCATATAGGGTCCCAACTGAAATCGCAAGTTTCAATACTTCATTTCCGCCTTCAATCGAAACAAACGCAATCACGATATAAGAAATCATGAGCATGATTGGGCTAAAGATTGATTGGAAGAATATAGCTTTGATGTTCGCACGTCTGAGTAGTCCTGTCTTCGCTTGGAACTCATCGTAGTTTTCAGCTTCGATGGCTAAACTCTTAGTAGTTTTCGCCCCCATAAAGGATTCATTATAAGAAGCCGTCACTTGTGAGTTTACTTTTCGCGCTTCACGATAGTGGACTAAGATACGTTTTCTAAAATACCACGCTACGACAGCCATAAACGGAATCGCAATCGTAACGATTAACGCAAGACGCCATTCGAGAATAAACATAACAACTAGAATTGTGACCATTACCACAAAACTCCATAGTAAGTCAACTACACCCCAAGAGATGACATTGGCTAGTTTTCTAGAGTCTGAGGTCATTCTCGCCATGATCCAACCTTGTGGGGTTTTGTCAAAATACGAGAACGGTAACCGTTGTAAGGTTTCAAACGATTGTTTTCTTAGTTCGTAGTTTACAGCAACTTCGATCTTACCAGCTTGGTAAATGAAACCCCAAACGGATAGACCAAAACCGATTGCAACCACAAGGTTGATGATAATGAATGGGATAAGTGTTCCGAACTCTTTTTCTCTAAAAAAGACGTCGATTGCGTAACGGTTTAGAAGCGGTGTTACCGCATCTAACAAGGATAATATAATCACAAATGTGATCATCAAAAATACATTTTTCTTAGATTTAAACACGGTTTGAATGATTTTCTGCCATGTTTTTAAGTTGACTTTTTCGGTCTGAAAATCTTGTTCTTCGTAATTCATTATTTCGCCTCCTCTATTAACTTCATAAATTCGGCTTCGAGTTCACCTTGAATGTGCCATAGTTTTTGATAGAGACCAGGTTTATCCTTAAGTGTTTGATGGGTACCGATATCGGATACAGTTCCATTTTCTAAGACGATAATTAGGTCTGCTTCTTTGGCTGTGGTAATTCTGTGTGTAATGATTAAAGTTGTTGATTTCGAGTCCTTTGTTTTTAAAGCACTACGAATCATCATGTCGGTTTCAGTGTCGACCGCAGATAAGGAGTCATCGAATACTAGGATTGGTTTTTCTGCAACCAAAATTCTCGCAATCGCAACGCGTTGTTTTTGACCACCCGATAAAGTCGTACCACGTTCACCAACGACGGTATCATAGCCTTTTTCAAAGGTTGCAATGTCTTTTTCAATCGCAGCTATCTGTGCTGCTTTATACACATTTGACTTTTCTACGGATGGGTTTGAAATCGCAATATTATCATACACTGTTTTAGAAAATAAGAATGGGTCTTGTAAAACGATGCCCATGTGTTTTCTCAAATGGTGTTTTTCAATTTCTTTGATCGATACACCATCCATGAAAATATCGCCAGATGTGGTTTCTAACATTCTACTTAATAAGTTGATGATGGTCGTTTTACCAGACCCAGTTCGACCAATAATCGCAACTGTTTGTCCTGGTTTAACGTGAAAACTCACTCCGTTCAAAAGATTGTTGTTGCCATCTTTGAATTTGAAATGAACATCTCTAAACTCAATTTCGCCTTTAATCGCAGGGGTTTGTGTCCCGTTGACTGTGAATTCACTTGGTTTTTCTAATAATTCATAAATACGATGGGTCGCTACTAAAGTGCGTCCGAAATCACCGATCATACGACCGAGACCACGAATTGGCCAAATCAGCATCCCTAACAACATCAATACAGCGATGATTTGTCCGCCTGTAATGACCATGTTTTCTCGTACAAAGATAACACCAATAACGATGGTAACTAAGTACTGTGTGATTGCAACCATATCTGAAAATCCCCAATACCTGGACGAGACGGTTTGGAAATGTAAGAATTGGTCGCTATATAATTTGTTTTGTTTTTCTAGTTTGTCAATTTCAAACTTTTCGTTCGCAAATGCTCTAACGATACGTGAGCCACTGAGATTCTCTTGAATCACGGTCATCATTTTCGCTTCAGTTTCTTCAATCACTTTAAACGATTTGTCAACTTTCTTAAAGTACCAAATCGAGGTCACGGCCGAAATCGGCACCATGCCTAACGCAATAAACACCATAGTAGGACTGATGGCATAAATTTGGATTGCTCCAAAGGTAATGGTTGCCATAAGTCTGAAAAATTCTGGTAGGCGACTGGATAAAAATCCACTCATAGCTTCGATATCAGAAGTGACTCTTTGAACAAGGTCACCCGTGTCTGCATTATTGTGAAAACTGTAATCTAAGGACTGAATGTGATTGTATAAACGATCTCTTAAACGTTTTGAAAGGTTTTCTGAGAATCGGCCTTGAGCATATTCTTCTACGAATAATAAGCTAAAGCGCAGTGCTTGGTATAAAACCATTGCAACTGCAACAATCATAATGATTTGAATGATACTTTCACCCTTACTAAAGATATCTAACATAAACTTAGGCAAGTTTGCAGTAGAGGTGCCAATGTCGAGAATATCGATGATATATTGGGTGAACAGCGGTACGTAAGAGTAGGTGAAACGATTGAACATGACGACAATGATGATAAAAATTAACCAGCCATATAAACCTTTGGCGGTTTTCAATAATTTTATTAGTCGCATAAAAAAAGCCCTCCTTCCGTCCAATTATTAAGTATACTTAATTATCTTTAGATAGTCAACGTCTTAGGGCTTTTTTTGGCTAATTCATGAGATTTTAGAAGATTTCAAGATTCCTTTGAATTTCTTGTAATCGATTAGATACCATTTTCATGACTTGAGTACACTCTTTATAACGGTGAGCATGCGTTAAGTGTTCAATATAGTGTGTAGATGCAAGTTCAATTACTGGTGTGTTGTAATAAAAATCACTCTTATTACCAAGAACACTCTTTAAATAGGTTTCAGGGCATTTATCAACATAGGTCGCACATAGAAATTGCTTATAAAAAGTTTCTACGGGCGAGTCGTAATCATGTGAATCCAAGATAGATAATAACGTTTCTAACTGTTCCGTTTTGTTCACTTTATGACAATATAACGCATGAACTAGTGGTGGTATATCGGGTTTAAATTGTTCCATGTAATGGTTTAATTTGAATGTTTTATCGTTAAAAAACCAGTTCATCATTTGAAGCGATTGATGTTCTTTCGAAGCGTCAAAACTCAACACGTGTTTAAAGAAATTTTCATCTTTTATATAAGCACAATGCTTAATATATTCCATTCTTTTTTCAGTAGATTTTCCATACAAATTAAAGAATATGTACATTTCTTGTAGTTTTAAGAAGATTTTAGTCACATAATGTTCGTTTTTAGAACATAAAGCTAATTTGAACATCAATTCGTATAACCATAAATCGATTTTGACATGGACAAATTCTTTTTTATAGATAATGTTTAATAGGTCTGCAGCTTTGAAGTATTCATGGATCTGAATGTAGTATTCCGATACAATTAGTAAAAAGATGGCTACTTCAATTGGCTTCATGGTATCGATTGAGGTAATCAGTAAAGTGATGTTTTTCTCTGAGTTACCATAAAGTCTCTTTTTAATATCTACTGCTAATTCAATGATTTTACTCTGAAAATCATCCCGATACTCTGTCACATCTTTGAAATTAAGGTTGCCATCCCCTAAATCCAAATAATAGTCCAGCAAGTCTTCATACCAACGATTCATATCTTGAGAGACTTGAAAAATCGTTTCTTCAATATTCAAATCTTCTAGAATTCCTTTGATGTGGTTTAAATTCGCTTTGATCTGATCGTTTTCGAGTTTACTAATGAAGGATTGAGATACACCAGCTGCTTGAGAGACATCGAGTAAAGTCTTATTCTGCTCCTTTCGTGCGAGTTTTAGTGTCGCTCCAATCTTAATATTGGGCTCCTCATCCTTAAATAGTTTTTTGTTGGCTTTTTCCAACAATTTCATGTGGTTAATACAAATTCATTCCCTTCCTGTATTTTATATAAATAATACCATATTTCGAAAGATTTAAGAAATATTTTTTTGACAAAAAAAAGTGATTTCTTAAACGAAATCACTTTCTCTTATCTTTAAATTTACACGCATCAAATAATGGACACGTTACGCACTTTGGATTTTTTGCTAAACAATGATATCTTCCAAAAAAAATCATCTGATGATGTACCTTTAACCAGTGTTCCTTTGGAATTTTCCGATTGAGCTTTTGTTCGATTTGTAATACTGTGTCGCCTTCTTTTGCTAACCCTAAGCGAACAGATATGCGCGCCACATGGGTATCAACAGCTAGTGCTGGAATACCAAATGCATTTGAGATTACCACATTGGTAGTCTTCCTACCCACCCCAGGAAGCGATTCGAGTTGATCACGTTTATCTGGTACTTCACCTTGATATTTCTCAACGAGTATTTGTGATAAAGCAATGATATTCTTCGCTTTGTTATGATATAGCCCAATGGTCTTAATGATTGATTCAACATCACTTAAGTTCGCTTTTGCTAATGACTCTGCATTTGTGTATTTTATAAATAATGGTTCAGTGACTTTATTTACGGCTTTATCGGTTGTTTGTGCGGATAGGACTACTGCAATCAATAATTCAAATGGGTTAGCGTAGTTTAGTTCAGCTTTCGCATCCGGAAACATTTGATTCAACGTTTCTAAGAAAAAGGGGATATTCATTTGATACCCCTCATTAATTTGTCGATGGCTGCTTTTTTCTTATCATCTAATTGAGTTGGTTGTAAGTCATCGCTTCGAAGAACACGGTCAAGATAAGAAACGGTCTTCTTATGGTGGTTAAGTGCAACTGCAATCGCATTTTCGATTTGTGCTCTCGTGAAACTTTCTGTGAACCATTCTTTAATCATTTCTAAGTCAAATGAAGATAACGCACGATCAAATGCTTTCTCAATGGCTTGAATCACATAAACAATATCGCTATCCTGTTTAATTTCTTTTTGTTGATTGATTTCTGTTTCAAATATGGCTTTTATTTTTTCAAATAGAGGATCTAGACTGAATACTTCTTTTTCCTTACCATCCGATTTTAATTCGAGTTCTGTATTAAGGTAACCCTTTTGGATCATTTCGGTGAACAGCTCTCCTGTTTTAGAAACAGAAAGATTCAATGTTTTAGATAACGATGTAATCGAAACCGTGTTCTTCTTTTTTTCAATTAATGTAGCAAGGGCTGACAAAAGAACCACTTCGTCCGATTGGAGACCTAGTTTAGTTTGTTCTTTTAAAATGAGTTTGTGAATATTGAGATACCCTTCTTCGATCATCTTACGAAACATAGATTACTCCTTCGCGAGAATATTTAAAGCTTCTCTCGCAGCGTTTTGTTCAGCTTCTTTCTTAGTCCTACCCACACCAATACCAAGTGTAATATCATCCATTCGTACGGATACTGTAAACACTCGGTCATGGGATGGTCCACTTTGAGCTTCTAAATGATAAGAAATATTTCTACGGTCTGTTTGAACCAATTCTTGAAGAGTAGATTTGTAGTCTTTAATGACAACTTCATCCAAATACGGTGTAACGATTCGATAAAACAGTGCTTTGGCTTCATGAAATCCTTGATCCAAAAATACTGCACCAAAAATCGCTTCGAAAGCATCCGCAACAATGGATGGATTCAAGCGGCCATTCGAAAGTTCGCCACCTTTACCTAAATGCAACTCTTTCGAAAGATTGATTTTTCTTGCATAGTGGTTTAAAGCTTCTTCACAAACCAGTTGGGCACGTTTTTTAGACATTTCGCCTTCTGATGGGATACCTTTGTGGTAAAGGTAATCGCCCATTAAAAGACCGATAACGGCATCACCTAAAAATTCTAGGCGTTCGTTATCTGGACTGTTGTGTTCATTTGCATAGGACGCGTGCGTGAGCGCTTGCGTGAGTAAATCTTTGTTTTTAATCTCGATACCGAGTTTTTGTTCTAACGGACTAATTGGAATCACTGCTTTCTTCTATTTGGATATCTTTTAAGGCAACTTCTACTTTTTCAACAACTTGATTGGATACAAATTGTCTAGCTTGTCTAATCGCATTCTTAAATGCATAGGCATTACTTGAACCATGGGCTTTAATGACTGGTGCTTTAATACCAAAAATCATCGCACCACCGATTTCGGAAGCATCCATACGTTTTTGGAAACGTTTAAGGTTCTTTCTCATGAATAAATAACCAATCTTACCCATTAGGCTAGACTTAATTTCTTCTTTGAGCATATTACCCATTCCTTTAGCGGTACCTTCCATCGTTTTCATTAAAACGTTGCCAGTATAGCCATCGGTTAATACAATATTCGCTTCTGTGGTTAATATTTCTTTACCTTCGATGTTCCCAAGGAAGTTAATCTGTGGATTTTCTTTTAGAAGTTTAAAGGTTTCTTTTTCGAGTTCTCGGCCTTTACCTTCTTCAGTACCAATATTCATAAGGGCAACTGTCGGTTTTTCAACACCTAAGTATTCTTTAGATACAACTGTAGCATAAAGGGCAAGTTCTAACATGTGTTCAGGACGTAATTCAATATTCGCACCAACATCCAAAAGTATACGACCCTTTTGGTCAATCGAAGGGATAATTGGAGCAAGCGCAACGCGGTGCATCTTTTCCATTCGTTTGATGACTAGATGTGCACCCACAATTAACGCTTGAGTTGGTCCAGCTGAAACTACAGCCGAGGTTTCACCGTTTTTAGCCGAATATAACGCTTTGACCATCGAGGAATCACGATGATTTCTGATGGCTTTCACTGGGTCTTTTTCACCCATCGATATCACTTCGGTCGTGTGAACGATGCTCACACGGTCGGTATGTTTTAATAAGGATTTAATTTCTGTTTCATTACCAAATAAAACGAGTTCAATGTCTGGATAAGCATCAAGTGCTAAATCACAGCCTTTGACAATTTCTAACGGGGCATTGTCTCCGCCCATGGCATCTATTGCTATTTTAATCATGAGTTTACCTCCCATTTTATCTAATTATAGCATTAAGCCTCTTTTTATAAAAGAGTCTGTTTTTAGGTTCAAACTATTCAAGGTGTTGAATGGTTCGATACGTTTGATTGGTCTTCTCGTTTTTTAAGATCCAAAGCGCTGCTTCTTTAGCTTTTAAGAATAAATCAAAGTCTGTACCGATGTCAGCATATTCAAATCGAATGAGTCCGCTTTGTCTGACACCAAGGAATTCTCCAGGACCCCGTCTCGATAAATCGTATTCCGAAAGTAAGAACCCATCGTTTGTTTTAGCAAAGAATGATAAACGTTCAATATCAGATTCATCTGAGATGACATAACAATGACTTTGAAGTTCACTACGTCCTACCCTTCCGCGGAGTTGATGTAGCTGACTTAGACCAAAATACTCACCATCAAAAATTACCATGATGGTCGCATTCGGCATATCGATACCAACTTCAACCACAGTCGTGGAAACCAAAATAGAACTTTCAGTATTATAAAACTGTTCAATCACATCGTTCTTTTCATTTGAAGACATTTTGCCATGTAACATAAATACCGCGTAGTTTGAAAATATCGCTTGGACACGTTCATATAATCCAATGACAGTTTCTCCACGATCTTCTGCATCAATCGATGGTGCAACGAAGAAGGCTTGATGTCCCAAATCGAGTTCTTTTTTCACATGTTCAAAAACAGCATGTTGTTGAGACTTTTGAAAATAACGGGTTTGGATTTCTTTTCTTCCCACAGGTTTTTGTTTGATGATTGAAACGTCCATATCACCAAATAACACAATCGCAAGTGTTCTTGGAATGGGTGTCGCAGTCAAATAGACGATATCAGCGATGCCTTTATTCTTTAAGGATTCTCTGGTTTCAACACCAAATCGGTGTTGTTCATCGATGATAACAAAACCCAAATCATGGAATACTACATCATCCGTGACTAAGGCATGTGTACCTATGACTAAGTCAATTTCACCCCTGAGGATTTGTGATTTCAGAAATGCTTTATTTTTAGTAGCCCCAGTTAAGAGTGCTACATTTAAATCTTTGAATAAGGTTTTAAAAGTGTTGTAATGTTGTTCTGCAAGAATTTCTGTTGGAGCCATCAATGCACTTTGGTATCCCGCTGTTTTAGCACCCATAATACCAATCGCAACGACAATTGTTTTTCCTGAACCAACATCGCCTTGGATGAGGCGTTTAGTTGGATAGGGTTTCTTGAAGTCTCTAAAAATATCATTCACTGCGTCTTTTTGATCTTGTGTCAATTCATAAGGGATGGTATCGATAAAGGATTTGACTTGTTCTAGATTGTATTGCTTAACTGGTTTGGTGTCTTTTTCTAACAATAGTTTTTGAGACATCATTTTATATTGGAATAATAGAGCCTCTTCATACTTCAATCTAAAGTATGCATCTTTAATGTCTTTGTCTGATTCAGGTAGATGGATTTTGTGTATCATCTCTTGTCTAGAAATTAAACCTTCTTCCATGATCAACTTAGATGGTAATGTTTCATAGATGGTGATTAGTTTTTGATCTACGATTTGTTTTACGAGTTTAGTGATTACTGAATCATAAATTGGATCTAAATTGTACACAGGTTTAAAAGAACTCTCAAGCGGTTTTAACAATATCGCACTCGCAGTGATGAGTTTTTTCTTTTTATCAAACTTTCCCTTAACTGTAATAGATAGTTCTTCAGTTAAAGCGTCTTTTAAATATTCACGTCTAAAAGCAACCACTTTGACTTTTTCATTATCCACTAACATATTAAAATGCAATGACTTTAAGTTCCCACGGTGATTCACAATTTTGGGTATGTCGATGACTAATCCTCTTACTGTAATCTCGGTTTTGTCTACGGCTAATAATAAAGAATCCTCTTCAAAGGACTGATATTTAACTGGAAACCGCATCATTAAGTCATAAGCGGTATAAATACCATGAGAATGAAATTGTATTTCGAGTGCCTTACCGACACCTTTGAGATCAATAATTCTTGTCATAATTAGAACCCTTTATAAAGTCATTTATATACTTAATGATACCACACTTAGGGCAACAAAAAAGGGATTACTCCCTTGATTTTTTTTGTAAATATAAATCTGCGAGTGCAATCGCAATCGCATTTTCAATAACAACCACTGCACGTCTCGCGATACAAGCATCATGTCTACCTACAATTTGAAGAGGTTTAACGGATTTAGACTCGAAGTCGAACGTATCCTGCTTTAGGAAAATACTTGAAGCTGGTTTGACAAATACTCTAACAACTAAGTCATTACCATTAGTAATACCACCATTTAAACCACCATTATGATTGGTCTTGGTTTTACCACTCTCATCGATGATTTGGTCATTAAATTCAGATCCTTTTAATTGAATCCCTTTAAAACCAATTCCAAATTCAATACCTTTAATTGCTGGGACTGAAAAAACCATATGGGCTATCTTCGATTCAACTGAGTCAAAGAAAGGTTCGCCAATACCAATTTCTAGTCCTGAGACTTTTACTTCGACAATGCCACCAACTGAATCCAAACCTTCTGAGATAGATTTCAAATACTCATCCAGACCATTCATATCGGTGAGGTCACCGACTTGAACGAGTTTCGATTCAAACTTCGCAGGTATAAGCATCTTAGCAAAAGCACCTGCAGCAACGATTCCAGTTGTTAGGCGTCCAGAAAAATGTCCGCCGCCACGTTGGTCTGCGAAACCTTTATATTTCACATAACTGGTAAAATCTGCATGCCCAGGTCTAGGTTGTTTCAAGAGATTTTGATAATCTTCACTCTTCGTATTGGTATTCTCAAACAAAATGTGGATAGGTGCTCCTGTGGTATACCCCCGATATACACCAGAGAGTATTTGTGGTTCATCCGCTTCAATGCGTTTGGTCGTACCTACCGCACCTGCTTTACGTCTTGAAAGATCATTTAGAAGTAAAGACTCGTTAAATGAAATACCGGGTTTCATACCATCGACGACGACACCGACCGCTTTACCATGAGATTCTCCGTATATATTTACTGAAAATAATGTGCCGAAATGATTCATTTTGTCATCTCCTCAACTAGGGTGTCAAACGCTTCTTTAGATTCATCGATGTTACGATCAAACCAAATCGATTGTGCTTTCATCGCTTGACCAACTAACATGGTTGACCCGCCTATACCAAAACTTGCGGTTTTCATGAGTTGGGTCTCTTTAGGGTTATAAATCAAATCAATCGCGATAACCGTTTTGTGAGCAACCGCCATTGTAACAGGCATTTGTTCGACCCGAGGTGTCGTTCCAATTGGTGTCGTGTTCACGAGTATATCGATTTTAGGTATTAGGTCTAGTACGTCGTAATTCGCTACAAGTTGAAATTGATCACGAACACGTTCTTTATCACGAGAAACAATTACAGATTTAGCGCCCAAAGATTTAAGTGCGTAGTTCACTGATTTTGCTGCTCCTCCAGACCCAAGTACATAAACCACTTTTCCTTTTACCTGTACATGGTATAACGACAAAAGTTTTAGAAAACCATAATAGTCGGTATTATCCCCCACTAATTCATTTTCAATCATATAAAGAGTGTTAACTGCACCAATTTCTTTTGCTACATCGGTTAAGCGATCACAATAATGAATCACTGCTTCTTTATATGGTATTGTGACATTAAGACCTTTAATTGATCCTTGTCTCAACTGATTGATTTTACCAACCACATCAAGTTCAGTTTCACAATCAAAGATGTCATAGGACAATCTGTACCCATTCATCTTAGCAATCCCCTCATGGATTTTCTTTGATAATGAATACTCTATATTACGACCAATCAGTCCAAACTTATTCATAATGGTCCTCCTGGTACGCTTTGGAAATGTCTAGTATAGATTTTAAAAACGATTCATAATACGCCTTCAAGGAATCATCATTAAAACGAGAAAGGTTTTTTTCAATCATTTGAGCCTCACGTATTGAATCTAAAACCGGCAAATGGTTTTCAATCTTATGAGATAGAACATCCATAACTGCATGCATACGTTTTTTAAAAAGTTCAGCAATTTGTTGATCGACATCATCAATAATGATTCGAGCTTGTTCTAGTTTATTCATAAGATATCACCCCTTTTAGTTTAACATAATCTTCAAAGAATGTAGGGTAAGACTTATTGATTGCCTCAGCACCTGTGATGCGGATCGGTCCATCTGTTCTTATCGCTGCGATAGCTAAAGCCATCACGATACGATGGTCATTCCATGAATATAAGTTCATGTTAGATTTGAATTTTTTAACACCTTCGATAATCATACCATCCTTAGTCTCACTAATCTTTGCCCCCAGTTTTTTTAGTTCTGTTGTGATGGCTGTAATACGGTCAGATTCCTTAATTCTGAGGCGAGAAGCGTTAATTATATAAGATGTACCATCTGATAAAGCGCATAACACGGCCATTATTGGACCTATATCGGGGGATTGCGAAAGGTCAATTGTAGAACCATATGTTTTGCTTGATTTTGGCTCTATCACGCCATTTTCAAATTTTATATTTCCACCCATTTTTCTTACGAAATCTAGTACTTTTTCATCTGCTTGATGGGTGTTTTCTTCCAATTTGGTAAGTCTCAAATTTGCCCCTAAAATGCCTGCAATAATGTGGAACGCTGCTTGTGAAAAGTCACCTGAAACTTCATATGTATTTTTTACGTATTTTTGATTTCCAGGTATAAAATAGCCTTGATCTATTGGGATGATTTTGACTCCGAATTGATTTTGGATTGATATCGTCATATCGACATAATCCTTTGATTCAAGAGGGGTATCTAAAAGTAGTTTTGAATCACCATTTAGTAGTGGAAGAGCATATAATAGACCAGTGACAAATTGACTAGAAATGTGACCTGAAATTCGATACTCACCAGGTACCATTTTTCCCTTTATTTTGAGGGGCAAATTTTCACCAAATTGCTGATATTCAATGCCCATTTGGTCAAATACCCTTAAATACTCAGAAATGGGTCTTTTTCTGAGCCCGGGTTTACCATCAAAGGTCACTTCAGACTCCGCCAAAAGTGCAACTGGTACTAAGAATCTTAAACTTGAACCTGATTCATTTGCAAACAATACTTCACTTGGTTTTTGAATCCCGTTCGACTCAACAACTAATCCTTCTTCTGTCTTAGTAATTGAAACTCCAAGTGCTCTTAGCATTTGGATTGTAGCTTCTGTGTCTTCAGATTCTAATGGACGTTTGATGATACTACGTCCGGTCGCTAATGCGGCTGCGATCAAGGCTCTATGTGTAATGGATTTACTTGGTACTACTTCCAATTCACCCTCACTTAAGGGTTTGTGAATTATAACATTCATACAATACCTCCTTCGTAACAGGAGTGATAACCGAATTCCCAATAGACTTAAGGAAAATCATATTTAATTCTCCTTGGATATTCTTCTTGTCATAAAATACATCTTCAATTAAAGGAATAGGTTTTGCATTATATAACCCTAAATCGTATTTATCTAGTATCAGTTTTAGTGACTTCCGAATTGATTTTGGCGTTATTCCTATTTTTTCACCAATCTCTAAGGCAATTAACATACCTTCTGCAACCGCGAATCCATGGGCAATCTCAAAATCGCTTTGCTTTTCTAGTGCATGCCCAAAGGTATGGCCAAAATTGAGATACATACGTTCTTTTAGATCAAACTCATCCATCTCTACGACTTTCTTTTTGACCAACAGTGTTCTTTCAATCATTTCAAGCGTTTTTATTTCCCCATTGAGCAGTTTATCAAACAGGATGGTATCACCTATACAAGCAGATTTAATGACCTCAGCCATACCATTTTTATATTCAAAATCAGATAATGTCTTTAAATAGTTAGGGTCTATGATTACCAATTTTGGTTGATAAAAGGAACCAATCATATTTTTAGCTTTATGGCTATTTATAGCGGTTTTCCCGCCTATAGAGGAGTCTACTTGTGATAATAATGTAGTTGGAATTTGGATATAAGGTACCCCTCTATAGAGTGTTGCAGCTACAAATCCACCTAAATCACCTACCACACCACCACCAAAAGTAATGAGAAGGTCCCCACGTTTCATTTGTTTGTCGAGTAAGGTTTCTAATACATACTCGTAGACAGACATCGACTTCGAGGATTCTCCTGCTTCAATAACCACAAATTCTACTATAAAATCCGAGAGAACATTTTCGAGTGAACCACCATGTTTCCCATACACATTTTTATCAGTTAAAACAAAGATACGTTTTCCTTTATACCACTTTTGAATTTCTACGGATAACTGTAAAATCGCACCATGGTCTAATAGTATATCGTAACTATGATCTTTCAATGACATTTCTATACGCATTAGAATGTACTCCTTTTTTTAGTAGATTGGATGAAGAGTTTTGCTAAAGCATCCTTATCATTTTCATTAAGGGCTTTCTTAATCTTATCAAGTTCAAGTTCGAATTGTTGGATTTCATCAATCAGAATGGATTTGTTTTCGAAAAATAGTTCTGTCCATAAAACTTCGTTGATCATCGCGATGCGAGTAAGGTCTCGAAATGAGTCACCAGTAAAACTTGAGGTTTCTTCATATCGATCACTATTCACTAAGGCTACAGCCATAGCGTGAGGCAACTGGGATGTGAAACCAATCAACTCGTCATGACGAATGGGTTCAATGATTGTTATCTTCTTAAACGATAAATCCTTACCTATTTGACGAATGATTTCAATTGCCTCTGGTGTTGACCTTCTTGAAGGTGTAATTAAGTAATTGGCGCCTTTGAACATATGGTAATTAGCATGTTCAATCCCACTGGTTTCTCGTCCTGCCATTGGGTGATGGGACACATAGATAACACCTTCTGGAAGTATTGATTCAATTTGAGGAATCATCTCGACTTTAGTACCAGCCACATCGGTAACGATTTGTCCGGGTCTAAACAGGTTTAAATGGGTTTTAACAAATTCCACATTCAGTTGAGGATAAAAACCCAAAATAACCACATCCGATAAGGTAAGATATTCTAATCCTGCCTTTTGGATGTAGCCTCGATCAAGTGCAATTGTTTCTGATTGTTTGGTTCGGTTATAACCGTACACTTCATAACCTTTTTTTGTTAAGCCTTCAGCGTAACTTCCCCCAATGAGGCCCAATCCCGCAACAAAGACTTTCATTATATTTTTTTATCAAGCACTTTGGATAGCTTAGTCAATTCTTGCATCATGTGATCAAATTTCTCAAGTTTCAAGGATTGTGCACCATCACTTAGGGCATGTTCAGGATCAGGGTGTACTTCAACAATTAAACCGTCTGCACCGACTGCGTAACTAGCCATTGATAATTTTTCTATCATCGAATATTTACCGGCTGCATGAGAAGGGTCAATAATCACTGGGAGATGTGATAATTCCTTTACAGCTAGGACTGCACTGATGTCTAATGTATTACGTGTGTATTTTTCAAAGGTACGAATACCTCTTTCACATAGGATGACATTTTCATTTCCAGATGCCATAATGTACTCAGCGCTCATCAACCATTCTTCAATGGTAGAAGAAAGACCTCTTTTTAATAAGATTGGTTTTTTGGTTCGTGCGCCTAATTGTTTTAATAAGTGGAAGTTTTGCATGTTACGCGCACCGAGTTGATAAATATCGACATAGGGTTCAAATGCTTCAATCATATCTTCACTCATAATTTCAGACACAACTGCTAAGTCGTACTTGTCTGCATCTTCACGCATAATCTTTAAACCCTCTAATCCCATACCTTGGAATGCGTATGGACTGGTTCTTGGTTTAAATGCACCCCCACGTAAGATACTAGCACCCGATGCTTTAACAGCTCTTGCAATCTCCTCTGTATTTTCAAAAGACTCAATCGAGCATGGTCCAGCCATGACGACAAATTGATTTCCACCGATGAAGATATTTTCTCTAACCTTAATGACTGTATCTTCTTTCTTGAAGGAACGGCTCGCAAGTTTATAAGGTGTCGATACACGAGTAACTTGGAAGACACCTTCAAATGCTTCTAGGTCTGTTGGGTTTAAACTCTTTGTGTCACCAATGATACCAAAGACGATGTTGGTTTCAGACGAAGCGTCTTTAATCCCAAAACCTTTGGCGACTAAAAAATCTGTAATGCGTTTGAATTGTTCTTTTGATGCTTGGGGTTTCATTTGTACAATCATGGTATTCTCTCCTTTAAAAATAAAAAATCCTTAGGAATGTCCTAAGGATAAGAAGTTCATCAATTAGCACATTTCCTATTATGTTCACCAATAAAAAGGAATGTGTTTGCATTCCTTTAAATATAATAGTAATAATAGGAAAATCTAATTTGAGTCTTTAACATTTAAATCATGCCTTCTTTTTGCAATTATATTATCATAGAAATCATTCAAATACAATCTATTTTTGAATATGTGTGATGTAGGACACATAATGGTTAATCAAAATAGCATGCCACTTGATCGATTGAATTTCAAAAGTGTCCTCGTCCTTGTACCACACCCAGGATGGTTCCCAATAGTTGTGCTTAAGCGTTTTATGTAAATATTCTACACCGGCATCTAATACATTTTGAGGTATCCCATAGTTATCTTCATCTAAAGGGAAGTCGAAAGGCATCGTTGCATACCCTTCCCACTTCTCAACAGGGTCAATTGCCTGTTGAATACTATCAAATAGCTTTTCTTTAAACGATTGAAATAAGACAGGCTCTACAGTTGTATCTTTCAATGCGTGATAAAGTCTTGTTAAAACGATTAGATCATGTTTTTCTAAAGTGGTTTCGACTAAGAATTGATTGACAACCTCTAAAGCCATGTTGTATGCCTTCTTGTATGTTGAAGAACGCTTTGAAGATAAATGTAACATCGATGCGAGAATGCTTGCGGTTGGGTTAATACCAACCGGTTTTTGTGGATCGTGCATCCACCATACGGCGCAAGGATAATCATTATTACTTGGAATCGTGGATGGCCAACGGTCGTTCACGAGGGTTAGGTCTAAATATTTAAATGCGCGTGTAACGAGTTCTTTTGTATAAGGATCGATGTTTTCATAACGGTACCCCACATCACATAATGTTTCGAGTGCTACTGAGGTTTGGAACGGAGATGAATTGGGATTGATGGAATCCGGTTCTAAACCATGACCAAAACCACCATCCTTATTTTGAAATATAGAAAGTGCATAGCTAACCATTTCTCGTTCATCGGATTCGAATAAATAATTAAATATCGCAACCTCTAAGTCGCGGCCTTGACTGTATACCTTATTTTTAAAGCTTTCTAGGTTCATAATTTAACTCCTTACGAAAAAAGCACTTATTTCGTGCTATTTTTCTTTAATAGATCTCTAATTTCTTCTAAAAGTTGAATGTCTTCAGGTTTAACAACTGGTGCTGGGTTTGCTTTTGCTTCCGCTTCTTTTTGAAGACGTTCTGCTTCAGCTAAACGTTCTTTACGAACTTGTCCTTTTACAATTTGAATGATGACTATATAAACGAATAATGCAATAATCAAGAATTCAAAAATGACTTGAATGAAGTTTCCATACTTCATGGTGGCGTAAATAGGTACGTTATTAACGTCCACACCTATTTGACGAATTTCCCATACTAAATCTTTAAAATCTGCTTCACCCAATAGGGCTGCGATAATTGGGAATAGAATGTCATTAATCATGGAAGTAACAATTTTTCCGAAAGCGGTAGCCATGATAACCCCAACAGCAAGGTCTAATACATTCCCTTTACTAATAAATGCTTTAAATCCTTTAACGAATTTCATTATATCACCTCTATATAGCCCATTATATCACTTAAATGGTCAATTATAATGGCATTTGTAGATTTTAAACGCTCTTTCGATTGATGTCCACCAGAATACAAGATGACTTTAATACCAAGTGCTTCTGCGACTTCTGCGTCGTGTATGGTATCCCCGATGTACAAGCATTGTTTGGGATCAATACCCGTATCATTCATCAATTGTATACCGCGTGCTACTTTACCTTGTCCTTTGATATTATCTGTTCCAACAATATGTTCAAAGTATGTTTCGATACCTAACACTTTAACTTGTTCCAATAGATTGTTCGTTTCAGAGGCAGACAAAATAATGTTTTTAACGCCCATATTCCGTGTCATCTTTAGAACATCGATAACACCTTCATGAATTCGACATTGAAAACTAGATGGTTGATACTTTTGGATGAAATATTGACTGAGTACATCAAAACTGACAGTATCGAAGGATAAACCTGCTTCAATATAGTAATCTTTGATTGGAAAACCAAATATATTCTTATAGGCAGGTATATCAATTCTAGGTTTGTTTTGTTGTTCAAGCATATCATTTAGTAAATCTAAGCATAAAACCAGATCATCCAAAATAGTTCCGTTGAAATCCCAAATTAGGTATTTTATCACATTTATTACCTCTATTTTTACAGTATATTAATATGCATATTTATATTTAAGTATTCTTTTTTTGTTATATTATCACTTATAAATAAAACCTTCTCTAAAGAGAAGATTGTTTATTTCTTATTTGTGATAAGGATGACCCTTTAAAATTTGAAATCCACGATAGATTTGTTCTACTAAAATGACTCTCATCAATTGATGTGGAAATGTCATTTTCGAAAACGATAACAAATAATTACAACGATCATAGATTGCTTGAGTAAACCCGTAGGACCCCCCAATAATAAACGTAAGGTCTTTCTTTTCATAAGTCATCCAGTGATCCAATTTCAGTGCGAACTGTTCTGATGAGATCATTTCACCTTTGATTGCGAGACCGATAACAAAATCTTGAGAACCAATTTTACTCAATATCCGTTTTTCTTCAATCCCCATCCCTGTGATCTCTTTCTCATCTTGAACTTCTACAATCTCAAAGGGATATGGCATCTGCTTAATATAGTCATTCATCGCTTCTTTTAAATAGGTTTGTTTCATCTTACCAACGCAAACGAGTGTTATTTTCATAGTTCAATAACCTCAAGAGGTGTTTGTGAAGCGTAATACACTTTTAATGAATCTAGAGATTTTTGATTCGCTTTTAACACCGTTTCGTAAGTGGTTTTAATCTTATCTAACGAATTACACTCATCCGATATATGAGCCATTATGATACCTTTAGTTCTAGGCCCCATCATCTTAGATAAATAATAAGCAGAGTCCTCATTGGATAAATGTCCACGTTCTGTAAGAATACGGTGAATGGTTGGATAAGGTCTATTTGAGTTTTTTAGCATGATTGGATCATGATTCGCCTCAAAATAATAGAAATCGCAGTTACTTAGTGGTTCAATTAAAGTTTCTCGAATATAACCTGTATCCGTTACATAGCCTAGTTTTATGTTACTTGTTTCGAATATAAAACCGAGCGGTTCTGCAGCATCGTGAGATAACGGAATTGGGGTAATGGTCATCGATCCTAGTTTAAAAGGTGAGAAAGCTTCAATGATCCGAACACTGTCGACAAATTTGTCATTGTCCAAATATTTCATTGATTTGGCTGTTCCGTACGAGGTATACAGCGGTACTCTTATATTACTATATAAAGTTTCCATACCTCGAATGTGGTCCACATGTTCATGGGTTATTAGTACATGCGTTAAATGTAAAATATTTATATTTTCGCTTAAAAAAGCATTGCTTAACTTCTTAAAACTAATGCCCGCGTCTACTAAAATCCTTAAATTTTCATGCTCAATATAAGTGGCATTCCCACTGGATCCACTCGCGATAGAATAAAGTTTCAAAATATCACCAAAACTATTATAACATGAAGCCTAAACCAAACGCCTAATATTTCATATTAAAGCTTTTGTGTGAGATTGTGAAAACACATAAAAACGATTGCAAAGCCCTTACATGTGTGTTATATTAATAGTGCTTGTGATTAAAATTCAAGGAGTGAACATTGTGAATAAAACTAATCTCATTAAGAAATTAGCTGCACTTGTCCTATTAACGACCTTTGCAGTGACGCTTGCCGCATGCGGTAGCAAATCCTTATCCACACCTTATGGAAGTGTAGGTAATACACCTTACTTAACAGGGGCAGGATACAGCATTACAGAAAAAGATTTATACAATGAAATGCGCTTAAGTAGTTCATCTGTCTTAGTTGAAGAAATCGAAAAACTTCTATATAAGGCTGAACTTGCATTAGTTGATGCAGAACCTGCAAAATATGCAGAAGACTTAGTAAAATATGCGAACGAAGCAATTTTCGGTTCATCCGATATCGAAGCATTAAAAAAACTAGATGCTACGACTCTAAGTTCAAAAATTGCGTCCTACATCGATTCATTCTATCTAGCAGAATCCAATACTGCTTTGGATCCGGTTGCTGATTTCGATACTACCGACTTCGCTGACCACGATGCAAAAATCTTAAACTTCTATAAATTGAACGTGGCTAAGAAAATCTATGCTAAAGAACAATTATTAAAGGATGTTAAGGATAAAGATGCATCAAGCTACATCAACATCGAAAAAGATTTAGCTACTTATTTTGATAACAACGTCAAGAATCAATATGATATGAGCGCAATTACAATTCGCTTTGTCAACTTGAATGAAGCTAACGCGACATTACGTAAATTCAACATCAAAACATATAGAAACCAATTATATGTTATTGCTGACCCAAGAGGCAACACTCCGGTCGAAGGTAAAGCTAAAGAAGTCTTAGACTCTCTTGGTATCTTCCAATACAGCAACATAAGTGATGCTGACTATCGTAAATACTATGACAAGTATCAAATCGATCCAAGTGTATCCGCTGGTTCAAACGCTGACGTAGCACTTGATGAAAACGAAACACTCGTAAAATTCTTAGAAATCTACAACTATATCTACAGTTACCGTGATCAAGTTAATACAAATTACACTGTTGAATCTATTTTAGCTGATTTAGACAACTTACCGTTTACTAAATCCTATGAAGATTACACAAACACAAGCCTACGTAGTTATGTATATACGACTCTAGGAACCGAAGATGGCGACACTAGATTCTCCGCTAACCCTCGTTTAAGTGGTTCAAACTATTTCTTAGTCTTCAAACTACAAGGCCATGATGAAGAAATTCAACAATGGGTAGATGAAGATAACAAGTTCATCGTGTACAAAAACACTGGCGAACTTACTGAAAAAGCCCAAGAAATCTTCGATAAGATTGTAGAATCCAAATTAACTACTACTTATATTTCTGCTAAAGCAACTGAAAGAATCAACAAAGCTGACATCGTGATTTATGATGAATTAGTTAAACTTTATATGGCACAATCCTATAAAGATGTTAAATTAACTTCTAAATCCAGCAAAACTTTAATTGCTAAAGTTGGCGACGATGAAATCACTGTTGATGCATTCTATGCTAAGTTAGAACAAAGACTAGGTGTATCTGTTGCGATTGATATGGCAATTAGACAAACCTTAAAGAATACTGAAAAATATACTAGCACAATCACCTCTGAAAAGAGAGCTGAATACCGTAAGAATATTGAAACCATCATCAAACAATTTGGTCAAGACTACTACGCATCTTCTGGTTATCCAGCATCGATGGGTAGAAAGAACTTCTTAATGTTAGCATTCCGTGCTGCTTCTATCGATGAAGCAATCGAAAATGTTTACGTTGCATCTGCACTTGAAGAAGCTTACCTAAAAGATATTGAAGGTATCTATGGCGATACTATTTATGAAAAGTTCGCAACTTACGCTAACAAACTCAGAGACCGTTTCTTCTCATTATCTTCATCTCATTTACTTGTATATGTAGATATGGACGAAAACGATACTCCAGATGATCCAGCTGAATACTTCGAAACGCTTGATGCAACTGAAAAAGCTGCATTCCAAGCTAAACTAGTCGAATTCATGAATAAGATCAATGACCGTGCAAGAGATTATTCTTCTCTTACAACTGGTATGAACGCTATTGTTGAAGAATTTAACGCATCCGGTCGTATTGGTAATTCTGGTTGCACAGTTGCACCACTTGACCCAACTCCAGAATGCAGATGGGCAGAATACAAAGCTTTAGGCTTCAACCTTAAGTTTGAAAACTTACCTGCTATCAACAACAACACCAATATTACAGGTTCAACTTCTGCGCTAGATGAAAAATTCTATGCTGGTGCACTTGAAGTATATGCTGAAGTTAAAGCAATCTACGATGATGAAAAGACTTTCCCTAGCCAATGGTTAGTTCCAACCGTTGCAGACTACGATGGTATCCTTGAATCCAGCTTCGGATGGCATATGATTTTATCCACGGGTGGTGGGGTTGCAGTAAGCTCTAAGTTCACTAAAGAAGATGACACATTTGCTAAAGACGGTGACCAATACAAGATTTACGAACACATTGAATACACCGATGCAAATGATGTTAAATACTATCTAGATGCTTACAGCGATACAGATGCAATCTCAGCTAACCAAGTTCAAATCTACTTAAATGAAAAAGATTCTGAATATGGTGTTGAAAACTTACCTACAGCTGTATCCAATGCAATCTCAGCTTATTTCGCTCCAATCCATGAGAAGTTTACTGGTTCTCAAAATCAATTGAACATGCTTTACAGACTATTCAACAACGGCGGTTTCACTTTCGCTAATGCAGCTAATACAACTAAGGCACAAAGATTGATCACAATCAACCAATCTCAATTCTTCTCTTATGTAACTGATAACGAAGAGTTCCAAGCAGTATACGGTGATTGGTTTACAGATTTCTAATTTAAACTTAAAGGACTGATTACTCTTAATTGAGGACATTCAGTCCTTTTTTTATGCTATACTTGAGATAAATACGGAGGATACACTATGCAACCTACAGAGCGAACATTACCTAAGAAGGTTTGGTTTGTGTTCATCATTTTTGGTTTGATTGGCCAGATGGCATGGACAATCGAAAATATGTATTTAAATGTTTATATCTACAAGACTGTGACTTACGATTCTAATGCGATAGCGACCATGGTCGCACTCTCAGCGATTATCGCGACATTGGCCTCTCTTACCATGGGTGCTTTATCCGATAAAATGGGTAAGCGTAAACGTTTAATGACTTTCGGTTACATGATTTGGGGGATTTCGATTGGTCTGTTTGGTTTTATCAATACGGACGCGGTTTCTGCCATTTTTCCAAATGGAAATGTCATTGTGATTACACTGTGGGCAGTCATCCTACTAGACTGTGTCATGACCTTTATTGGTTCAACTGCGAACGATGCAGCCTTTCAAGCATGGGTTACGGATGTCACAAATCCAAGTAATCGTGGTAAAGCAGAAGGTTTAATCTCAACCATGCCACTCATTGGTATGCTTATAGTATTCGGTTTATTAGATGGTTTTACTCAAAATGAACAATGGAAGACTTTCTTTTTCTTAGTGGGTGGAATTGTTTTTATCTCTGGTTTAGTTGGGTTATTCTTAATTGAAGACGCACCAATCGTTAAAAAGGAGTCTCATTACTTTAAAGACATCGTTTTTGGCTTTAAACCTTCAACAATCAGATCCAATCGAATGTTGTATATCGTTTATGCTGCAGTTTCAATATTAGGGATTGCACAACAAGTATTCATTCCATATTTTATAATTTATTTTGAATTTTACTTAGGTATGTCTAATTACGTCATACTGTTAGGTGCGTTCTTAATTCTTTCTAGTGTTGTAAGTATCATTGGAGGACGTTATGTCGACCGTTATGGTAAAAAACCGTTCCTAGTGATATCTGCCTTTGGTTATACAGTAGGTATGTTCATACTTTTTATTTTGGGTATTACCCTTAAAAATAATCTCACATGGACATTTATGCTTACTTTACTCTTTGGTGTTTGGATGATGGGATCTTATTTGGTCGCAATGGTAATTCTAAATGCCTTATCGAGAGATTTAGTACCAAAGACCCATGTGGGTGTCTTCTCTGGCATTAAAATGATTTTCTTCGTAATGATTCCAATGATCATTGGACCTTTCATCGGTTCGTTTGTCATTTCGAATAGTGACTCCACTTATGTGGATGCTTTTGGTGTTTTGCAATCGGTTCCGACCCCTGGTATATTCTTAGCGGGTTCCATTGTATCGCTATTAGCCATTATTCCATTAAAATGGGTCTTACAATACTTAAATAAAGTCGAGGTAAAATTATGAAAGTACTGTTGACACCCTACGCACCCAAACCTGATGAACCTGTTTTACAAGAATACCCAAGACCCCAATTGAAACGGGATAGTTATCTAAATTTGAATGGCGATTGGGATTTTGAAATATCCAAAAACAAAACGATTCATGGCTATACGAAGAAAATTAGAGTGCCCTTTTCACCTGAATCCGTATTGTCTAATGTATCCGAAACTTTAGGGATTGATGACTATGCAATCTATCGTAAAACCGTCGAATTACCTAAAGGGTTTCTTAAAGATCGTCTCATACTACACTTTGGAGCCGTCGATCAAACAGCAGATATTTATATTAACCAAAATCTAGTCTTGACGCATGTAGGTGGCTATGTTCCTTTTAGTATCGATATCACTGAGTATGTAGTCGATTCAAGTTTTGAAATCTCACTTCGTATCCAAGACTTAAGTGATACGAGTTACCATTTAACTGGTAAACAACGTTTAACCCCTGGTGGTATTTTCTATACCGCACAAAGTGGGATTTGGCAAACCGTTTGGTTAGAATCCGTACCTAAAACGTACATTGAAGACTTAACCCTCACACCGAATTATTACGATCAATCCTTATCGATCAAAATTCATTCGAGACAGCTAGAACGTGTTAAAGTTGATGTTTACTATGAGGAACAATTCCTGTTTAGTCAATTCTTTGAAACACATGATATCACACTTAAAATGAACCCTTTTTATCCATGGAGTCCAGAAACACCTAATCTTTACAGACTGCATATCCAGTATGGTGATGATTTTGTAGAGAGTTACGCTGGTATCCGTAGTTTTGAACGTAAAAAAACGAAAAATGGAACCCAACAGTTCTATTTGAATGGAAAACCCTATTTCCAAACAGGGGTGTTAGATCAAGGCTATTACAGTGATGGCTTATTAACGCCACCGAGTGACCAAGCAATGATTGATGACATCTTATTAATGAAACAAATGGGTTTTAATATGTTACGCAAACACATCAAAATGGAACCTCTTCGCTGGTATTATCACTGTGACCGTCTCGGGATGTTGGTTTGGCAAGACATGATGAGTGGAACCGAAAATAAAAACGTGGTTTTTCACCACGTTCTCGCTATTTTGGGGATACACTTAAGTGATCGATTTAAAGGGTTATTTGGCAGAAAAAATCCAATCGGAAGAGACTTATACGAAAAAGACTTAGATACTATGATTAGAACTTTAAAGAATGTCCCATCGATTTGTACCTGGGTACCGTTCAATGAAGCTTGGGGTCAATTTGATACCATTCGAATTCACGATAAGGTTAAACAACTGGACCCAACCCGATTGATTGACCACGCTTCAGGTTGGTCCGATCACCGAAATGGTGATTACCACAGTAGACACATCTATTTCCAACCCATTCGATTTAAAAGACGTGCTGCAAGAAAACGCATTCTCGCATTAACTGAGTTTGGTGGATATAGCCTCGCAATTGAAGGACACCGCTTCAACGAAACATCGATATTTGGTTATCGCGTATACAAGAGTGAATCCGAATTAGAAACCGCGCTTGATAACTTATACTCAAATGTCTTAACCAAACAAGTAAGAAAAGGTCTCTCTGCACTCGTCTATACACAACTTAGTGATGTTGAAGAAGAGGTTAACGGCTTCATTACTTACGATAGACAAAAGATTAAAGTAGATATTGATACCATGAAAACTTGGAATAATCATTTGATCGATTTGTTTAATGAGCAAGAAAAAAACAGTTAGTGCGCAAGCATTAACTGTTTTCAATATTAGAGTTTAGATTTATAAAAACGTGTTTTATCGAGTACGGCGATGCCTTGTGTGAAATCACCAGGTTGTGTTTTTTCGAGTTCCTCACCTAAAACGGTGAACTTCGAATCGATGGTATCGATATACCAAATCAGCATCGCTTCTGGGGTCGCAGGTTTACGTGCCGCGCCGAAGTTTGGTAACCCATGGTGGGATAGTAAGATGTGATTTAAGACTAAAATCGCTTCTTCCTTCTCATAACCTAATGTCTTAGCAGCTTCCGATACTTTTAATGAAGCCATCACCAAGTGTCCAATCAACTGGCCTTCTAGTGTATACTCGCCACCTTCAAAGCCATTAAGTTCATCGACTTTACAAATATCGTGGAGGAGAATACCGCTATAGAGTAAATCCTTATTCAAATAAGGGTAGATTTCTGAAAACTGTCTCGCCATATCAAGCATCACTTTAGTGTGGTAAGCTAGACCACCAATGTAAGCGTGGTGGAAACGTACCGCTGCAGGATACATGAAGAAACTGTGTTCATATTGTTTAAAAACATACTTAGTCACATCACTTAAGACTTTATTTTCAATCAAGTTTAAGTAACCGTGAATAGCTTCTTTGAGCGCTTTCATGTCGGCAGGCGCGTATTCATAGAAATTTTTAAGTTCTTCTTTTAGAGCGACTGGATCTTGAATGTATTCAAATATGCCCAAAAGATTAACGACTCTAAATTGTTCTTTTTCATCTTTTAAATAGGATTCTACTTCAAAATGATAAGTTTTTCCAAGTTCAATTTTACGCGCTTGCTCATCAGAAAGTTTAAGGTTCTTCTTTTCCCCATTTACGAGGGTAACATTGATATTTTGAAAGTCAGTACCGACATTCATATTATCTACTTTCGCATTAAATTCCATTAGGCGTTCTCCTTCACAAATAGGTATGCACCTGGTTTATTCGCAACAAATGATGTGACTTTTGCATTCACCTTTTTAAAGCCGTCAAAAATGGCATTGTAGCCTTCACCAGTCGGAAGTAATTCATCTACATAGTTATTCTTAAAGAATACCTTAATGGTCTGATTTAAGCCATTTAATGTGAAAGATACCGTGGAGGACTGAACACTTTGTTCAGCGATTCGAATGGATTGCTTAATGTCAGCAACTTGTCTAAGTCTAAATACTTTATATGTTTTACGAATGTCGATTAAATCTTTGACTGTTTGAATTAAGTCTTGGTGTTTTTCTCGAAGCGTCCAATCGATTTCATTTATCGAATCCGGTGACTTATAAGAGTTTTCTACACCACGTTTGGTTCTTAAGAACTCCTGACCTGCATGGATGAATGGAACCCCTTGAGATAAAAGAACAAAGCTTAATCCAAGACGTGCAAAATCCTTAATCTCAGCTTCTGTGAAGTTCGGATTTAAGACTTTCGCACGGTCATAGAAAGTATGGTTATCGTGGCATTCAATGTAGTTGATCGATTGATTTGGATTGAAGAAACGGTACTGATCAACTGCGCTACCTGTAAATAAGTAAAATAAATCGGCATTCGATACTTTTCCACCCATCGCGAATCCAAGTGTTGGTGAGAAAGTACCACCTTTAATGGCTTCTCTAAACGCATCGTTAAAATGCGCAACAAATGGCATAAATTGTTGGTTACCCATATGTGCACGTTTTTCCGGTGGTAACGTATTAGGCATATTCCAACCTTCACCGTAAACGAAGGCTTGAGGGTCGATTGAACGAACAAGACTGTCAACTTTATTCATGGTTTCGATATCGAGTAAACCCATGAGGTCAAATCTAAATCCATCGATTTGATAGGTATTCATCCACCATTTGATGGAATTTAAAATGAATTTTTGCATCATCGGGCGTTCCGAAGCGATGTCGTTCCCACAACCAGAGACTTCGGTACGAATGCCTTTATCATCGAAACGGAAAAAGTATCCAGGTACAATTTTTTCAAATGGGAATGTCGCCATGTTATATACGTGGTTATAAACAACATCCATATTCACACGTAAGCCGCGTCCATGTAGGGTATCGATGACTTCACGGAGTTCATTAATACGTTCATAAGGGTCATCTGGATTCGCTGAGAACCAGCCTTCAGGTACGTTGTATTGTGATGGGTTATACCCCCAGTTGTACAAGACATCTTTATTGATTTCATCGGTGCCTTCAAAGTCATAGATAGGCATCAACTGAACATGGGTAATACCTAAATCAACCATGTGGTTTAGACCTTCATTTGGTAAATCCTCAATAAAGCCTTTATATAGGCCTTTTTGAGTTGCCTTTGATGATTTACCAATCGTAAAATCACGAATTGAAGCTTCATATATTACAGCGTCGACTTTTCGACCTGAAAACTCTGGTTTCGCATTTTTAAAGGTATAAAAGCGGTTTGGATTGACTACATAGTTATATTGACCATTCGCGGAGGATGCGATTGCGAATGGATCTGTAGTGGTTTTAAATGTTTCATTGACTCTGACTTTAAAACGGTATTTATAGCCATCTAAATTACCAAAAATGGTAACTGACCAAACACCAAGTTCTTGATAACGCAAATCAATGAACTGTTTAATCCCATTTAGATCGATGAGTTCTAGCTCCACTTCTTTCGCAACCGGTGTCCATAGTTTGAAAACCGATTGAGACTCTGAATAGGTAACCCCTAAGTCATCGTTGTCATAGTCATACATCATATCAAACAGTTCAGTACGAACGATTTGACCTGTTCTTAAGAAGGATTGATTTTTTGATTCATCAAAAACCATATAGTTTTGATTTAGAAATACCGTGTCATTGATGGCACAAGTATATTTGGTTTCCGCTCCTAGTGATTGAACTTTCGTGATTGTTAGAGCAATTTTTTGAACGCCACTTTCGATTGTAAACTTCTTATGGTCATTATCGATGGCTTTAGGTACGATGATGGTGATTAAATTGAATCCATCTAAATAGGAAAAGAAATCACTTTTCATGCTTGGCCTCTTTCTCGATAATGTAAGTTTGTAAAGCTTCATACGTATTGGATACTTTACCCTCTAATACTGCATTGACCATGTCGTCAATCGCTTTAGAGACCCAAGCACCTTGTTTTTTATTTAATATGGTAATGAGATCACTACCGCGTAGTTTTAAATCTAAAGCACTCTTAATCGGGAGTTTTTCAAAACGTTCTTCTAAAGCGCGTTTTTGATTGCTTGAACGACCTAATAAAAATGCAACCTTATTGGTTAATAAGCAGATTTCAAGTCCTTGATTAAACAAATCGACATTTGTTAATGGTTGATTACGATTCACAAGTTCAACAACTTTTTCGTATTTTAATCTGGCAATATTTGAAAATTTCCACGCTTGAGGGACAGACCCATGAAGGGTGAAACTTAAAGCGAAGAACGCATCGATGAAGATTGGTTCTTTCATGTTGTCAACGATGAACCGAATCCCTTTTTCCAAACCGGGAAGTTCTTTAGATATACCTGTAGCATCCAGTGTTTTTAGAGCCATCAATTGATTGGGTTCTTTCAACAGTTTAATGAGTTCAGTAAATACACGTTCATTCGGAAGATTTTGAAGTAAAGCCTTATTATTGGCCATGCTTAAACGGGTTTCCTTTTCAATTTGGAACCCGAGTTTAGCTTGAAAATACGCAGCTCTTAAAATGCGTAAACTATCTTCTTGGAAGCGTTCATCGGGGTTTCCGATGGCACGAATGATTTTTGATCTTAGGTCTTCTTTACCACCAACATAGTCGAAAATTTGATAAGAATCATTCATGGCTAATCCATTGATGGTAAAATCACGTCTTTTGACATCATCTTCAATCGTTTGAACAGGAATAACTTCATCTGGATGTCTATTATCAGTGTATTTTCCATCTCGACGATAGGTTGTAATTTCAATTTTAAACTTTTCTTTTTGGATGCTGACAGTCCCATAAGGAAGCCCTGTTGGCTTCGCTTTTGTGATGTCCATCACTTTATAAGGATTCGCATTGGTTGCGATATCTACATCAATTGTATCTCTTTTTAATAAGTAATCACGCACACAGCCGCCGACAAAATAGGCTTCGAAATTTTTATTCTTTAAAGCGCGCATTACATAAAAGGATTGCTTAATAGCGTCCATAATTATCACCTGTTTTATTATATCATAATAACCATCTAAAAGGAGAAAAAACAGTCCTATTCAGACTGTTCTTCATTGATTTGTGAATTATTTTCCAAATTATGTGAAACGATGATTAAGACTTGATCAATTCGCTTGTCATCCATCTTTTCAACTTTTAATGTGACATTATCAATCACAACAGTAATATCGTCCTTGAGTTCAGGAATATAACCAATGTGAGATAGGATAAATCCGGCGATGGTTTCATAGGAGTCATCTTCTGGAATTTGTGTATTCAAAGCTTCGTTGACTTCTTCTACTGACAACAAACCATTGACTAAGTACTTATTCGGTTCAATCTCCTTAATGTCAGAGATATCATCATCATACTCATCGTAAATATCGCCCATAACTTCTTCAATTAAGTCTTCAATCGTAACGATGCCTTGAAAACCGCCATATTCGTCAACAAGAATACCAATATAGGATTTCGCAGCTTGAAGTTCTTTAAATAAAGCATCAATCTTTTTACGGGCTGGTACGAAGTAGGGTTTATGTAGGATTTTTCTCAAATTAACATTTTCAAATCCGACACGACGCGCTTCTCTAAATACATCCTTGATGTATACTACACCGATGATGTCATCCGGAGACTCATCATAAACCGGAATTCTTGAGTAGTTTTCTTGAATCATTTCATCAATCGTATCTACACTGAATGTATTGATATCGATCATATAGACTTCTGTTCTTGGTGTCATAATTTCGACTGCTGCGATATCATTAAACTCAAGAACTGAGGAAATCATTTCTTGTTCGTCTTCATTGATTGTACCATGTTCTGTACCAGATTCAATTAAGTCAATAATCTCTTCTTCTGAGACTTTCTCAAGGTTATCCGTTCGGTTTATCTTAAATAGTTTTAAAATAGCGGATGACAAGAAGAATATAATCGATGCGAGTGGTTTATAAAAACGAATGTTAAATTCGATAAAACCAATGTATCTTAAACTGATGGATTCATTATACTTAATGCCTACTTTGTGTGGAACGATATATCCAAAAATGAGGACAACAATAATCCATATGAAGGCTAATAATAGGAATGCTAGTGCATGGTAAGTCGGTGTAACTAAGAAAGCAAATTTAGTCGCGAAGATACCTTCTAAATCGAGGGCATTTTTGAGGCCGTGGATGAGATTATCAATCCAATAAAAACCTAAAATAATTGACCCGAAAATTGAGAATACTCGATACCCAATGTGTAGGGTAAGGATCGATTCATCTTCTTCAGTCAATTTTAATACGCGTTTCGCTTTGGTGTTGCCATCATCCACCAGAGCTTTTAATTTAGTTTTGTTTACCGATTCGATTGCCACCTCAAAAAGGGAAAGCATCGAGCTCAGGATCAATAATACAACCAATAACAAGAGTATCAGCGGTAGTTCCATAGTGTGTTAAATCTCCAATCTTGATTGAGATTATAGCATTTTTTCAGTATGAAGTCAAAAAAATATGCGCATTTCACTTTATTTTAAAGAAAAAAGAAGGTAAGACTATACCTTCTTCTTTAAAGCGTGTTTCTTGAATAAGAAACCTGCAAATGCGATGAATAAAATCGTTAGGATAACCAATGAGATAATCGATTGTAAAATCCCCTGTGGCGCATAGGAAGCAATCAATAATATTGGTAAGCCAAATAGAATAGCTGTTGTCGTTCCGGTAACCAAATCGGTGGCTGCAGGTGTTTTGTAATATGGGTCTACTTCTCTGAGTAATGCAATCCCTGTAGAAGCAGTTCCCGTAAGCATCCCATACATACCTGAGAAACCTTCGAGTGGATATTCTTTGTATACTCTTTTTGTAAGTTGATGTAGGTAGAACATCGTCACCCCACCACCAACAGTCGATATGAGTAAGAATGCAATCCAAATATTGTTTTGAGACAAGTCTTCAATATTGATGGCGGTAATACTTGCAACGACCATCAAGTCGAATACAACCCCAGCAATACGATTTAACATGAAGTTATTTGGATATTGACGTGTCATTAACCCTGTTTTTCTTAAGTATACAAACAGTTTCTTAGCAAGCAAAGCAATGACCATACCGAAGATGAAGTTGAAGCCCCAAATAAGAGAATTCAACATATTGTAGGTGGTTTGATTTAGCGAAACTAACTTCGATAAACCAAACATCGTGAGTAAAGTTACCCCATAAACAGCGACAATAAGTGCGATTTGAACTGTTAATTTATCAATGGATTCCGATACTGGAATTTCATCAGGTGAACTGATTTCTTGAATGGATGTTAGATTCCCTTCAAAATCTTCACCGGTGACTTTACGTTTTTGAACTTTATTCAAGTAGAAGACACCGCCAATAGCGGCCCAGATGAATCCCATCGAAGCCATCGCGAGACCATAGGATTGTGCACCTGCAAATCCATTTGGATCAAAGGTTTCATAAATAATTCCGAAGTTGTTAGCTTGTCCAGGCCCTTGTCCGAAACCGAATGGTAATAGAATGCCCGTAGCTAAGCCTGGCCCAGTTTTAAATGCCGGCATGAACGTATAAGCTAAGAATAATGTCATACCAATCCCGATAATCCCTTGTAAAAGATAGGTTGAGACGATGACTAAACCGTTATAGTAACTATGAGCACGGTTGGTTTTGATTTCTAGTTTTTCATTTACTTTTAATCCCATCGCGATGAATCCAAGTGCGAGTGTGTGGTAGGTAACAAGATTTAGGAAGTTATTAAAATTAGTTACGAATTCTGTTGGCATCGTGCCTTTGGCTGATAAAGGTCTGAAAATAACTTCTTTCAGTACTAGTCCCAACAACCCTGCGATGACAGACGTCGGTAATAACGATTTTTTAAATAGGGGAATTTTACGTCTAATGACATTACCAAATAAAAGTAAAACCGAAAGAATGAGGAAGTAAATAATCGCTCCCCAAGTAGCGAAAGACTCATAGTTCTGAATCATAGTTTAGAACCCTCCTTTGATGACTTTTTGCGAACATCACGTATTTCAATGCGTTAAATCGTTCATTCCCTCTGAAAAAATATGTCTTTTCTAAGTTCTTGTGATATACAATGAGCGTATTTGAATACTGAACCGCCGGTAAAATATCTTGATAATACCAGGTTTGAACTTCATCCTTGATTGTGAATGTAAACCGGTCTGTATACAAAACCAATTGGGTTGGAGAAAGTGGAATTTGCTTACGCTTTAAGAGTTCAAATGCATGCGCATCCTCTTCAAATAAAGGTGTACTTACACGTTCATCGACCAAGCGGTCTACAACTTTAACTTGATGTTCATACCATTCTATGGTGTTTGGATAATGCTTGGTGTTACCAAGATTATCAATTAAACCATATTTATTCATTCTGTAATGTAGTTTAGAGGAATGATCGAAAATGTCGTCCTTATCAGAATAAATAGTGCCGATTTGATTTGTTTCAGGTGAGATAAAGAATGCACGTTCGATATATTCAGCGTAATTTTTTCCTCTGAATCGTCTTCTAGAAATGGCTTGCATATCAAAATCATTCACAGCGAGTTCTTTATTTGCCCGCTGATAGATTTCATCATTCGATAAGTCTTTATATTCTTCATAAGTCCAAGTCGTACTAACATATCCACGCATCTTGCCTCTACGATGTTTTTTTGCCCAACGTGGATGAGACAAATACCCACCCTCTAAACGGTAAAATAGCACAGGTAATTTCAGTAGTTTTATCAACTTAGCAATCGAATAAGGCATGTACATAATCTTTCCAGAAAAGGTCCGATTGCCTTCAGGGAAAATACCAATCGAACCCCCTGATCTAGCTACTCTTATCATATTCTTAACAGTTTCTGGATCCGGTTTATACTTAGCTTTGGATATGGGCTGAACGATGTAATAAATGATTTTAGAGATAATTGGTATCGAGAACAACATATCCGATGCGACAAAGTATATAGGTTCACGAAAACTCAGTGCGACCATGATGAGGTCTTCATTAATGGTGTGGTTGCCTAAAACTAAATAAGGTCCTTTGGCAGGGCCTTTGTATTTTTTACCTATGAATCTAAATTTAATCCAAACAAAAAGTCTGAAAAATGGTCTTAAAAGCGTGTATAATAAAACATGTCTAAATCTTTTTTTCATGGGATTACCTGCCAATATGAGGTGCGTCAATGTTTTATATCGAAAGTTCTGTAACCAATGAAATCATCATCGATAAATCGAGATTCATTGGACAACTCTATCCTGTTTCTTCCATATCTGAGATAAATCAGATCCTAGATGAGGTAAGAAAACGTCATCGTGAGGCCAATCATAACTGTTATGCTTATATTATACAAGAAGGCCAGGAAATGAAAGCCTCAGACGACAAGGAACCGGCGAAGACCGCTGGGATTCCTATTTTAGAGGTTCTTAAACACCATCAGCTTACCAATGTGTTGTGCATTATAACACGTTACTTTGGTGGAATCAAACTAGGGGCTGGTGGGTTAATTAGAGCTTATAGTGGTGCGACTGCTGAAGTCATTAAACAAGCAACCCTTTATCGCCTTGAGTCCAAACCATTCGTGAAAATAACAATGCCTTACGGGTTGTTTGATACATTTGTCTTTCAAACAAAAGATAATATCCGTATCCTTGACAAACGATTCGGTTCAGAAATCGAAATCGATGCGATATTACATAATACATCCATTCAAGAATTGATGAATCAGTTTCATCAAGGGAAATACCAAGACTTAGGTATGGTGGATGTTAAAATACCTAAAATAGATTAAAGATGCGTTCAACCATCGAAGCCAATAAATGGGCTCCAATGAGCGAAACGATGATATAAAACGAACGAATATGCCAAATCGAGTTCGGCTTAAATGCCTTCTCGAATTGGCTTTTTTTTAACACTTCAATGATCCAAAATGCGGATACAATGAAGGTAACAAAATATACCGCGTTGTCTAACATTATTTTGTTCCGAACAAACGATCGCCACAGTCACCTAGACCAGGCACAATATACCCTTTTTCATTGAGGCGTTCATCCATAGCTGCGAGATATATATCGACATCAGGGTGTTCATTTTGAAGGCGTTTAACCCCTTCTGGACAACCGACAAGTCCAACAAAACGGATATCAGTAGCCCCTCTTCGTTTAACCATGGTAATGGCTGCGGATGCGCTACCCCCTGTGGCTAACATCGGGTCAACAATCAGTACGGCTGAGTCGGCAATATCAGCAGGGAACTTTGCGAAATATTCGTGTGGTTCTAAGGTTTCTTCGTCACGGTATACACCGACATGTCCAATACGTGCACTTGGAATGATGTTGTGGATACCTTCAACCATGCCAAGTCCTGCTCTTAAAATAGGCACGATGACAACCGGTTTTTTTAGCACATGGGCAGTCGTGGTTGTTATGGGTGTTTCGACAATTTTAGGTATAGTTTCAAAGTCGCGTGTAATTTCATAAGTTACCAACATCCCAATTTCGGATACGGTTTCTCTAAACTGTTTTGTATCGGTGGCTTTATCTCTAATTTTGGCCATCTTATGATCAATTAGTGGGTGGGAAAATACAACAACTTTACTCATTTTGAATGCTCCTTTTCATAGTGTGCGAGTTTATCTAAACGCCTTTGGTGTCTAGTTTCGAACACCTCATTCCTGAATGCTTCTACGAGTTTAACGGCCATTTCAAATGGATGGGTTCTGCCACCAAGTGCAATCACATTGGCGTTATTATGCTGTTTAGCGAGCTTAGCGGTATTTTCATCGTATATTAAAGCGGCTCGAACACCTTTTACTTTGTTCGCTGAAATGGATATACCAATCCCAGTACCACAAATTACAATACCGAATTCATACTTACCAGTGGCAACAGCTTCACCAACTTTAATACCATAATCTGGATAGTCTACAGAAGCCAATCCATCGGTACCAAAATCCTCAAAAGGGATTCCTTGTTCTTTAAAATACTGAGTCAGCTGTTGTTTTAACTCATACCCAGCATGGTCACTTCCGATTGCAATCATTTTTATATGCCCCCTATTCATTATGGTTAGTATAACATTTTTTGGGTGTATCTTTAAAGATACAAAGTTCTTAATTCAAAAAAAATATCAAAGGCAATTCCTTTGATATTTTAGTATTATTTGTAATTATCGTATTTTTTGCGTTCGTTTGTCTTTAAGATACGTTTTCTTAAACGAATTGTTTTTGGCGTAATTTCAACCAATTCATCGTCATTGATGAACTCTAGGCACGCTTCAAGTGATAATTCACGAGGTCTTTTAAGAACAACGGTGGTATCTTTTGAGGCACTACGCATGTTCGTTAATTGCTTTTCTTGGGTTACGTTTACAGCAAGGTCAAATTCCTTGTTTGCGACCCCGACAATCATCCCTTCGTATACGGAAACACGCGGTTCAATGAACATCGTTCCACGGTCTTCTAAACGACCGATGGCGTAGGCAGTGGTCATACCTTCATTTAAAGAGACTAAAGCGCCTGTAGAGCGATTACCGACATCGATATGTTCGATTGGGCGGTATTCTAGATAAGAGTGGTTTAAAATCCCATAGCCTTTGGTTGCTGTCATGAAATCTGTCATAAAACCTATGAGTCCACGGCTTGGCATGGTGTAAGTTAAGCGGCTTTGATTTTGATGACTAGCCATTGTAGCCATAGCACCTTTACGGGCACCTAACATTTCTATTACAGTACCAACGACGTCATTTGGACAGTCAACTTGAACAAATTCATATGGTTCACTCTTTACGCCATCAATTTCTTGAATGATGACTTGAGGTCGAGATACTTGGAACTCATAACCTTCACGACGCATGTTTTCAATTAGGATACCTAAATGAAGTTCACCACGTCCAGAAACGATCCATTCTTCTTTTGTGCTTAATCGTTCTACACGTAATGAGACGTCTTTTTGAATTTCTTTATATAATCGTTCTTCAATTTTGGATGCAGTTACGAACTTGCCTTCTTTGCCTGCAAATGGGCTTGTATTTGTACCAAATGTCATTTGGACAGTTGGTTCATCAATGTGTAGTATTGGTAAGGCAACTTCTTTACCTTGTTCACAGATGGTTTCACCAACGTTGATATCGGTTAGGCCTGCAATCGCGACAATATCGCCCGCATAGGCTTCTTCGACTTCAATACGGTTCAATCCTAGGAAGGAGAATAATTTTTGAATGCGGAAGGTTTTAATGGTGCCATCCAAACGGATACAACTCACGTTTTGGTTTAATTTAATGGTACCTTGATAAATTTTACCAATCCCAATTCTTCCCACATAGTCATTATAGTCTAGTAAAGCCGGTTGGAACTGTAGTGGTAAATCACGTTCTTGAGCCGGAGCTGGTACATAACGAATGATGGTATCCAATAATGGTGCCATATTTTTAGCATCCTTAAATTCGTGATCGAAAGAGGCTAAACCACGAATCCCTGAAGCGTAGACAATCGGGAAGTCTAATTGGGACTCATCGGCGTTAAGCTCGATAAATAAATCAAGAACTTCATTGACTGCTTCTAATGGACGTGCAAACGCACGGTCAATTTTATTGATAACGACAATTGGTTTTAACTTCGCTTCGAGTGCTTTTTTAAGTACGAAACGTGTTTGTGGCATCGCACCTTCATAGGCATCGACCACAAGAACAACTGCGTCAACCATTTTCATAATACGTTCTACTTCACCACCAAAGTCGGCGTGACCTGGGGTGTCTAGAATATTGATTCGGTAACCCTTATATTCAATCGCTGTATTTTTCGCTAAAATCGTAATACCGCGTTCTCTTTCGATATCATTAGAGTCCATTGCGCGCTCTTGTATCATTTCGTGGGTGTTTTTTCTCTCAGATTGTTTTAACAATTCATCGACGAGAGTAGTCTTACCGTGGTCTACGTGAGCGATGATTGCGACGTTTCTAATTTCCATATTTTCACTTCTTTCTTAAAGCCTTTTTAATTATATCACAAACACATAATATACGTTATTTTTTTACACAATCTCGAAAAAAAAACGCTTTTATTTATTTTAATTGATAATGTCTGCATTATTTCGTATTATGGATTTTGTAGAGGTATAAACACATGTTCTTAACACCAACCGTTTTTGGCTCAAAACATTTAATCGGTTCTTCGGTAACCATACTATTCATTATTCTATTCTTATCTCTATCTTTACGGCCTAATGTCAATCGAAAAGTCATCTTACGAAGCAGTGCATTATTATTAATTGTTTTGGAGTTATTTAAGTATGCCTACACCCTCGCAACCGATGGGTCGATCGGTGAGTATATGTATCCGTTTAATCTTTGCAGCTTCTCCTTATACGTCACACCGATTGTTGCGTTTGGTAAAGGAAAATTTGCTAAATTCATTACACCATTTACCTATGCAGTTGGGTTATTAGCGGGTAGTTTAGTACTCTTGTATCCATCCAATGTGTTAGGTAGTACGGAGACTTGGTTTCCAATCACTGAAGTCTTACCGTTCCATAGTTTTATCTATCATGGGAATATGGTGTTCTTTTCGATATTCCTAGTAAAATCGAAACTATATGAACCAAAGTTTAAAGATTTTCAAAAAGCTCTGCTGGTTTTACTCATTGTAGCTACATTTTCAAATACACTGAATTTCATCCTCGATGAAGATTATATGTTACTGAGAGAAGGTAACGGTAGTCCCTTCCAGTTCGTTTTAAAATCCTATAACTATGTTGCTTATTTAGGCGTGATGGGATTGGTTGGTGTATTGCTAATTATGCTTTTATATATTCCCCATTTAAAAACAAACAAAAGGGCCGTCTAGCCCTTTTTCTTTGCAAGTTTATAGAGTTCTTCAACTCCAAAGTGCATCTTCGTGATGATGTCTTTTTTGGTCTTTGGAAAAATCCAAAAGGAATTATCTAATGACGAGATATCAATTGCATCCCCATGGTTTTTATAGTTATACTCAATGTGTAAACCATATAAAGATAATGGTTCCCGAATTAAGTTAAAGTTTGGATCGAAATCCCCAGTAATTCTAAAGCCATTTACATCGTGAATCAGGTGTCCATCGCCTAAAACATGAAAACCTTTTGCGTTCGGTAAGGATTCAATCCGCACATCATCTTCGATGTGATAAGTGCCTTCTAGGATTTGTTTTTTGACTTGTTCACGTTCGAATTCATACCAGTCTGGTATGTGTGTAAACTCGGTTTCACCAGAAGTCGCTTTGAGAACACCATATTCGTCTTGTTCATACGTTTTTCCACACGCTTCACACCAAATTCGATTTTGATCACTGTTCATTTGATGTTCAGTAAAACAGCTAGGGCATTGGTATAAAACCTTGTGGATATTTTTCATTCGATCTTTAAAATCAATTTTAATTTGATTGTCTTTTTGCCACTTATATTCATCGTAAACAAAAGCTTTTTGAATGCGTTCATTGATTTCATCAACCGATAGGTTTTCAAGTTCTTCTTGCTGAATAATTTGGGTCATGTCTGCCATCAAAGGCACTTTGCGTTGGGTGAGATTCCATTGTGGTTGGCTTAGATAATTGCCATGCATATTCAAGACCACGACTGGGACACCAAGCATCTTGCACATTTTACCTAAAGAGGCGGGTAAAATGGCATTCGTACCAATCAATGTATAGCGCGCTTCAGGGTATAATGCGACGATCCCTTTTAAATCGTTAAGTACATAGCGGATGTGCTTAACCAGTTTGATGTCATTGACAAATTTACGCTTACAGATAGCACCAACACTTCTCAGTAACCATTCCCCAAACAAAAACCCGTCTATCGCAACGACCCAATTGAGACGTTTTGGAAATGTCGCAACTGTAGTCACTTTAAAATCAATGAATGCGTGATGGGTACACAATAATAAATAGGGTGGCTTTAAGCCCTCCATATTAACTTTATTTATCTTTAGATTTCTTTTCCAAGCTGTTGGAAAGGATAATGACCAAGCTATTGGCATTAAAACACGACGTTCTTTAACAGGCCTTTTATCCATATTAAATGGCGTACGATTCACTTTTCTCATATAATCCCCCAAAGTAATATTAAGCATATTATAGCATTATTCTATAGAAAAAGTGAGAACTCATGGAGTTCTCACTAGATATCAAAATTATTGTTTTCAACAACGGCTTTGATTTGGTCCTCCGTAATCGATCCGATACGAATGTATTGGATTGTATCCTCTGACAAATCAATGGTCGTTGAACCTAGGTTTAAATAGAAATTGTTGTATTCTTCGTAAATATAATCCACTTTATCTGTAAATGTAGCCTTAATTTTTGATAAGTCCATAAGAAGGTCTTGATCTTCACTAGATAATGAAGTTGTAACAAGTGGTCCATTTTTCTTTATTAAACGAAGGGCGCTGTTATGATTAGGGATTCTAACCGCGATTTTCTTATCCCCCGTTTTTTCAAAATGAGGTTTTGAACTTTTCAAGATAATAGTGAGTTTACCTGGCCAAAATGCCATCATTAGTTTCTTTGCACGTTCATCAATGATTGCGAGGTCATTGATTGAAACCAACGTATCGCATAACACTGCGTAATTAAAGGGGTGGTTATTCTTAAGTTTTGAAATTCGATTTAATGCATCGTTGTCATATAATCTACATGCGATACCAAATACAGTATCGGTAGGAAATATAACAATGGAACCATCTGGCATAAAACCGTCTTCAAAAGTATAGTCATCAGGCATCATGGGAAATCACCTCAATCAAGGTCATTCGGTCTTTACCAGATAAGTCTTTAAGTTGAATAATGTTCGCGTTTGGATAATAGTGTTTTGCTAAATCATACATTTCAGTACGTTTATCGTAAGCATGCTCAAATGCAATCAAACCTTTTGGTTTTAGATATTTTTTAGCATCCTTCAAGATTCTTTCGTAGAAAATCATCCCAGTATCTCCACCAAAAAGCGCGATGTTTGGTTCGTGGGTTCTCACGATTTTTGCGACATCTTCTTGATTTGGAATATAAGGTGGATTCGATACGATGATATCAAAACGCATCCCTTTTAATGGGGAGAGTAAGTCACCCTCGTAAAAAGTAACATTCGCATCAAGTTTTTGGTTATTTGCTTTTGCAACTTCAAGTGCAGTAGCCGATATATCTGAAGCTACAACTTTCATATTCGATTCCTCTTTAGCAAGCGTAATCGCGATACACCCAGAACCTGTACCAATATCACAGACATCCACTTTTTGACCTTGAAAATGGTCATCGTAATAATAGAGTACTTGTTCTACTAGTTCTTCGGTTTCACGTCGAGGAATTAAGACGTGTTCGTTCACGATGAAATCATAACCATAAAAAGTTTGATAACCGATGATGTGTTGAATTGGTGTATAGTTGAGATAACGTTCGATGCCTTCCATAAAAGCTGATTCAACTTCAGGTTTGACAGATTGGTCAAAAGCTAGATAGAATTGCGATGGGGTAAGATTAGAAACGTGCATTAAAAGCCATTTTGCCGCTTCAATTTCTAACTCAGTTTGAGCGATTCTCTTTTCCGCTTTTTTTAACAGATCCTTATAGGTCATTCGTGATCGCCCGCCAATTGTCTTCTTTGGAATTCATTGAGTAATGGTTCTAAAACCAACTCTAAACGGCCTTCCATAATTGCATCTAATCTTTGTAGGGTTAGATTGATACGGTGATCGGTCACACGGTTTTGAGGGTAATTATACGTTCTGATTTTTTCAGAGCGGTCGCCACGCCCTACTAAAGAACGGCGTTGCATGGTTTCTTTTTCGTTTTGTTCTTGAAGAATGGAGTCGTAGATACGGGTTTTTAGCAATCTAAACGCTTTATCTTTATTTTCGTGTTGTGACTTACCTTCTTGGCAGGCTACCATCGTACCAGTTGGCACGTGAGTCAGTCTTACTGCAGATTTTGTGGTATTAACCGATTGTCCACCAGGTCCTGATGAGTTATAAGTATCTACTCGGATATCGTTCCATGAAATATCAATTTCAACTTCTTCGGCTTCTGGCATGACTAGCACAGTAGCGGTCGAGGTATGGATACGACCTTGAGATTCTGTTTCTGGGACACGTTGTACACGGTGTACGCCAGATTCATATTTTAATGAGGAATAAACGTTATCCCCTGAAATCATAAATTCAATCGAAGTAAAACCACCCATCGCACCTTCATCGGCGTTGAGCATTTCAATCTTCCATCTATTCGCTTCTGCGAATCGAGCATACATACGGTAAAGATCGCCTGCAAAAATGTTACCTTCATCACCACCAGCAGCCCCTTTGATTTCTACGATAACGTTTTTGTCATCATTAGGGTCTTTCGGTAATAAAAGAATCTTTAATGCTTCTTCTAGTTCAGCCATCTTAGTCTCAATTTCACTCAGTTCAAGCGAAGCCATCTGTGAAATATCTGGGTCACTATCTTCAGCCATGAGCGTTAAGCCTTTGATTTGTTCTTGCATCGACAGGTATTTTTGGTAAGTTTCTACCGTTTTTTCCATCCCTCTTTGTTCTTTCATTAGGGTGGTCATTTTTTTGATATCTGAGGACACTTCAGGGTCCATCAGTAATTGTGTAATCTCTTGAAATCGTTTTAGTATTAGTTCTAGTCTTTCGAACATGTTATTCACTCCTAAGCCTTAATAATTCTATCATATAATGATATATTTTTCTATGAAAACCGCTAAAAGTCGTTAATTTCAAAAATCACCTAATTTATGGTATACTATGATTAGATTAAAAGGGAGGATAACAAATGAATAAATTAGAACAATTTTTGAACAAAGAAGTTGCGAACTTTGCTGTACTTTACACCAAATTACACAATTTTCACTGGTATGTTAAGGGGCCTCTATTCTTTCAACTCCACGCTAAATTTGAAGAGCTTTATGATGAAGTAACTGAGGTTTATGATGCATTTGCAGAACGAATCCTTATGATTGGTGGTAAGTCAGTTGCTACTTTAAAAGGTAATCTTGAACTTGCTTCTATCGCAGAAGCAACAGGTCTTGAAACCAAAGAAGACATGATTAAGAGTGTCATCCACGATTTCAAACATATCGACCTTGAACTTAAAGAAGGTATTAAACTTGCTGAAGACCTTGAAGATGATGTTACAGTAGATTTAATGACAACAACTCGTGCCTCTTTACAAAAGCACATTTGGATGTTATCAGAATTGCTTAAATAAACCGCGATTTCGCGGTTTTACTTTATAGAAAATGATATAATTATCCATAAAAGGAGTGATTTAAATGAAAAAACGTTTATTGGCAGCGATGCCTCTCATCAGTTTGATGTTATTTTTAGGTGCTTGGTTGTATTATGAAAAACTAGAATTAGGAATGACTTTCTTTCTATTAATCCCTCTATCATGGATTTTACTTACAGGTAATTTCTTTAAGCGATTATCTGAAATTGTGCCTTTTGTATCTTTACTACTGTTCTTATGGTTAGGCTTTGGTTTAGGCTATTGGCACCCGGGTTGGCTCGTTTTCTTCTTGATTCCACTTACTAATATCATCGTAGAACGTAAAATTGATGCGAGAAAGTTTGTGGGGATTGTGGTCACAGCCGCATACATTACACTAGGATTAGTTTATGATACTTGGCATCCAACTTGGATTATGTTCTTATTAATTCCAATTATCAACACACTGTTTTTCCCTCAAAAGAATGCCTATGTTACGATAAAAACCCAATCATTTCGATTTGGTGATGTCGTAGACGCTGATATTGAAGATAAAGATCGAAAATAAGTAAAAATCGCATGGCCAGCGCCATGCGATATTTTTTTAGTTACGCGGTTCATCATCACGTTGTGTAATTTGTAAGAAGCGTGAATATTCTTTTTCGAATTTATAGAGTAAGACGTTTCCAACAGAACCTTGACGGTTTTTCGCGAATTGGAGTTCTGTTTCACCATTATCCACTTGACCATGAGAATAGTATTCATCACGGTATAAGAATAAGACGATGTCGGCATCCTGTTCAATAGAACCAGATTCTCTTAGGTCAGCAAGAACGGGACGTTTGTCATCGCGTTTTTCAACCCCACGGGATAACTGAGAAAGTGCCATAACAGGAATATGTAATTCTCTAGCCATGGTCTTTAGTTGTCTTGAAATCTTAGCAACTTCTTCTTGTCGGTTGACGCCTGCAGCGTTTTTAGACTCATCACCTTTAATCAATTGCAGATAGTCAATAACAACGAAGTCGAGCTTGCCTTCTTGACGAAGTTTACGACACTTAGAACGGATATCTTGAACTGAGATTGCTGAGGAGTCATCAAAATAAACATTCAAGCGCCCTAAAGATTCAACTGCGGTATCCACGAATTGCCACTCTTTAGGTGTCAATTCACCTGTTTTAATTCGGCGATTTTCTACTCTAGATTCAGAGGCTAACATACGGCCTACTAATTGTTCATTACTCATTTCAAGTGAGAATACAGCGACCGAAGCCCCGCCATTGGCGTTATGTTTCGCGACGTTTAAAGCGATGTTCATCGCGAAAGCACTCTTCCCCATTGAGGGACGTGCAGCGAGAATAATCAATTCTTCGGGTTGTAAACCGGAGGTTATTTGGTCAAATATTGAAAACCCTGTGGATAGTCCAGTTAAGGCCCCTTTATTGCGTCTGCTTTCAGCTTTTTCTTTAACCTCGTGAGCGACTTGGTCGATACGAATGAATTCGCTCGCTTTACGTCTTCGCACTAAATCAAAGATTTTCTTTTCAGCATCATCAATAAACTCTGTGGCTTTGATGTTATCGTTATAACCATCTTCCATAATTTTAGAAGCGGTATCGATGACTGCTCTTTTTAATGAGTAGTCTTTAACGATATCGACATACGCATCTAAGTTGGCTGTTGTTGGTACTAAATCCGTGATTTCAGATAGATAGCCCACGCCAACCTCTTTCATCGCCCCCATTTGAGCGAGTTCGGTCGATACTGTCGTATAGTCTAATTTATCCCCACGATTATATAAATTTCTAAGGGCGAAAAAGATTTTCTGATTTCTACGATCATAAAAATCTTCATCATTGAGTTTATCCATTAACCCAACCATTACAGATGGACTTAGGAATACAGACCCTAAAACCGATTGCTCGGCTTCAAGGCTAAAAGGCATGATACGGCTCATGAATTCACCTTATTTCTCTAAGACATTAATTTCAAATTGGGCTTTGACATCCTTGTGCAATGACACGGTTGCGGTATAGATACCGACTGAGTTAATTTCAGAAGTCAATTCGACTTTCTTTTTGTCTAAACGAATACCGGTTTGTTCTTCAAAGGATTCGACGATTTGTTTGGTTGTGACACTTCCAAACAACTTTCCATCATTACCAATATTGATGAAGATATTCACCGATTTGGATTCAATTTCTTGTTTAAGTTTGTTCATTAACGCTAGGTGTTCAGCTTCGCGTTCTTTGAGTAATTGTTTTTCTTTCTCAATGGCCTTGATGTTTTCATCGGAAGCAACGATGGCTTTGTTAGAAGATAATAGGAATGTTCCGTAACCATTGGCTACTTCGATAACATCATCCTTTTTACCTCTACCTTTGACATCTTCAGTTAATATGACTTTCATTCTTTCGTCTCCTTCGTCATGTTCTCTAAGTAAGAGCGTCTTAAGCGATTCAAATACCTCTTGAATCGACTGATCTTTAATTTGTGTGGCAGCACTATTTAAGTGACCGCCTCCGCCCAATTCTTCCATGATAATTTGGACGTTGATTTCATCGTAACTACGGGCGGATATTCCAATAGATGAATCATCTACTTTAGCAAGTGTAAAACCTGCTTTGACCCCTTCAATTTCAAGAATTTTTTGTGAGGTTTGTGCTAAAAGGACGCGGTCTCGTACAATCCCTGACTCATCGATTACAACAGCAAATCCAGGTGTTACCATTTGGACATTATTTAATAGCTCATTGATTGCTAAGGTTCTATCTAAGTCTAAACGTAACCATTCTTTTACCCTAACAGAGGACGCTTCATGTTCTTTTAGATAAGCCGCCGCTCCGAAAGTACGGGTTCCTGTACGATATGAAAACTCGTTGGTATCGACAATGATGCCACCATACATTACAGTGGCTTCGATTGGAGATAAGTCAATATCTTTTTGATAAAACTCCATCATTTCCGCAACCAATTCTACGGATGATGATGCATACGGTTCAACATACATAAAAATGGCTTCAAATGTATTTTCACCATGTCTGTGGTGGTCGATACAGGCAATTTTCTTAGCTTGTTTATAGACATCTTGATTCGCAACAATATTTGGTGATTGGGTATCCACGATGACCAGTAACGTATCATTGTTCATGAATTTTAAGATGTTTTTAGATTCATCTAGTTGAGCGTATAAATGTGGCGATTCTTCTTTTAAGAACGGTACAATCTTCTTAACGGTATTATCAACTTCCGGAATATCGAAAACTATCTTAACATCCTTTTTAGATGCAGTTGCCATACGGTAAACCCCGATCATCGCACCTAAAGCATCTATGTCAGCAAACTTGTGGCCCATGATGACAATATTGGAGGCAGCTTCAATCAATTCGCGGAAATTTTGAGACTGAATCCGTACATGGACTCTTGAACTCTTTTCAGAGGCATTCGATTTACCACCAAAGTATGCAATCTTCTCGTTTTGAATATTGACAACCGCTTGGTCACCACCGCGTTTTTCAGCAAGTTCAATGGCGTTTTGTGCAAGTGTACCAAGTTCATCAAAAGATACTTCCCAACAAGCAATCCCGATGGATGCTGAAATACGGATCCTGTGTTTGGCTGAAACTTCACGAATACGGTTTAAGATTTCGAATTTGTTCGCCATCACTTTTTGGAGTTCTTCATAATGCATCGCAATGGTCATACGGTCTTCTGTATAGAGTTTGATATAACCATGGTGCTCTTGAATCCAGTCTGTAATGATCCCTAAATATTCACCACGAATGTTCGAACGTTCATAAATATCGAAGCCAGATAACGCTTCTTCGACGTTATCAAGATAAATTACCCCAAACGCTGTGGATCGTTTAAGATACTTGTCTTTAATTTCCTCACGAGAGGTCACATCAAACAAGTAAACTGCTTGGTTATTCTTGCTACTTATCGCGTCATAGCGTTTGTCACCAATCGCGAATGTAGTCACTGACCCTTGTTTGGTAATCAGCTGCTCAAGGCTTTCGTGGAGTTGACCGACTAAAGCATTTTCAATATCAAATCCAAAGACCTTGTTTGCAAATGGGTTACTCCATTTTACATTGAGATTATCCAAATCATATAGAAAAATTCCTATGGGTAATTCGTTAAACGCTTCATCCCCTATTTGCTTGACGTGGTATGACAAACTGGACCACGCAGTCAATCTGGCATTAAGTGATTTGATTTTTTGTTTACGGTTGTGATTCAATATGAACTCAATCGATACTACGATAGCGCCAAAAAAAGCCATTATAATGGCATAATATATGACAAAGTCCATATCATTGAATGCGCCGTGTTGATAAGCAATGATGCCTGCAACAATCAATCCGATGATGGATAATAGCAGTGCAATAATCCTTCTCATGGCCTCACCTACTTTCCTTAATTATATCGAAAAATCGCAATTTTATCAATAAAAAAAGACTTTGTGATCAAAGTCTTTAAGTATATTATTATTCTTTTACGTATGGAAGTAGTGCCATATGTCTTGCACGCTTGATTGCGACTGCAAGTGGACGTTGCCATTTAGCTGATGTTCCAGTTACACGACGAGGTAAAATTTTGCCTCTGTCGGAAGTGAAACGCTTTAATAGTTCAACATCTTTAAAGTCGATATGATCAACTTTATTTTGTGTAAAATAGCACACTTTGCGACGTCTTTTGAATCCGCCTTTTTGTTGCATACTAAGCCTCCTATTAGAATGGTAAATCTTCTTCAGTAGCTAGACTTTTTCCGCTGGATGTAAATGGGTTTTCATCTGGTTCATAACTTGGTTGAGCTGGCGCTTGTTCGCGTTTGCTTTCAAGAAGTTGAACAGAATCACATACCACTTCTGTGACATAACGAGTTTCACCATTGTTGGTTTCATAAGTTCTCGTTTGGATACGGCCTTCCACACCTAACATGTTTCCTTTACAGACGTAGTTAGCCATGAATTCAGCCGACTTATTCCAAGCCACGCATTGGATAAAATCTGCTTTCTTTTCACCTTGATCATTCGTATAACGGCTGTCTACAGCCAAACTGAACGATACAACAGGTGTGTTATTTTGTGTTCTCTTTTGTTCTGGGTCCTTGGTTATACGACCAACTAAAACAACTCTGTTAATCATGAATTGCGCCTCCCTTATTCGCCGTCTTTAACAACGATGTAACGAATAACTGATTCAGTAATACGGATGACACGATCGAATTCAGCGATTGCTTCATTGGACGCATTCACTAGACTCCACACATAATAACCTTTTTTCATGTGGCCGATTTCATACGCAAGTTCTTTCAATCCAATCTCTTTAAGCTCTAAAACTTCAGAACCTCTTTCAGTAAAGATGTTGCTTAAGTTAGCAACAAGGGTCTTGATTTGTTCGCTTTCAAGGTCAGGACGAATGATGTACATAAGTTCGTATTTCTTCATTCTAATTTCCTCCTTCTGGTCTATTGGCCTATAGATGAACTATAAGCAAGGATGGTTCATAAAAACCATGCTTTGATATTATATCATAGGTAAATCTAAATGACAAACGATTTTCGCTATTTTGTAAGCACTTTTAGTAACATTTGGTAGACTGCTTTTTTTGCATGTTCAATGATGGTTTCTCTACATTCATTTTTAAGTTGTAAATGATAACTATAGGATTCACCTTGATAATAGATTGAAAACCAAACTTCACCAACTTGCGAATTCTCTTGAGCTGTTGGTCCTGCATTGCCGGTTATCCCAATTCCGACATCTGCGGATGCGAGAGATGCGATGCTTTTAGCCATTTCAATGGCGATGACTTTAGACACAATTCCGTGTACATCAAATAATGCTTTTGGTATGTTTAGTACCTTTTCTTTTGTCTCTTGAGAATACGTAACAACACTGTAATCTAAGATTCTAGATACGTTAGGGACTTTAACTAATTCACTGACCAATGCCCCTCCAGTCATCGATTCAGCAAAAGCAATTTTGTATTCATAATCCATCAAAACTTGTGCAACTTTAGAAGCGTCACTCATCGTGTTTTATCCTTTAAAGGGATTGCAAATTTGAGGGGTTTATATGCATCTATCCCTAAACGGAATATGGCTCCGTTAAAGAGTTTTAAGGTTAAAAAGAACTGTTCATCCATGTGCGGATCTTGATCTAAAAATGTATCAAATATTTTATGATATTTCGCATTGAGCGGTTTCTTTTTCAAAGGAAATTCACGCTTTGATGCGACATAATGTTCTACCTCAGAAATGTCAATCAAGACTCTTGATTGGTCGTTTTTATCTGCATCAATCACCCTTAAATATACCGGCTTATCAGTCCCCATCATACGTGGTAAAACATATTTAGTATCTTTGAAATAATCGTCGATAAATAAGAGGTGATGACCATCTGTTAATAGATAAATCTTATTCGATCTCAAGGTCCTAACATGGGGTGAACGATGTTGTCCAATATAGTATAAATCGTAGTTATCTAAACCGCTAAACTTCGTTTCATAGAAAGTATTCACTGCCTTAAGATATTGGTTAATACGGGTGTATTTAGGTACAAACGCATAGTAAATAAATCCAATAAAAAGCGCAATCGCAATCACATAAGTAAACCCTGGTGCGAAGCCTTCAATACCATCTACAGCTGCTAGAGCTAACAAAACAACTATAGATAAAATCCACAGTGTGTATAGAAAACTGCGAAAGGAGGATGGGGCCAAATACAACTTTTTAGCCAATTTATCCACGGCTTTATCGGATAAAGGTTGACCGGTTTCAATTTTGAATAGCATGCTGTTAAATGTCATAAAGAAGTCTCCTATAGTACAAGTATAATGGTTTGTGTTGTGAATGCACCACTCTGATAACGTCTAACTGTTAAAGTAAGGGTTTGTCCAAATTGCATGTTTGAGAGTTTAGTGGATAAATCGATAAGATTTTCAACAGCCTCTCCATTCACTTGAGTGATGATATCTTGAGCTTTCAATTTTCCAACGGCAGGTCTAAGTGGGATGATGGTATTTACGTAGACACCTGTAGTCTGAGTTTCTTCAATATGTGTTGGTCTTACACCCCCATATAGGTTGGTGATTGCATCCGAAATATTCATTACAGTGACACCAATTTTTGGGCTAATGAATACCGATTCTTGTGTATTTCTAAGGTTAGTAACGATATCTTTTGCGATATCCATGGAGATTGCAAATCCGATACCATCGACAGCAATCTCACCATCAGATGTATTTGTAGTCGTTCTTTTCCATGTATTGAACCCGAGTAAGTTGCCAGATAAGTCAAAGAGCGGACCGCCACTATTTCCTGGGTTGATGGCTGCGTCGTGTTGAATAATTTTTGAGTTTCGTGTTCGCCCTACAATCCCAATGGTGGCTGTATTAAAAAACTCCAAGTCTAATGGTGTACCAATCGCAATCACAAAGGATCCGACAATTGGTTCTACAACTTTTGTTCCATTAAACTGCTCAACACCGTAATAAGCAAGGTCATCCATCGTTGAAAACGTAACGATTGCTAAATCTTCTACTTCGTTGGCTGCATATGCGGTAGCGATATAATACTTGTTACCTGTAAAAATACGCATATAAGCTTGCGATTCAATAACGTGGTAATTGGTAATAACATAATACGTATACATTATCCCGGATTCAGTTCTGTCATAAATGAGACCTGAGCCGTGACCTGCTTTAATCGTATATTCAGTCGTATCGTATGAGACCACAGCTACTGTCATCGGAGAAAGTTTTTCATAGAGTTCAGTGACTTGTGACTGAACATCCTCTAAAGTGTAGACTGTTGTTTGTCGTTCAAAACACCCTGTGAGTGTGAACGAAAATAGTGTTAATAGGGTTAACATTATCCATTTTTTCATGTTTAATCCTCCTCTATTCTAAATAAACGCATAGCGTTTCTTGTCGTCATGGTAGATACTTCTTCAACTGAAATATCGCGTAGTTTCGCGATTTCTAAAACAACCAATTTCGTGTATGCAGGTTCATTTTGCTTACCGCGATACGGCACTGGTGCGAGGTAAGGACTATCGGTTTCTAAGAGTAATCGATCCAATGGTATTTGGGTGGCTACTTGCTTAGCTTCTAGGTTGTTCTTAAAAGTGACAGGCCCACCAATACCAATATAAAACCCCAGTTCAATGAACTTCATTGCCCAATCCAGCGAAGCACTAAAACAGTGCATCACACCTTTTAGTTGAGGGTAATGTTTTACTACTTCGTATATTTCATTGGCACTATCTCGCATGTGAATGACCACGGGTAAGTCAAGTTCAATCGCTAATTCGAGTTGTCGTTTAAAAACTTGAATTTGTAACTCTAGATTATCTTTTACCCAATATAGATCAATGCCAATTTCACCGATTGCCACAACTTTTGGGTGTTTGGATTGTTGTTTGAGTAATTCGATATCTAAGCCTTCTAAGACATCAGATGGATGCAATCCAACGGTTGCATAAAGATTTGCTCTATCAGACAGTTCTAATGCTCGTGAATTGGCTTTATTGTTCATGCCAATCACAATAATCTTTTTTACATCCGCCAAAGAAGCGCGTTCAATGACAGCATCTAGCTCAGAATCAAATGTTTCTGTATTTAAATGTGCATGCGTATCGATAATCATAAGTTCACCTGGTATTATCCTAAAGAAATGGTTTATATTATATGTTTAACCATGACTGACTAGTTCTATTTTATCACATTCAAGTGCCCTTTTAGGGCAAAAAGAAAAAACCACACAATTGTGTGTGTGGTCTTACTTTTGTGGTTAATTATTCAAGAATCTTAATAACAGAACCAGCGCCTACAGTACGGCCACCTTCACGGATGGAGAACTTTGTACCTTCTTCGATAGCGATTGGGTGGATAAGTTCAACGATCATGACTGTGTTGTCCCCTGGCATAACCATTTCTGTACCTTCTTGTAAAGAGATGACACCAGTGATGTCAGTTGTACGGAAATAGAATTGTGGTCTATAGTTGGAGAAGAACGCTGTATGACGTCCACCTTCTTCTTTAGAAAGAACGTATACTTGTGCTTCGAACTTAGCATGTGGCTTAACGGAGCCTGGTTTTGCTAAAACTTGACCTCTTTGGATTTTATCACGGGTAATACCACGTAATAAGGCACCAATGTTGTCACCAGCTTCTGCTCTGTCTAATAATTTACGGAACATTTCAACACCGGTTACAACAGTCTTTTGAGTGTCATGGATACCAACGATTTCGACTTCAGTGTTGACGTTGATTGTTCCACGTTCTACTCTACCTGTAGCAACAGTACCACGACCTGTGATTGTGAATACGTCTTCTACTGGCATTAAGAATGGTTTGTCAGTTTCACGAACTGGGTTGTCAATGTATGTGTCAACTGCGTTCATTAATTCTTCAATACGTGCAGTCCACTTTTCATCGCCTTCAAGCGCTTTTAAAGCAGATCCACGGATAACAGGAATTTCATCTCCTGGGAAGTCGTATTCAGAAAGTAATTCGCGTACTTCCATTTCGACTAAGTCGATTAATTCATCGTCTTCAACCATGTCGCATTTGTTTAAGAATACGACAAGTTTAGGCACGCCCACTTGACGAGATAGTAAGATGTGTTCGCGAGTTTGTGGCATAGGGCCGTCTGCTGCAGAAACAACTAGGATACCACCGTCCATTTGAGCAGCACCAGTAATCATGTTCTTGACATAGTCAGCATGTCCTGGGCAGTCAACGTGTGCATAGTGACGTTTTTCTGTTTGATATTCAACGTGTGAAGTGTTGATGGTAATACCGCGTTCTTTTTCTTCTGGTGCGCTGTCGATAGAAGCATAGTCTCTGACTTCAGCTAAACCTTTTTTTGCAAGAACTGTGGAAATAGCTGCTGTCAATGTTGTTTTACCATGGTCAACGTGGCCAATGGTTCCAACGTTAACGTGCGGCTTAGTACGTTCAAATTTTTGTTTTGCCATTTTTTTTATTCTCCTTATAGTGTGTGTGTTTTTCTTAGTTTGTACCAAGTATTATTTTATATCAATTACTGGTTTTTTGCAAGTACCTAGGCGTTACGCTTCTTGATGATTTCTTCAGCGATGCTCTTAGGTGCTCTTTCATAGTGGTCGAATTGCATCACGAATGTTGCACGGCCTTGGGAGTTCGAACGTAATGCGGTAGCATAACCGAACATTTCAGATAGTGGAACGTTCGCTTTAATACCGATTGCATTACCTCTAGCTTCTTGGGCTTCAAGGCGACCTCTACGGGATGTAACGTCACCAATAACGTTACCAAGATATTCTTCAGGTACTACGATTTCAACTTTCATGATTGGTTCAAGAATGGTTGCATTACACTTGTCTTTCGCACCCTTAAGCGCGATTGCAGCTGCAATCTTATAAGCCATTTCTGAGGAGTCGACATCATGGTAAGATCCATCAAATAGTGTTGCTTTTAAGTCCATAACTGGGTAGCCAGCTAAGATACCGTTAGGTAACGCTTCTTCGAGACCTTTTTGGACAACGCCAATGTATTCTCTAGGAACGGTACCACCAACGACAGCATCCACGAATTCGAAGCCTTTACCTGGGTTTGGTTCAAATTTGATCCATACGTGACCATATTGACCTCTACCTCCGGATTGACGGATAAATTTACCTTCAATTTCAGCGGAACTTGTAATGGTTTCGCGATATGAAACTTGAGGTGCACCAATGTTTGCTTCTACTTTAAATTCTCTTCTCATACGGTCAACGATGATATCAAGGTGAAGTTCACCCATACCAGCGATGATGGTTTGACCTGTTTCTTTATCAGTAGATACACGGAATGTTGGATCTTCTTCTGCTAACTTAGTTAGAGCATTAGACATCTTATCTTGGTCATTCTTGGTTTTTGGTTCGATTGCGATATTGATAACTGGTTCAGGGAACTTCATGGATTCAAGGATAATGGTATCTTTTTCACCAGCGAGTGTATCCCCTGTAGTGGTATCTTTTAAACCGATAGCTGCTGCGATATCACCCGCATAAGCTTCTTTGATTTCTTCTCTGTGGTTCGCATGCATTTGTAGCAAGCGGCCAAGACGTTCTCTCTTACCTTTAGTGGTATTTAAGATATAAGAACCTTGTTGAACAGTACCTGCATATATTCTAAAGAATGTAAGACGTCCAACGAATGGGTCTGTCATAACTTTGAATGCTATTGCTGTGAATGGATGATCATCGTCAGTAGGACGGTGAATTTCAGTACCGTGTTCATCGTGTCCAACTACGTCAGCGACATCAGTAGGTGCAGGTAGATAATCTACAACCGCATCTAACATCAATTTAACGCCTTTGTTTTTGAATGCGGATCCACAGATTACTGGGAAGAATTCAACAGACAGAGTCGCTTTACGAATAGCAACTTTTAATACATCTGCAGAAATCTCTTCGCCTTCTAGGTAAGCGACCATCATTTCTTCATCGAATTCCGCAACGGCTTCAATGAGTTCAACACGTTTTTGTTTAGCTAAATCTAGATACTTTTCAGGAATTGCGATTTCAGTATTTACTTCTTCAGCATTACCATCATAATGGAAAGCTTTCATAGATACTAAATCGATAATACCTTCAAAGAATGTTTCAGCGCCGATCGGTAATTGAATTGGAGCTGCTTTAACACCTAAACGATTATGGATTGTTTGGATAGCGTACATGAAGTCAGCACCAGTTTTGTCCATTTTGTTGACAAAAATGATACGTGGAACTTTATACTCTGTAGCTTGTCTCCAAACTGTTTCGGTTTGTGGTTCAACGCCCGCTTGGGCATCTAGCACGGTAACGGCGCCATCTAGTACACGAAGGCTGCGTTGAACTTCAACTGTGAAGTCAACGTGTCCTGGGGTATCGATGACGTTGATGCGGTGTCCTCTCCAATAAGCAGTGGTAGCTGCTGATGTGATCGTAATACCACGTTCTTGTTCTTGTTCCATCCAGTCCATTTGGGCTGCACCATCGTGGGTTTCACCAATCTTATGGATTTTACCGGTGTGGAACAAAATGCGTTCTGTTGTTGTTGTTTTACCCGCGTCAATATGGGCCATAATACCGATATTACGAGTCTTATTTAAAGGAAATTCACGAGGCATACTAATTGCTCCTTCTGATTACCAACGGTAATGTGCGAAAGCTCTGTTAGCTTCAGCCATTCTGTGGGTATCTTCACGTTTCTTGACAGCTGCGCCTTGTCCGTTTGCAGCGTCCATAATTTCTTTCGCTAATTTTTCTTCCATGGTTTTTTCATGTCTTAAGCGAGAGTAGTTGATCAACCATCTAAGTCCTAAAGTTGTTTTACGCTCAGCACGCACCTCAACTGGAACTTGATAGTTTTGTCCGCCAATACGTCTTGAACGTACTTCAAGTACTGGCATGATATTTTTTAATGCTTCATTGAAAACTTCGATTGGTTCACGACCGGTTTCAGCTTTAATACGGTCAAAAGCCCCGTATAAAATACCTTGCGCCGTGCCTTTTTTACCATCTAGCATAATTGTATTGATAATACGTGTTACAAGTTTCGAACTATAAATTGGGTCAGGTAAAACATCACGTTTTGCGATATGTCCTTTTCTAGGCATATTTATATCCTCCTTTCAGATATACTGAATATTTTTTAATTAGATGTTATTTTTTCTTTGCTGGTGTAGCGGCTTTTCCGGCTACTGCTTTTCCTGCTGGAATAGCTTTAGGACGTTTAGCACCGTATTTAGAACGAGCTTGTTTGCGGTTAGCAACACCAGAAGTATCTAATGTGCCACGAACGATGTGGTATCTAACCCCTGGTAAGTCTTTAACACGACCACCACGGATAAGGACGACGCTATGTTCTTGTAATGAGTGACCTTCACCTGGAATGTACGCGTTGACTTCGATACCGTTAGATAATCTAACACGTGCATACTTACGTAATGCAGAGTTTGGTTTCCTAGGTGTCATAGTAGTGACACGAACACATACCCCGCGTTTTTGTGGTGAATCAACACTTGTTTCTTTTTTCTTAAGCGTGTTCAATCCAATCCCTAGGTAAGGTGATTTAGATTTAGTTACCTTGTCTTGTCTACCGGCTTTAACGAGTTGTGCAATTGTAGGCATTTTTTTCTCCTTTCTAGATTAACACATGACCGTGTGTTTCTTTTTTTTCTCAAAAAATTTATTTTGGCTTATTGAAGGGCCAAAATGAATTAGCATGAGTCTATTTTTAACAGCGTTTTTATTATACCTTTAATGGTTTTTATTGTCAACTATTTTTATCGTTTTTTTATAAAATAATAAGGCGCGTGCCTAAGCGCGCGCCATTATTGAATTAATTATGCTTGTTCAAACTCTTCATCGTCTAGGATTGGTTCTTCATAATGGAAGAACTTGTCCTTGAGGATACCTGTACCCGCTGGGATCAAGCCCCCAATGATGACGTTTTCTTTTAAGCCGTGTAATTCATCGGTCTTACCGTGAATTGCAGCGTCTGTCAAGATACGTGTCGTTTCTTGGAAGGATGCAGCTGATAGGAAGGAGTCACTTTGTAGAGACGCACGTGTAATACCCAAGAGTTCTGGTTGACCTACAGCTGGACGAAGTCTAGCTGCAATTGCCTTCTTGTTTGCTGCTTTAAATTCAGCAATTGAGACTTTAGAACCTGGTAATAATTCGGTGTCACCTTCAAATATGACGGAAATCTTTCTAAGCATTTGGTGCACAATGACTTCAAAGTGCTTATCGCTGATTTCTACCCCTTGAGCACGGTATACTTTTTGAGCTTCTTCAACGATGTATTTTTCTACAGCTTCAGCGGATGAAACACGTAGTAATTCTTTCGGATGGATGGAACCCTTATTCAATCTGTCCCCAGCCTTGACGACTTGGTTCTTCTTGACTAATAATTGAGCACTCGAATCCAAGGTATATTTGTATTCTTTTGGTTCTCCATTTTGAGTTTGGTCAGAAACAATGGTTACAACGGAGCCTGCTTTGCTGGTTTCAATCATCTTGACTTTACCGTTCACTTCAGTGATCACAGATTGACCTTTAGGTTTACGGGCTTCAAATAATTCTTGAATACGTGGCAGACCGGCTGTAATATCGGATGCGGACGCAACCCCACCGGTATGGAATGTACGCATGGTTAACTGTGTACCTGGTTCACCAATCGATTGTGCAGCGATGACCCCAACAGCTTCCCCAACTTCAACAGATTTGTTGGTTGCAAGGTTTCTACCATAGCATAATTTACATACACCATTGACAGAGTTACAAGTTAGGACGCTACGGATTTCAACAGACTTGACACCTGCTTTTGCAATCAATTCACCAAGTTCATTGGTGATGAGTTGGTTACGATCGACAATGACTTCTTTGGTCGTAGGATGGATGACTGGTGAAGATGCGTAACGGCCAATGACACGGTCAAATAGCGATACAGTTTCTTTACCATCGTTATCACGAACGGCTTCCATCACCACGCCTCTTTCGGTTTGGCAATCTTCTAAGTCAACGATCACGTCTTGTGAAACGTCAACTAAACGTCTGGTTAAGTATCCTGATTCCGCGGTCTTTAACGCGGTATCGGTAGAACCTTTACGCGCACCGTGGGTGGAAATAAAGAATTCGGATACGGATAGGCCTTCTCTAAAGTTAGCCTTAACTGGAATTTCAATGGTTTCCCCGGTTGGGTTGGTCATTAGACCACGCATACCTAATAATTGGGAGAAGTGCGATTTGTTACCGCGGGCACCGGAGTCAAAAATGATAAATAATTGACCTGTGGTGTCAAATTCGTTCATAACGCCTGCTTGGATATCTTCCCCAGCGACTTTCCATTCGTTAACAACGAGTTTCTTACGTTCAGATTCGGTAAGTACGCCGTCATCGAAGTATTCGTCGATTTCCGCAATCTTCGCTTCTGCTTGTTTTAGACGTTCTTGTTTCTTCGTGTAAACGACCATGTCAGATGCAGATACGGTAATACCTGCAACGGTAGAGTATTTGAATCCAAGGTCTTTCAAGCGGTCTAGCATCTTCGAGGTTTCATTGATTTGGAATTGTTTAAAGACTTCAGCAATGATTAAGGATAGGTACTTCTTATCGAATGCTTTTGGAAGAGGCATGTCTTTGATCATTTCTCTCACATTTAAGCCCTTCTTAACGAAGTATTTATCCGGTGTCTTATCGACTAAGTTTGAAGAGGTAGGTTCGTTTAGGAATGGGAAACTTGGTGGTAAGATTTCATTGAAAATGACTTTACCTAATGTAGTAACGAGGTAAGAATTAAGTTGTTCTTCAGTAAAGGCATGTTGGATGGTTTTCGGATCAAACACGATTAAGGTATGAAGGGTGATTTCACCGTTTTTGTAAGCCATATAAGCTTCGTTATAGCCAGTGAAGAAGTGACCTTCATTTGCTTCATTGCGTTTGGACATCGTTAGGTAGTAGTTACCTAAGACCATATCTTGAGATGGGGTAACGACTGGTTTACCATCCTTAGGGTTCAAAATGTTATTGGATGCCAACATCAACAATCTCGCTTCTGCTTGAGCTTCGTGAGAAAGTGGTACGTGGACCGCCATTTGGTCACCGTCGAAGTCAGCGTTAAACGCTGTGGTTACGAGTGGGTGTAGACGAATTGCTTTACCTTCAATCAGTTTAGGTTCGAAGGCTTGAATCCCAAGTCTGTGGAGGGTTGGGGCGCGGTTTAGTAAGACTGGATGTTCAACAACTACAGCTTCTAATGCACTCCATGCGTCGTCATCAAGCGCTTCATAAGAACGTTTTGCGGCTTGGATGGTTTCTTTTCGTTTAGTGAGTTCTCTTAAAACGAATGGTTTGAATAAAATGATGGCCATTTCTCTTGGAATACCACATTGGTACATTTCAAGGTCTGGTCCGACAATAATAACGGAACGACCTGAGAAGTCAACGCGTTTACCAAGTAAGTTTTGACGGAAACGACCTTGTTTACCACGAAGCATATCGGATAAGGATTTCAAGTGTCTATTTCTTTCAACTACGGCTTTTTTACCACGTTTCGCGTTATCAATTAAAGCGTCGACCGCTTCTTGTAACATACGCTTTTCATTCTTCATGATGAGGCGTGGTGCATTTTGTTCTTTTTGACGTTTAAGACGGTTGTTACGGTTTAAAATACGGCGATATAAGTCGTTTAAGTCTGTTGTTGCGAAACGACCACCATCTAAGGCAACCATCGGACGAATGTCTGGTGGGATGACTGGTAAGACGTCTAAAACCATCCATTCCGGTTTGTTGTCGGAATTATTGAAGGCTTCAACGACTTCGAGTCTCTTGATGACACGGTCACGTTTTTGTTTTGATGGGGATTTAAGTTTACGTCTTAAGGACTTCACTTCTTTGTCTAAGTCGATGTCTTGTAAAAGCTTTTTAACAGCTTCAGCACCAGTCATCGCTTTAAACTTATTACCATATTGTTCGTAGTATTGGTTGTATTCCATTTCCGAAAGAATTTGTTTCTTCGATAATGGGGTATCACCTGGGTCAGTGACGATATAACTTGCTAAATAAACAACTTCTTCTAGGTCTTTCGCTTTAATATCTAATAATAAAGCAAGTCTTGAAGGGGAGTTCTTTAAGTACCAAGTATGAACTACAGGGGCTTCAAGTTCGATGTGACCCATACGTTCTCTTCTGACTTTGGATTCAGTGATTTCAACGCCGCACTTGTCGCAAATTTGGCCTTTGTCAAGGTTACGTTTTTTGCCACATAAGCATTGGTAGTCTTTGGTAGGACCGAAGATGCGTTCGCAGAATAGACCGCCCTCTTCTGGTTTTAGTGTTCTATAGTTGATGGTTTCGTGTTTTAAGACTTCACCATAGCTCCAAGAACGGATTTCATCTGGGGATGCCAAACGAATCTTTAAGTGTGAATAGTCTGTGGAACCATACGCTTTATTCTTTGGTTTCGCTTGAGCCGCTTTAACATAAGCATCGACACTAATTGGGGTGTTGATGTCTGTTTCCGCTGCTTCATCTTGGATTAAAGATTCAGCGTGATGATGGTCATGGACTAAAACGTCTTTTTCTGGCATCATGACGCCATACATGTCGAATAGTTTTTCTAATTCGTCATACAATAAACCATCGTGGTTAATGATGTCATGTAAGGCTTCTTGGGATAGCGCTAATAAAGATTTTAGTTCAACAATACCTGCTTCATTCAAGGCATTTTCTAGTTCTTTAGATAATGCAAGATTTTCTACAGCACTTGGTAAAACGTACTTCTTTAGGACAGGGACTACTTCGTTAAAAGCAGCCTCTGTCTTTAAGAGTAAACGTAATTCTTTTAATGTAAATGTATTAAAATCTTCTAAGGTATCGATCCCTGAAAGGGTTAGGTATTCTGTGGTTTCCGCAGAAAGTTTTAAATCGACAACGGATACTTTTTTGTTATCTTTTGCCATAAATTAGAATCCCCCTTTACGTTCAAATGGATTCGATTGATCTACTAATGATTTGTTAACTTCATTTTCACCGGTTTCCGCATCGATCAATTCAACATATAGACCTAAGGACTGAAGTTCTCTGGTTAATACGCGGAAGGATTCTGGGATGTGTGAATCTGGAATTGGTTTACCATCGGTAATCGCACGGTATACTTTGTTACGTCCGATGATATCATCTGACTTAACAGTAAGAATTTCTTTAAGGGTATGAGCAGCACCATAAGCATAGAGTGCCCAAACTTCCATTTCCCCGAAACGTTGTCCCCCGTTTTGAGCTTTACCACCCATTGGTTGTTGGGTAACTAAAGTGTAAGGTCCGACAGAACGCGCATGGAGTTTATCGTCAACCATGTGGGAAAGTTTAATCATGTACATGACACCGACTGAAACTCTGTTTTCATACGGTTCACCAGTACGTCCGTCATAAAGGACTTGTTTACCGTCATTTGACATGCCAGCTTCACTCATGATTTCTTTCAAGTCTTCTTGGGTTAAACCATCGAAGACTGGAGTTGCGATCTTAATACCAAGTTTCTTAGCAGCCATACCTAAATGGATTTCTAAGACTTGTCCGATGTTCATACGAGATGGAACCCCAAGTGGGTTTAACATGATGTCAATTGGTGTACCATCTGCCATGTATGGCATATCTTCTCTAGGTAGAATCTTCGAAATAACCCCTTTATTACCATGACGACCCGCCATCTTATCCCCTTCGGAGATTTTACGTTTCTTCACGATGTATACACGGATAACTTCATTGACGCCTGGCCCGAGTTCATCGCCATTGGATTTGCTGAAATATTGGATGGAGTGGACAATACCGCCACCGCCATGAGGTACTTTTAAGGATGTATCGCGGACTTCTCTTGCCTTTTCATTGAAGATGGCTTGTAATAGTTTTTCTTCAGGTGTAGGTTCGGTTTGTCCTTTTGGTGTAATCTTACCAACCAAGATGTCGCCTTCTTTTACTTCAGTACCTGGGATAACAACCCCACGGTCGTCAAGGAATTTGAGCGCATCTGGAGATACGTTTGGAATTTCTCTTGTGATTTCTTCTTTACCAAGTTTGGTATCGCGAGATTCCACTTGGTGTTCATCGATATGAATGGATGTATAAACGTCATTCTTAACTAGATCTTCGCTCATGATGACGGCGTCTTCATAGTTATAACCTTCCCAGGTCATGAACGCAACGACGACGTTTCTACCTAAAGCAAGTTCACCTTTGTTGATCGATGGACCATCAGCGATTACATCGCCACGGTCAATCTTTTCACCAATTTGAACGATTGGTTTTTGAAGAATCGAAGTATCTTGGTTAGAACGTAAGAATTGTGTCAATTCATAAGTTTCAAAACGAAGTAAATCGGTCATTTTCGCTTGGCGAATTTGATCATAAGCTTCCCAGTTAAATTCGGTATCCTTGTCATAAACAAGTTTACCTCTTGTGGTCTTAATGGAGGCTTCTGGTTTCACTGCGATGACAATCTTTCTCGCATCCGCATAAGTAACAACACCATCAACGTGTGCAACAATCGCACTACCGGAGTCTTTCGCAGAACGGTATTCGATACCGGTTCCGACGATTGGAGAATCTGGTACTAATAGTGGTACAGCTTGACGTTGCATGTTCGCACCCATCAACGCACGGGAGGCGTCATCGTGTTCTAGGAACGGAATCGATGAGGTCGCAACCGATACGATTTGTTTAGGGGATACGTCCATGAAATCAACTTTTTTAGAGGAGTAAGTCTTGGTTTCACCCATGAAACGTCCGATTACAGTTTCGGTTTTGAAGTAACCATTTTCATCGGTTTGCGAGTCCGCAGACGCAATGATATGATGTTCTTCTTCACCTGCTGTGAAGTAGACATATTCACTCGTGACAAATGGTTTGTCAGGATTAGATTTGTCAACTTTTAAGTATGGTGTTTGGATAAAGCCATATTGGTCCACTTTCGCATAGCTTGCTAAAGAGGAGATCAACCCGATTGATGGCCCTTCTGGGGTTTCAATCGGACAAATACGACCATAGTGGGATTCGTGAACGTCACGGACTTCAACGCCCGCTCTGTCTCTCGCAAGACCACCAGTACCTAACGCGGAAACTCTACGTTTTTGAGTAAGTTCTGCAAGAGGGTTGATTTGGTCCATGAATTGGGATAATTGAGAGCTTCCGAAGAATTCTTTTAAGGAGGCTGTCAATGGTTTAATGTTGATTAGGGATTGTAAAGACGCTTCTTTCGCATCTGCAGTAGACATCTTATCTTTGATGTTCTTTTCAAGTTTAGCCAATCCAATACGGAATTGGTTCTTTAATAGTTCACCAATGAGTCTTAAACGACGGTTGGATAAGTGGTCAATATCGTCTGTCTTACCAACGCCATCATACAAGTTTAAGTAGTATGAAACGGAAGCAATGATATCAGATACTGTGATGTGAAGACGGGTTTCACGAGAGTCGTGACCGATGAGTTCGATGACTTCTTTATCGTCTTTAGCATCCTTAACTTGGATGACTTCAACGAAGGTTGCACGACGTTGTGATTCTTTACGATAGAATTCACCTTTTTTACCAGAAACTAAGAAGTACTTGATGACATTTTCATCTAACTTGTTACGGTTGATTTGAAGTTCAAGTAAGTTTTCATCGGTAATTTCATAGCCACAGTAGATGATTGGCTTATGGTCTTTTTGACTTTCAGCGGATTCATACTTTCTGTAATCTTCAAGAATATCGATGTCTTGTTTCGCATACACTGTCGCGTATTTGAGGTCTTCAAGGTGTTTTAAGTTTAATTTGTTTTCATAGATTTGGAAATAGACTTCGTCTGTTACTTCAGTACCTTCGTAGAAGAGTACGGAGTCATCAGCAAGTAAGATGTCGTGGTCAATGAATGTACGTAAGTATCTTAAGGAAGCGTAGTTTAAACCTTCACGGTTAGCGAGTAAGGTTTGTCTCACCTCAGGGGTCAAGACACTGCCCGCTTCAACGATGACTTCACCAGTTAAGAGGTTAACAATGTTTTGTTCAACCTTGATTTCTTTCGCGTATTCAAGTGGTGTAACACCATCAATTTTGCCATAAAGGTCTAAGATAAGTTTCGCTTTAGAAGCGTCTTTTTCAACAACGGTATTGCCGTTAAGATCCTTCTTTTGGAAAACGAGGTTATTTCTGTTTTTATAGATTAAGTTACGAACTTCAGTGGTAATTTTTGTTCTGGCTGGAACAAGTAGACCGGCTTCTTTCGCATCTGCAGGGATGTATAAAATATCGTCCTTCGCATATTGTTCGAATAAGTCTGAAGTCTTGATACCAAATACTTCATTCTCAGATTCGTTTTGAAGGCTCGCTTCTTTGGTTAAGACAACTTTACGTAAAGCGTCTCTGTGCTCACTTAAGAGTTCAACGGAAGCGACATCCACGACTTGATCTTTCGCAACTAAGATTTCTTTAGTCACTGGATCAATAACGTCTGCTGCATATTTGTAAACAGCTGGTTGGTTTGGCGCTGTAATACCTTGTGCAATGGTCATTAAGCGGTGAGTGATATCCAGCTTTTGTTTAAATTTGTAACGTCCAACTTCTTCTAAATCGTAACGTCTCGAATCGAATAAACGGGTACGAACAAACTCTTTCGCTGCAGAAACAGGGATTTTTTCGCCTTGTCTGAGTTTGGAGTATAAGTCTTCAATCGCAGTATCCGAACTTAAAATACCTTCCTTTTCATCCTTCTTGAAAGTTTCATCTAACATTTTCTTGTAGGTTGGGAATAGTTTTTTAATTTCTTCAATGCCATCAAATCCAAATGCTTGTAAGAGGGCAGTCAAGGATACCTTTTTGCTTCTGTCGAGTTTACCATAGAATATATTCTTGGCACCCATTTCATATTCAAGCCAAGCACCTCTGGTCGGGATCACTTGGGAGAGATAACGGTGAGTGTTGGTTTTTTTGTCAAAATCGCTGGTGAAGTAAACACCTGCAGATCTAACGATTTGTGAAACGACGACACGTTCAGCACCATTAATGATAAAAGTACCCACTGGTGTCATGTATTGGAAATCACCCATAAATAGTTGTTTCTCAATAACAGTACCTTGGATTACATTTTCAAGTCTAACTGTAACAAATAATGGTCTTGAATAACTGGTGTCACGAATCTTTGATTGTACGATGTCGAATTTTGGTTCTTCAAAACGGTGGTTAGTAAAGTACAGTTTGAAATCGCCATTATAGGATTCAATCGGTGAGATGTCCTCAAATAATTTTGCTAACCCTTCATTCACAAACCAGTCGAATGATTTGGTTTGTAATTCGATCAAATCTGGCAATTCAATCTCATGACGCATTTTAGAGTAGTTGCGTCTAACTGCTTTCTTACCGTACTGCACTGTACGATATCCCATATAGCCACTCTCCTATCTTTTTTGGGGTAAAACGGTTATATATTTATATATAAAGCACGTCTTTATGCATTTTACAATATTATCACATACGGGACCGTATGTCAATAACAATTAAAACTATTTTTTGTTGCGAATTACGAAATAACCTTTATTTTTATCTATGATGTCAACTTTTTTGAAGAGCGTTTTTAGATATTTAATGCTCGATTCCGCACCTTGCTTTTTCTGGATTACAATCCAAAGCTCACCATCATTTAGAAGGTGTTTTTCACTCTCTAAGTATAAGGTGAACACCGTTTGCTTTCCAGCTCGAATCGGTGGATTTAATAAAATCACGTCAAACAACGATTGAATTTGATTAAAACCATCGCTTTCAATAACCGTTGCGGAAACGTCATTTTTTAATAGGTTTTGTTTAGCTAATTGAACCGCTCTAGGGTTCACATCCGATAAAGTAACTTCTAAAAATGGAAAGGTTTTTTTGACGATGGTTCCAATCGGACCATAGCCGCAGCCCAAGTCTAAAAATGATTTCGCTCCTTCATGGGGTTTAAATAACTCCACCATGGTTTTGGATCCAAAATCGAAATTATGACGTGAAAACACACCACTGTCAGTCAAAAAACGGAAGCTTATTCCGTTTATTGACAAACTGTACTCGTGGATCTCATGTTTTAAACCAGGATTGTTTTCAAAGTATTGTCCACTCATTCAATAACCTCATTTGTAAAGCGAAAAACCAGAGTTATCCTCTGGTTCAAAAAGTTGGGTTAATTACTTAATTTCAACTTCAGCGCCTGCAGCGACTAATTTTTCTTTAGCTGCTTGAGCGTCTTCTTTTTTCACTTTTTCTTTAACAATGCTGTTTGGAGTTTCTGTTAAAGTCTTCGCTTCAACTAATCCAAGACCAGTTAATTCACGAACAACTTTGATAACTTCAAGTTTCTTAGCGCCGAAAGATTTAAGTACAACGTTGAATTCTGTTTGTTCTTCAACGACTGCTGCAGCTGCTGCTGGTGCTGCTGCGGATACTGCTGATGGATCGATACCGAATTCTTCTTTTAATCCGTCTACTAGTTCTTTGATTTCAAGAATAGACATTTCTTTTAATGCTTCAATAAAAGCTGCTTTTGTTAATTTTGCCATGATAATATTCTCCTTTTTAGTTTAGTGTTATGCGTTGGCTTCTTCTGGGTTTGCAATCATGTTCAAACCGATTGCAAGTTCGCGTAATGGCATTAATAGGCCTGCTGCGAGTTGTGTTAATAATGTTTCGTAAGATGGTAATGTTGCAAGTGCATTTAGGTCTGCAAGTGTAGCAGATTTGCCTTCAATGATACCAGCTTTCATGGAAACATGTTCATTTTTCTTTGCGAATTCAAAAATGACGCGTGCTGGTGCAATAACATCTTCAGTAGAGAATGCAATTGCTTTTGCTCCAACGAAGTGTTCAGCTAACTCAGCGTGACCAGTTACTTCAACCGCACGACGCGCGATATTGTTTTTGTAAACTTGTGCGTCGCAACCGGCTTTACGTAATTGGATACGTAGGTCAGTAAAGTCTTTTACAGATAGTCCGGCATAATCAAACGCAACGATCGTTTTTGCTTCTTGGATTCTGCCAACCAGTAAATCGACTTGACTCTTCTTGCGTTCTAAAATAGAACTGTTCATCTGGTTTCCTCCTTGTTTTATTTAAAAATAAACCCTCTTTGCCAAGACAAAAGAGGGTTAGAGATGTAACTTTATATCCTCGGTAGGAAATTAAGCTCTTTGGCACCTACTGTCTTTGGCGATATTAGATTTTAAATTAATTATCCTCTTAATGATTCTTCATCAAGACGGATGCCAGGTCCCATTGTGGATGATACAGTGATGTTCTTCATGTATACACCTTTAACGGTAGTTGGTTTTAAACGATTTAATACTTGGTAGATTGCCTTTGCGTTTTCAGCTAATTTTTCAGAACCGAATGAGACTTTACCGATTGGTGCTTGAATGTTACCAACCTTGTCTACACGATACTCAATTTTACCATTCTTGATTTCTTTAACAGCCTTAGTAACGTCAACAGTAACTGTACCGGTCTTTGGGTTTGGCATAAGGCCTTTTGGACCTAATACTCTACCTAATTTACCAAGTTCAGCCATCATATCTGGTGTTGCTACCATGACATCGAAATCGAACCAGCCGCCAGCTATTTTTTGAATCAATTCAGTGTCGCCTGCAAAATCTGCGCCAGCTGCAAGAGCTTCTTTAGCTTTTTCACCACGTGCAATTACTGCAACGCGTTGGGTTTTTCCGGTTCCATGAGGTAAAACGATTGCGCCACGAAGATTTTGTTCAGCCTTACGTGGGTCAATGTTTAAGCGAAAAGCAATTTCGACAGTTGCATCAAACTTAGTAGTTGATGTTTTACCAACTAAATCGAACGCCTCAGCTGTTGCATATTTCTTAGTTTTGTCAACTAACTTAGCAGCTTCGACGTATTTTTTTCCTCTCTTCATATGGTTTCCTCCTAAAATGTGGTCTAGCGGGATATCCTCCCACAATTTAGATGATGATATCTAAATTATTTTGGTACTGCCATCGAATTAGTCTTCGATGGTAACGCCCATTTGTCTTGCAGTTCCTTCAAGAATCTTCATTGCTGCTTCAACTGTGTAGGCATTCAAATCTGGCATCTTCAATGCTGCTAATTCTTTCAACTTATCGCGTTTGATTGAACCAACTTTTTGTTTTAATGCATTCTTAGAGCCGCTTTGAATATTTGCTGCTTTCTTGATTAAGTCGCTTGCTGGTGGTGTTTTTGTTACGAATGTAAATGAACGATCATCAAATACAGAAATCACTACCGGAATAACATAACCGACTTTGTCTTTTGTTGCTTCGTTGAATTGGGTGCAGAATTGAGGGATATTAACGCCTGCTTGACCAAGTGCTGGTCCTACTGGTGGCGCTGGGTTCGCCTTACCTGCTGCAATTTGCAATTTGACAACTTTGACTACTTTTTTAGCCATGTGACACAACCTCCTTTATCCTATGAGTATGTGGTCAGCGGATCTGCTTGTGCAGTCCTTCCACTACGGTGTATCCATACACGCCTTGATATTTTATCATTACATAGTAATAATGTCAACCTAAATTGAAAACTAATTTGCGAGGGATTCTAATTTGCGCATAAAAGCTTCAACAAGACGGCTTTGATATGGGTACTTCTTGTCTTTAAGATGGTACGAGAAAGCGATATAGCGGTCGTCTTTGAAGGTTATCTTAAGGTATCTGTCCTTGAAGTTATATTTTCCTAATTCAATCTCTTTAATTTCATCAAAACGGAAGTTATACTTTTGGTCTTCATAGGTTAATTTGAGTAAACCTTCAAAGGTGTAAATTGTGAAACTTTCTTCATCAAATACCAGTAGCGCTTCAGGGAATCCAGGTATAATGTTGCCATCGTTCGGTAATACACCAACGCGCAGTACAGTGGTAGATAAATTGGGTTCTGTTTTCTTAAGTAAATCGATCATATCTAATGTTTTCATTCAAGCCTCCAAGCAAGTTACTTCATATTTCGAATTCGAAATGTTATACTTACATCATCGAGGTCATTAAGATGAGTAAATACCATCAAGGTGACGCCACTTATCCAGTAGCGCTATCCTTAAAAATTAAAAATGTTAAAGAATCAAAGTTTTTTTATAATGAAATTTTAGGCTTTTCAATATTCGAAGAGCACGAAAACCACATCTATTATACCATTAATGGACACGATATTATTTTGAAAACTATAGTAGATTCAAACGCTTCATTAAGACGACCTAGCCAAGGCTTATACCATGTCGCTTACTTATTTAATACCCAAGAAGCGCTCGCACAAGTCATTCAGAATATTGCGAAGCACAAATACCCCATCACAGGAGCGGCTGACCACGGTGTATCGGATGCGCTTTATTTAGATGATCCAGACGGTAACGGCATTGAGCTATATTACGATACCGACCCTACGTATTGGTCTGATATCGATCAAAACCCATCTAAAATCGAGAATAAGCCTTTTAACTACAACTTCTACTTACAACTTAAAGTTAAACCTCTGATCAAGATAGATTCAAAAACCATCTTAGGTCACATGCACCTACATTCAGCTAATTTAGCTAAGGCTTCTTCATTTTATCAAACAGTCTTAGACTATCAAATGATCATCAATGTAGGTAGTGCACACTTCTTATCTTCTGTTGAATACCACCACCACTTAGCACTCAATACGTGGGCAGGTACATTAAAACCTAAAGCGGATGCCGTAGGTTTAATAGATGTCACGTATCAAGTCGGTAGTGATGAAAGATTCATTAAGATTATTGAACAGCTAAACGCTTTAAATGTACCTTATGAATTGGATGGTAATTCCCTTCATACGGTAGACCCCGATGGCGTAAAATTAATATTAAAAAAGTGAGTCCGCGAGGGCTCACTTTTGATTTTCTACTTGATCAAACGATACTTCAGTTGGTGTACCACGGCCGAAAATTTCAATTGAAATGATCGCGGTTTCTTTATCGTTATCAAAGGATACAACTTTACCGGATTGACCAGCAAACGGACCTGCAATGATATTGACTTGTGAACCAATTGGGTGTTTGAATGTTGGTTTTTCGATGATACCGACCTTCAATAAGATGGCGTTGATTTCATCTTGTGGGAGTGGAACTGGTTTTGTTCTACCGCCTGATGAACCTAAAAACCCAGTTACTTTAGGGGTATTACGAATCACGTGCCAAGAGTCGTCTGTAATGATCATTTCTACAAATACATACCCTGGGAACATTTTTCTTACTTTTTCTTTTGGATTACCATTCTTATCTTTTTCAATATAAGTTTCTTCTGGTAATACCACTCTAAAAATCAAATTTTGCATCCCCATCGATTCGATACGACGTTCAAGGTCTTCCTTGACAGACGATTCGTAACCGGAATAGGTTTGCACGATATACCAGCGACGCGGATCAATCATTAGAATAGATTCCCTGTGATATTAGAAATGAGTAAGTCGAATGCGAAGAATAACATTGCGAAGAAGATAACGAAAATGAGGACACGGATGCTCGCATCTAAAAATACTGGCCAAGATGCCCAAGACATTTTCTTTAATTCTGGAATAGCTGGGACGAAGAATGGATAGATAACCAATAACAAACCAATGATGGAAATACCCAACAAAATGCCCGCAAATAAGTTAGGGAAGTCTGAAATGAGTGGAATTGGACCATCTTCAGTGGTTAAAATTCCACTTAAAATCATGATGGATAAAGCTAGGGATAAAGACGCTAGAACACCTAGTAACAAATTCTCCCATCTGTACTCAGTGGTTAGAACTTCAACCAACTTGCTTTTTTGTTCTGTAGCTTTTTGTTTGACTGCCATTTGAATAGCCTCCTATTTACTTTCTTTATGTAGGGTATGTTTGTTACACTTCACACAAAACTTCTTGGTTTCAAGACGTTCTTTTTGAACGGCTTTATTCTTCGTTGTTTGGTAATTACGGCTTAAACATTCCTCACAAATTAAAATCACTTTTTCTCGCATAAAAAAACCACCTCTGTGGTTATTGCACATGTATTTTAACATGACGCAAAACCTTAGTCAATATATTATACACCATTTAGGGTGTTTGTGTTAGCTTTTTCTTAATCCGATAAATTGCGTTGTACACTTGTTTTGGATCTAGTTGATAGGTTCGCGCAATCGTTTGAATTTTTAAATTTTCTTTGAAATAGGCATCATATATCGCATCTTCTAAAGCAGATTTAAAGGACTGCTTTTGATAACTTGGTAGAGGTTCTTCCTCGACACAAATGGGCATGTATCTGGCTTCATTCACCAAATGATCCATTTCTTGATGATACCTTTTTCGTTTTTGATTCAAATTGATAAATTTTCGCTCTAAGACCGTTTCAAAGTAGCGCATGAATGTTTTGTTGTACGCTTCTTTAAAAGATATCACAGCTTTGTGTAAACTGATGAGGCCTTCTTGATAAAAATCATCCCGTTCACTATCAAAGATATAGAATTGGCTGATTTTTTTATGTATGAACTTGTCGTACTTCGTAAATAAAATGTCTAAAGCCACCATGTCCTGTTGATCTTGAACCATGTAAATCAGTTCGTAATCGTTATAGGCTTTATATGACATGTATCCTCCTAAAGATCTGCAAGCTTATATAATATCAGTGCCGCGGCAACACTGGCATTTAATGAATTGACTTTTCCAATCATGGGTATCATGACCAAATAGTCGCAGGATTGTTTAACCAAACGTGAGATACCTTCACCTTCGTTGCCAATGACAACCGCAACCGAAGTCGACGTATCAATGTCTTTGTAGGTTTTATCAGCGACCATATCTGTACCAACCACCCAAAATCCGTGTTCTTTCAACTTTTCAATGGTTTGAGTTAAGTTGGTTACTTGAATAATTTGAGTATACTCTAAAGCCCCTACTGCGGTTTTCGCTACAGTACCCGTAATTTCCACACTGCGGTTCTTCGGTAGGATAACAGCGTCAATTTTGGTTGCTTCAACGCTTCTTAGAATCGCACCGAGATTATGAGGGTCTTCAATTTGATCTAAAATTAAGACTTTCTTTTTATTCCCATCAAAGAGAATCGATAAATCCGCATAGGTGTAAGGCTTAACGTCCGCAACAATCCCTTGATGGTTTTGATTATCGGTTTTATCGTTTAGTTGATGTTTAGAGACCAATTTGTAAGGAATGTTGTGTTCCTTTAAAAATGGGACCCATTTAAAATCGGTTTTCTTTTCATCCAACCAAACTTGATAAACTGGTCGTTTGGCAAGAATAGCTTCTTTCACCGTGTTTTTTCCATAGATGATCATATAATATATACCTCTCGACCATTTCTTTTTACTTTAAATATTGGATAACTTCATGAGCACATAACGAATGCCCTTAGATATGTAATTCGGAATATTTGAAACGATACCCATCGCAGGGAACGCTGCTTGAATCAAAACAATTAACAACAACAACTGATCCACTGGAAGTCTAGGCACCAATTCTCCTGTAGATGAGGAGTGGTAATCACGCCAGAATGAGTTAAATTCAAAGAAGTCTGGCATGAATATGACTAACCCTATAAAGGATGAGAACATCACAAGGAATAGAATTCGTCTCACTGTATTCATCGGTCTCAACACTCGTAACAAAACCATCATAGATGTGAAGGTTGCAGTGATGACAATAAGGGTAGAAGATTGGGTTTTATCGATATTTAAAATCGGTGTTAACGCGAATATGATCAAAACGTTCATGACGACTACAATCGCCCCCGGTAAGGCACGTTTTAAGACGTTCAATAAGAAGCGTCCGCGTACTTGGTTCGTATTTGGTTCAAGCGCTAATATGAATGAAGGTAACCCAATAACTAAGAAGTCAATCATGGATAATTGAGATGGGGTAATTGGGTAAATCCCTTTGGACAATATCGCAACAATTGATAACATGAATGAGAAGATTGTCTTAGTCAAGAAAAGAATCGCAACACGTTGGACGTTGTTGATGACACGACGACCTTCATTAACGACTTTTGGCATCGATGAGAAGTTAGAATCCATTAAAACTAAGTGGGATACGTTACGTGCTGCTTCACTACCTGAAGCCATCGCAATCGACGTATCGGCTTCTTTTAAAGCAAGGATATCATTAACACCATCACCAGTCATCGCAACGGTTCTACCGCTACGCTTCAAGGATTCAATCAATAATTTCTTTTGTGTCGGTGATACGCGTCCAAATACAGTATATTTGTCCGCGAAGCGAATGACATCTTTGTCCGAAACGCCTTCTAAACTGATGTATTTGTCTGCGTCCGCAATGCCTGCGCGCTTGGATATGTGCGCGACTGTCATCGGGTTGTCCCCAGAAATAACTTTAACATCGACGTTATGTGTCTTAAAGTATTCAATGGTTAAAATCGCATCCGGACGAATGGTATCTTCAATGACAATAAGACCAATCGCTTTAATATCTTGTGGGAGTTTATCGCCATCAATCGAACCCGTTGAATGGGCAATCGCCAATACACGATAGCCATCTTTAGCATACTTTTCAACATCTTCAGAGACTTCGGCATAAGCATCTTTCTTCAAGACAAATTCCGGTGCTCCCATCGCGAATGTACCGTATTTGTCAAATTCGACAGCGGAAAGTTTTCGCGCACTTGAGAATTGAATAACAGATTTGGTTTTAATGCGTTTGGTGGTACCAAATTTTTGTTCAAGCGCTTCTGAGGTTAGGTTCTTTTCCTCTAAGGACGCCATAATTGTTGGAATGGCTTTTTTGATTGGTAATCCAGAAGGGTTAACATACTCAATCACGTTTTTGACTTGCATGGTGCCATCGGTGATGGTACCTGTTTTATCCAAACAGAGGGTATCTACACGCGCAAGCATTTCGATACAGTAGAGTTCTTGTACGAGGGTGTTATTTTGAGCCAGTCTCAAAACCCCAACCGCAAGGGTGACAGAGGTTAATAAGAATAATCCCGATGGAATCATTCCGATAACTGCTCCACTGACGCCTCTAACAGCTTCAGGATAGGTAATACCTGCTACGTTGTTCATTTGCATATAGAACAAGGTCGCCCCAATCGGGACGATTAAGAACCCGACAGTGGTAATGATATTTCTTAATGATTTAAGTAAGTCTGATTTTGGCTTACGGTATTTTTTAGCTTGTTTCGCAAGGTTTTCAATATATGAATCCTTACCAATTTTATTAATTTGTGCAATACAGTGACCAGAAACTACGAAGGACCCGGAGTAGAGTTCATCTCCAACTTTTTTTACAATTGGGTCAGATTCACCGGTTAGTAAACTTTCATTCACTTCGATTTGCCCATCTCTAACGACCGCATCGGCACTGATTTGCTTCCCAGTAGTTAGTTTCATCAAATCGTCGATGACTAAGTCTGAAATCATGATTTCTTGTTCTTCACCATCACGGATAACCAATCCGGTTGGCGCAGATAAGAGTGATAATTTATCGATGGTTTTCTTAGCTTTGATTTCTTGGAAGATTCCAATTCCGACGTTCATGGAAACAATCACGATGAAAAAGAGGTCCTTAAAAGCACCTACTGTAATTAGCCAGGTTGCAATCCCAATATTAAGCAAGTTAAAAAACGTCATGATGTTCGACAACACAATGGATGTAATTGTTTTTGTTGAACCGGATGAAATCTTATTAGATAGTCCTGCAATGAGACGTTCTTCGACTTGTTGATAGGTCAACCCTTGTTGAATTTCAGGGTTAGGTCTCTCAACCTCAACGGTATGGCTTAATTCTTTTTTTGATTTTTTTCTTGGCTTAATGTCTTCCAATGTAATCACGCCTTTTCTGTTAGAATTTGAATTGCGAGATCGATGAGTTCGTCACATCGATTAATGTCGGTCAAATATAGATAGCCCACCATCGATTCAAATCCAGTAGATTTGTGATAAGTAGCCATATCGATGTTCTTACGACCAGGTCCTGAAGCATTACGACCCTTTTTAAAATAGTTTAATTCGGTTTCGGTTAAAAGATTGCGTTCAATGAAGACATCCATTAAACCCGCTTGGACTGATCCTGCAGTAAATTGGATGGCTTTTTTGTGTAAGTCGTTCACTTTCGTCAATCCAAGTGAAAGTAAATAACGACGAATACGTAATTCATAATATACGTCCCCAATGTAGGCTAAGGCTACACCATTAATTAAATGAGCCTCCATTAGAGTAATCCTAAATCGACCAATTCCATACGAATTCGGTCGGCGTCACTATAACGTTTTTCAGCACGTGCTTGTTGCCATGCTTGATAGCGCTCAATTTGTTCATCCGATAGTGGCATCAAATCCAGACGAATGCCTAAAATGGATAATATGAGGGTAATGGTATGATAATATCTCGCGATTTCTTCCACTTCTTTAGAACGATTCATCGACTTAATTTGATCGTATACCACTGTCATGACGTTTGAAATATTAAAGTCATCGTCCATCGCTTCTCTAAAACGTTCTAAGGCGTCAAGATTGATATCTACGGTTTTGTATCTCGCGATTGAGATATCGACAAAGGCTTGTTTCATGGCGCGTTTAATACGTTGCCATTCGTTATCAAACTGTTTCATTAAATCGTCTGAGTAATTGATCGGTTGACGGTAGTGGTGAGATAACAATAACAATCTAAACGATTGGTATTCGTAGTTTTCTAAAAGATCCTTCACGAGGATGATATTGCCAATCGATTTACTCATTTTTTCGTTTCCAAAATCGAGTCTACCGACATGCATCCAGGTGTTCGCTAGTTCGTGATTATCATGGGCACAGCTTTGTGCCATTTCATTTTCATGGTGTGGGAATTTTAAATCCGATCCACCCCCATGAATATCGATTAGATGGTTAAAAATAGAGTGATTCATGACTGCACACTCTGTATGCCAACCTGGGCGACCTTTTCCCCATGGCGATTCAAAGGCTAAACCAGTTTGAGTTTGTTTCCAAAGTGTAAAATCAAATGGTGTTTCTTTTTGGGAATCCACATCGATACGGGCACCGACATTCAAGTTTTCTAACACTTGCTTGGATAGGGCACCATAGTGACCAATTTTTTGAACTCTGAAATACACAGAATCACCACTTTGATAAGCATAACCTTTTTCAATCAAATCATTGATGTAAAAAATCATATCTGTGATATAGTTGGTTGCTTTTGGCATTAAATCTGGTAAATCACTGCCTAAAGCAAGCGTATCTTTGATGAATGCTTCTGTAAATGTTTGCGTTAAGAGTTTTTCATCAATGTTGAGTTTTTGGGCTTCATCGATGATTTTATCGTCGACATCTGTGATGTTAGACACGTAAGTTACCTTACAACCTAAATACTTAAAGTAACGTTTGACAACATCGAAAAAGACAACGGGTCTAGCGTTGCCGATATGAATGTAATTGTATACGGTTGGACCGCATACATACATAGAAATTTCATTGGGTTTTACAGGTGTAAAGATTTCCTCTTTACCTGTAAGTGAGTTAAATAATTTCAAGGTTTCACCTCATTAGATATATTATAGTTAAAAAAGCATATAAATACAAGCAATTCCCTTGAGTGAATAATTGACAATCCCTTTGTATAGGGATTATCTAACGCCTGCAATCGTTCGTAATTGTTTCAAAATTTCGACCATTGCCCAAGTGTCTTGCTTACAATATTCGAGCATATCACGTTTGACACGCTCTTTTGTTTTTGGATCATATGTTGGCATCGTTGCGTATTGAACAATCGCATCATTCCCATTCGCAACCGGCATCCCTTTATAGGTTAGGTTCGAAAATAAGGGTAATACCTTCTTAATTGAGTAAGATCCATTTAAGTCATTGTGGTAATAGTTAATCTTTTTGGCTTCTTCTTCATCATAGCCTAAATTTTTATAGAGTTTCGTATTGCCTTTCACGATATCCATGAGGTCGAATAAGCGATCTGCGATATCAATCAAACGATCTTTATATGCAGGAAATAGCCTAGCTAACTCATGAATGCGTGTTTTCTCAAATGCGATATTATACACCAAAACGGATCCGCCATCCGGTTTGATTACGTCAATCATCCCCTTTATTAGAGCTTCCCTTTGATCGAAATGATCGGTTGCTAAGAAAGAATAATTATCTTCATTCTTGTCACATACATTGGGTTCATGTTCTATGTGAATAGAATACTGAAATAAGGATTGCATATAGGGGGTTTCCCCTTTGAAACGTGGTAACGGACACGGGAATGATTCGAAGTCTAAGTGATAAATCGGATATCTAAGTTCTAGGATACCTTCTCTAATCTTACGGTAATGATAATAGGGTGTTTGAGATTCAATCACACGTCTTTGAATGATATTATTCTCACGTTTTAACCACGATTCAGGGATATCTAGTGCATTGACGATACCTTCATTGATTAAATCGTAACGGTCGCGTTTTTCACCGTATTCATCGGTAAAACCGTTATGGTTATTGAGATACGTTAAAACAGAGTTCTTCTCAGGAACATGGCTCCAACAAATCGAGTAAAATTGACATTGTTTACGGTCCTTACGTTGACAGTGTTTACCAATATCAACTGGGTTCGCATTCATATGGTTTAAGTAATCAATAACGGTTTTCATATCAGCTTCGATGATGGGCATGTAACGCTCCGTAATCGAAGTGAAATCCACTAAAACAATGATGTCGTCGCCATAAACTGGTTTATTGTTTTGATCATAAGTACCATCGAACACATAATCTTTGTTTAAAACCGCTAGGTAGAACCCTTTTTTCCCTTGTGGTGGATTTTCACTATGTTCAATGATGTATCTTTGAAAGGCTAAGTCATAAACATAGCGACCTTCATCCGAATAGCGATCATATAATTTTTGAAGCTTTTTATCGTATTTTTCATCGGTTGGAAAACCCAAATCTTTGGTGAGCATCAAGATGCCTTCTGGTGAGAACGCAAACATCGATTCCTTTTCATGGGTCATATCTAGGTATTTTCTTGAAGTGGTGGCTTTGGTTTCAAAAACTTTATACCCATTTTCTTGTGCTAAGTATCCATCTAGGAAACAGTAAAAATGATAGCCATCTCGTTCCATCTCAAATCGTTTTTGTTTGTAGGTATCTAACATGTTGAATTGAAAGTCCCCACTGAAGTGTTTACTAACCGCTTTCGCTGTTAAACCTTCCATCGCGTTATAAAAAGGCATCATGACCCTGAGTTGAGGGTCATCTTTGACAATCAGATCCTCTTCTTCATCATACATGTCGTTTAAAAGTTCATCGCGCTTCATGAAATTCTCAGCAGTCATGAGGTCATCCATGTCTTCTGAGAATGTAACGATAGCTTGGTTTTTCTTACGATAAATTTCTTCTAATGCGCCATAACGGCTACAGCGAACAATGTTGGTAAATCCTGTTTTGGATATTTTCATTCAAATCACCTCTTAGCATCATTATATGCCTTTTAAAAAACCATGCAAGTCATGAAATATATAAAACTATTTATATATTTTTATGCTACACAATCGTTACAAAAAAAGTTGTGGGTACAACCCGCAACTTTTTACTTATTATTCAGCTAATGCGTCTTTAATAAAATCACTATCAAAGAATGTCACTAGTGCTGCAGATTCAATTGTTGTTGTATCAGATGGTGTAGTAACTATTTCTTCACCATAAGTAACGACCACTCTACCTGCAATTAAATCATTGATGAGTTTGACAGTACCACCAGCTAAATCTACTGCTTTTGTGGTGACCATGTTGCCAACAGTACTTGAAAGCTGAACTTGGCCTTTTGCTCCAGGATAAACTTGGATAGATGCGCCCATATAGACTGACTTGTCTAAACGTTCACCACCGAGTTGAATACCAGCTAAACCACCAACAGACATCTTTTCAAAAGAAATGATGGATACAACTTCTGCATTACCAATAAGAATGCTACCTTTCGCAAACGCATTTACGATTGGTGAACTGGTAATACCAACCAAACCACCCACACCAATTTCATCGTCTGAACGGTCATTAGCAGAGGTGTTTGATGCTCTTGATAACTCTATATCACCTAATGCATATACGCTTGAAATGTTAGTACCTACAGATGATCCGACTAATCCACCAATAAAGACGAGTTGAGCTTTATCATTTGTTGTTGTGTTTGTAACATTAACATCCGCTAAGATGTTGACATCTGCGCTGGATTCGGTGATGGATGAGGAAGATAATCCGACGTTTTCAATACCACCGACTAAACCACCAACGTTGATGGTGTCTAATGCAGTCACACTGATTGTACCTTGAGCACTACTGTTATCAATCTTAGTTGCCTGAGCGCGTCCGACTAAAAGTCCTGCAAATGGTTCAGTACGTCCTGAAATCGTCAGTTCTAAATGGCTATTTTCAATTTGGATATTTGTTAACTTAGAACCTGTTTCAGCAAGTCCTACTACCGCACCAATATAGATTTGGCCTGTTCTAGAATAAGCTGCTTTTACAGTTGAATTTTTAATCGTAACATTTTCAATCGTTCCGGAACTCTTACCTGCAACAATGCCAATATTTTGGGTGCTGGTCTTAAAGTCTGTAATGACGTTTTCAATCGTTAGGTTTTTAATGGTACCACGGTTATAACCAAATAGCCCAATGAAGGTGGTTGTGGTATCCATGGTAAGATTTTTAATTGTTTTTCCATTACCATCAAATGTACCTGCGAATTGTTTCGATCCAAATTGGTTTTGGAATTTAGCTTCTAAGAAATCAAGGTCATTTTCAAGACGGTAATACGCTGTTAAGTCGTTTGGAATATTCAAGAATTCTTCAATGGTAGTAATCAATTTAGGTTCATCTACGCTTGAACCACTTGTTGTAGTAGTAGACTCACCTGTGGCCATTTTGTGCGATTTTCCGCCATATGTAGCAAATACGGAATAGCTATACTTCGTGTTTACAGCTAAGCCATCAAACATCACGGATGTAAGCTCAGTTGTAATGGTTGGAGCTTTACGAGAAACCTCCTCGCCATTTTTGTATAATACGATTACAATACCGTCAGCAGGGATCTCTTTATCCGGGTCTGTGACGTCTAACTCCATATAAATTGTTGTTCTTGCAGCAGCCACATTTTTAAGTGTAATCTTAACATTGGACTGATCATTACATCCAGCAAGGACAACAAGGGTTAGGACAAATGCGAATAATGTGAAAAGTTTTCTCATGCGTTATTCTCCAAAGTTTCTATAGTTTTGTCGATTCTATTTAAGGCAACTTCTTTACCTAATAAAGAAAGTGATTTTGGTAAATCTGGTCCGTGCATCGCACCTGTCGTTGCGATACGGCAAGGCATAAATAAGGATTTGCCTTTGACGTTTAAGTGTTTACCAATGTCTTTAATCGATTCTTTAATATCTTCAGCAGTGAATGAGCTGATGGCTAATTTCTTTCGGAATGCTTTGATGACTGGTAGGGTATTTTCGCTTCTTAAGAACTCAAGTGCCTCTGGTTCTAATTCAAATTCTCCATGGAAGAATTCATGGTGTAGTTCAACTATTTGTGCACCATAAGCTGTTCTTTCATGTAGTAAACTACAAAGATCAGAAACCCAAACCGAATTCGACACATCAATACCCGCTTTTTCGAGGTGCGGTTTGCACAGTTCTACAAAGGCTTCTAAGGATAATTTCTTCACATACTCTTTGTTGATATAGGCAAGTTTCACAACGTCAAACATGGCTGGTGCTTTGGATAGACGCGATTCATCAAAGTGCGTGATGATTTCGTCCTTAGATAAAATTTCTTGATTCACTGCTGGGCTCCAGCCAAGTAATGAAATGAAGTTTAAAATGGCTTCTGGTAAATACCCTAATTCGCGGTATTGAGAGATAAACTGAACAATCGATTGATCGCGTTTGGATAACTTTTTCTTTTTCTCATTGACAATAATGGTCATGTGTCCAAATGTTGGAATTTCCCAACCGAACGCTTCGTAAACCATCATTTGTTTTGGGGTGTTGGTGATATGTTCTTCCCCTCTTAAAATGTGGGTGATTTCCATGAAGTGGTCATCGATGACGACTGCGAAGTTATAAGTAGGAATCCCGTTATCTTTAATCATGATCCAGTCTTCGACTTCTTTAGATTGGAATCTAAGTGTGCCTCTAACCATATCATTAAATACATATTCTTTATTTTCTGGAACTTTAAAACGAATAGCGTACTTAGTCGAACCTTCTTTATACTCTTTATAAGCCATGCCCATATCAAGTAATTTTTCTGCATATTCTTTATATAAATCTAAACGTTCGAGTTGGCGATAAGGACCAAATGGGCCACCTTTATCTGGGGATTCATCCCATTCTAGACCTAACCATTTAAGGTTGTCTAATTGAGAGGCTTCTCCTCCAATAACGTTACGTTTAACGTCGGTATCTTCGATTCTAATAATGAAGTCACCACCATGACTTCTCGCAAATAAGAAATTAAAAATGGCTGTTCTAGCATTACCTATGTGTAATAGTCCTGTTGGGCTCGGTGCGTATCTAACACGTACTCTTTTCATACAAAAACCTTCTTTCGCATATATCATTATACGATATATGGGGCGTTCTTACAAGAAAAAAAGCAATCCGAAGACTGCTTTCCAAAAATTAACGTTTTGAGAATTGGGATGCTCTACGCGCTTTTTTAAGACCGTATTTTTTACGTTCTTTAGCACGAGGATCTCTAGTGACTAATCCAGCAGGTTTTAAGGTTGATCTTAAATCTGGATTAATTTCCATTAAGGCTCTTGTGATACCTAAACGGATTGCACCTGCTTGACCGGTTAATCCACCGCCATACACGTTAACAGAAACGTCGAAACGACCTTCTGATTCGGTGATTGCTAATGGTTGTAAAACGTCAAGACGGGTTGCTGCTGATGGGATGTATTCTTCGAATGGTCTGTCGTTTACAACAAACTTTCCAGTACCGCTTGTAAGAATAACTCTTGCTACTGAACTCTTACGACGTCCTGTGCCTAAATATTGAACCGCTTTTGCCATGATTATAATACCTCCAACTTAACTGGTTGTTGTGCAATGTGTGGGTGTTCGCTGCCAGCGTAAACGTACAATTTTTTAAACATTTGTCTTCCTAAACGGTTGTGTGGCAACATACCTTCTACTGCTTTTTCTACCATTCTGGTTGGGAATTTAGCCATAACATCTTTAGCCATGGTTGTCTTCAAGCTACCAGCATAATCACTGTGTGAATAATAGACTTTACCAGTCCATTTCTTCCCTGTTAATTGAATTTTGTCAGCATTAATAATGATAACATTGTCCCCTGTATCTACGTGTGGAGCGTAGTATGGGTTATTTTTACCCTTTAAAATTGCTGCTACTTGAGTCGCTAAACGACCAAGTGTTGCGCCATCTGCGTCAACGACATACCATTTTCTTTGGATGTTCGCCGGATTTGGCATTGTTGTAGTTCTCATCATTGTAATTCTCCTCCTTATTGGTTGTAATAAGGGCTATTGTGGGCTTTTTAAAACGTACCGTATAAATCTTACTATAAGTATGGTTAATTGTCAACCATAACATTTGAGTTTTTTTCAACGTACCTTTTCAATCCAAATAACACTACTTATACGATGGTTTTTCTTGCGAAATTGCCTTGAATGGTCTTCACAGGTTGTGTGATCATAAAGGCTTTCGGATCAAAATCTTTCACTAATTTACGAATCTGGGTGAGCTCATAAGAAGAGATGACCACGATGACCATCGTTTTTTCTTTGTGTGAGTACGCCCCTTCTACTTTGGCAAGTGTGACGCCACGATAGACTTTTTCTAAAATCAATTGAATGAGTTTAGCTGGGTTGTCGGTTATGATTTCCACTTTCATGAAATTATAAGCGGTGTGCAGTTTATCTGTGACCATCGTTGAAACGATGATACGAATGATGGTGTAAGCGGCGACGCTTGCACTACCAAATACGACCGCACCTATTAATGCAATCCCGACATTTAATACTAAGGATACAAAACCAACTGAGGTTCCGTGTCTTAAAGAATAATACTGTGCAACGATATCCAACCCACCAGTTGATGTCCCATATTTAAGAGCACCACCAACCCCAACACCGACCAATAATCCACCCATAACGGCTAGAACGAAGGTATCGTCTATACCCATATCTACCACAGGAATAAACCCTAAAATGGTAGACTGAATGACAACGGAAATGATGGAGTAAATAGTGAATCGTTTGGATACACCAAACCACCCTAAAATAAGGATTGGGATATTTCCAACCATGATGAAAATCCCCAAGAAACTGTTGCCTAGATTCATATCAAAACGGCTGTTTAAGATATTTCTGACCAGCTGTCCAATACCTGGGATGCCCCCTGTATAAAGGGGCTCAAGGGAAGCCTCTAAGAACCAGCTAACGCCGATTCCATAAATGATGGTAAATAGCGTCACTGAGAGCAGTGCACGTACTTCAAGCCACATTTTTTCGTTGTCTTTAAATAGGTTGCGCATGGTTATCCTTTTAAGATTTCTTCAAGTTTTTCTTCTGGGTTATATCGTTCAAATAGAACCACTGGTGCATTCAATTGGGTATGATCTTCAAAACCACCAAAGTCTTGAATCGAATCGAATGTCGTTTGATTCGTATGGATTTGTCTGAGGATTTCATTTGCAGTATCCGGAATGAAAGCCTTGAGTAATACAGCTGTAATACGAATTGTTTCAATGAGTTCGTACAAAACACCATTGAGTTCTGCTTGAGCACTTTCGTCTTTGAAGAGTTTCCAAGGTTCTGTCACATCAATGAACTTATTCGCTAAACGTAAAACCTTCATAATTTCTTCAATTGCGTCAGCGACACGGTATTCATCCATCTTCGCACGAACGTTTGCTAAAAGCGATTTAGTCGCTTCGACTAAAGAAATTTCATAGTTTTTTTGCGTGTTCGCTTTAACGACTAAACCACCACGGTATTTGTTTGCCATACCAATCGTACGATTCACAAGGTTGCCTAAGGTATTGGCCAAATCGGTGTTGTTTCTTTCAATCAACAATTCATAGGTCAAATTACCATCGGCAGCGAATGGAATTTCGTGTAAGACATAATAACGAAGGGTATCTTTCTTGAAGTGTTTCAAGATATCGTCAACATAAAGGGTATTCCCTAATGACTTACTCATCTTCGATTTATCAATGAGCACCCATGGGTGTCCGAAAACAGTTTTAGGTAATTCTAAGCCTAAAGCCATCAACATTATTGGCCAATAAATCGTATGGAATCTTAAGATATCTTTACCAATTAAGTGGATATCAGCTGGCCAGTATTTCTTGAACTTTTCTGATGGTGTTAAGGTTTCATCTAAGTCTAAACCACTGATGTAGTTTGTTAACGCGTCAATCCAAACGTAAATCACGTGTTTAGGATCAAAAGTTGGTATCCCCCATTTAAATGAGGTTCTAGAAACCGATAAGTCTTGAAGTGGTTCACTTAAGAAGTTATTGAGCATTTCATTCTTACGGGATTCTGGTGAAATGAATTCAGGGTGTGTTTGAATATATTCGACTAAGCGTGTTTGATATTTCTTCAAGTCAAAGAAGAACGTTTCTTCCTCTGTCCATACTAGGGTATCACCATTCGGACCTTTTCCATCCACAATATCTTTCTCAGAAATGAATGATTCTTCAGCAACACTATACCATCCAGCATATTTACCTAGATAAATATCACCTTGATCGTAAAGTTTCTTGAAAATGGCTTGGACGACTTTATGGTGATTTTTATCGGTAGTACGGATAAAGTGGTCGTACTCTACACCAACACTCGCATAAATGCGTTTGATTTCACCGGAAATATAGTCGGTATAAGCTTGTGGATCAATCCCTTTTAAAGCAGCTCTGGATTCAATTTTTTGACCATGTTCATCGGTCCCTGTTTGAAAATACACATCGTACCCATCGAGATGTTTAAATCTCGCAATGGCATCCGCAAGGATGGCTTCATAGACATTCCCGACGTGAGGAATGGCTGAAGCGTATGCGATGGCAGTTGAAATATAGAATGGTTTTTTCATCTTATTTACCTCCATTTTTTCGTAAAAAAATCGCCCCTAAAAACGCTAAGGACGAATGATCGCGGTACCACCTTAGTTCTATGGATAACCATAGCACTCTAACACTTAACGCGTGCGAACGGTTCAATCTACCTATCGATTGAACGGCTCCAAAGTCATCTTCAAAAATGGTTCTGTTTGTTTTCACCTGACACAAACTCTCTAGCTTAAAATCCATTTATTACTCTCTTTTTCATAGCCTGTACACTTATTATATATAATAATCTATGTAAAAACAACTTAAATCGGTGTAACTTTTTATAAATGAAAATGACCCAATTTCAGGGTCATTTGTAATGATGTATATTCTATTTTTTGATGCCACCAAATTCAATTACTTTTTGATAAACCACATTCTTATGGACACCGAGTTCACTCGCTACTTTCTTGATAGCTTCTTTTTCGCTGTATCCTAATTGGATATATTCTTTGACATCCGTAACAATGTCTCCACTACTTGAGGTAGTTTCAGATTTACCAGAAACCAACATCACGAATTCGCCTTTTTCATGGATATCTGTTGTGATAAGACTTTCGATTTTGCCTTCATAAAATGTTTCAAACTGTTTTGTAAGTTCTTTTGCGAGAACGACATCTCGATTACCTAAGACATCAAGCATGTCCTTTAGGGTATCTTTTACACGGTCACCACGTTCGTAAAATACGATGGTATGTGGTAAACCTGATAGCTTATTTAAAGCATCTTTTCGTTTGGATAATGTGCGGTCTAAAAAACCAAAAAATGTGAAGGGTTGTGGGGTCAAACCTGAGGCAACTAGCGCCGTTAATACAGCACTCGCACCTGGAATCGGCACAACCGGATAATGATCCTTTACAACAAGCACTAAGTCAAACCCTGGGTCGCTAATCGCAGGGGTACCAGCATCGGTGACAAGTCCAACCGAATCGCCTTGTTCTAGGTGTTTTAAGACTTCTAAGGTCGCACTTTGCTTATTGTGTTCATGGTAACTTTTGATCGGTTTAGATATTTCATAATGTGATAACAATTTTAATGTATTACGTGTATCTTCAGCAAAAATCACTTGAACCGTTTTTAGCGTTTCAAGTGCTCTAAGCGTAATGTCCTTTAAATTTCCAATGGGTGTTGAAATCAAATAGAGGGTGGGTTTGGTTTCAGTAAAACTTTGCCTAATCATTACTCGATACAAACGCGTTTAGCTTGTTCATGCCAATCACGTTCCGCGTAAATTACACGCATCAATTCTTTTCGTTTCGCAACCCCTATTTTGAACTGTCTTCTCACGTTATCAATGAAGAAGTGTTCAGAGGTATTGTACAAATCATCAAACATCGATAATTTGAGTAAGTTGAGAAGGACGATGTGTCTGGTCGCTTTTGGTTGAGTTACAAAGTAAGCCACTGTAGCTTCTTTATCTGAGGCCAGTGAGAATGTATACTCTTTGTAGATATCGTCACCAACTTCAGCAAGCATCATGTTTAAAATGCGCTTTTCAAAAGCATTTGGTTCACCGTCTATAGCGACCATATGGATGGCTAAATCCAGAAATTTTAATTTTTCTTTACGGTTGAGTAGACTGAGTAACATATGATTCCCTCCCAATGTTATATATGTCTAATATGGGCTTTGTCCAATGATCCTTGTGGTAAACTACCAAAGGTGTTTCGACAATTAAGCCCCCTTCTAGGCGGTTTTTCACGGCTTCAATTAAGACGTGATTTGGTTGTGCATGGCGTCTTGGTTGAACCAATTTCATGCGTTTAGGTTCTAAGTCGTGTTTTCTTAAAAGACTTAGAATGTCGGTTAAGCGGTCTGGTCGATGGACTAAATAGAATGACCCACCGTTATTAAGTAATTGCGCGGCTTCGATGATGAGTTCCTCTAGAGTCAACATCACTTCATGGCGTGCAATCGTTAAATATTCGTTTTTGTTCAAATGCGGGTTAGCAGGAACTTTGAAGAAGGGCGGGTTCGCAGTGACGATGTCAAAGGATAGCTTCCCAACTTCTTTAGAGATGCCCTTTAAGTCGCGGTGATGCAGGTGGATTTGATGAGATAAGTTGTTGATCTTTACCCCTTTTTGAGCCATTTCAAACACTTTATCTTGAATTTCTACACCATGGATTTCCGCGGTTGTTTTAACAGTTAAATAAAGCGGAATCGCTGCGTTTCCTGTACATAGATCCATAATGCGTTTGGTGTGTTTCTTGATTTTAACAAAATCACCCAATAACATCGAATCGATGGAGAACGCGAACATGTTGGGGTCTTGTATGATTTTTAGTCTTGGGTACCCCAGTAATTCATTTTCAATTTGCATGTTTCTTTTCGATATCCTTTAAGAATACATAACCAAAGGAACCGTCTTCATAAATGACCTTCAGTTGTTGTTTTAAGATATTGATGGAAATGACGCTGGCTTTACCTTCTTTGGTAACAATCTTATCGCCGACATCCGGCATGTTTTGACGGAGTTCTTCGTAGACGCTATTTTCAAATTTGATGCAGCATAAGAGTTTTCCACAATTTCCACTGATTTTTTGTGGGTTTAAAGATAAGTTTTGATTTTTCGCCATTTTAATCGAGACGTTATCAAACTCACCGATAAATGTTGTACAGCACGTAATTAATCCACACAGACCAATCCCCCCAATGAACTTCGCACCATCTCGTGAGCCGACTTGACGCAATTCAATACGGGTTTTGAAACTCTCAGATAAATCTTTGACGAGTTGTCTGAAATCTACACGATTCTCGGATTCGAAATAAACCACTAAACGGTCGCGGTCTAACGTGTATTCCGCTGCTAGTAATTTCATGTCTAACTGATTACGACGAACCAATTCTTTGGTAACATGAATAACTTGTATTTCAAGACTCTTGTTGTAGTCATTTTCTTCGATATCGTTATCTGTAGCCAATCGTAAAATCGGCTTTAATTCGTTTTGTAATTCTTCTTCCTTGACTTCAACCAGTTTGCCAACGACTTTGCCTAATTCGATGCCTCTAACGGTTTCAACCACCACGAGTGATTGGTCCGAAACGGAGAGCTGATTTGGGTTAAAGTAGTAGCGTTTCCCAGCCTGTCTAAATTGAACTTGTGCAACAAGCATGTATTCACCTTCTATCTTTGGAGATCTAACACGAGTTGTGTTAATGCCATCTCTATATTAATATTATAGTTTAATCTATACAAAATCGTTTGAATTTGTTTCAAGTGACTCAAGATATCGGCCATCGGTAGACGATTCGCGATTTCTTCATATTCACTTGAGAAGACTTCAAACGCAATGATTTCCTGATTCTTGGTTTTGAGTAAGTCTAAATAATAGATCATTAAGAGTTCTAAAAACTGCATCAAAATAGCTTTATCAGAACGGATTATACCCATTTTAGTTTCAAAGAGTACCCATAAAGGTTCTTCTTTTAACATGGCCTTATGATAGTTTTTAAGCGCGTTGGATAGTTCAATCATTTGATCAGATTTGGCCATCGCTAAGACGAGTGCTTTATCCTTATTTAGATACGGTAAGAACTCCGCTAAATAAGGGTCAATCCCTTCTTGTTTGAGTTCATCCGTGAGTTCTCGTTCACTACGTGGTTTCAAATAAATGATTTGACTACGGGATTGAATGGTAGGTAAGACCTGTTCGGGGTTATCCGAAAGCAAAAATCCAATCGTTTGTTTGGATAGCGGTTCTTCAAGAAATTTTAATAGTCCATTAGCCGCAGCTGTGGACAGTTTATCGACTTCATCGATGATATAAACGCGCGCGCCGCTCGTGAGAGAGGTTTTTGAAAACTCACTCTGTAAATCGGCAATTTGTTCTTTTTTGATGTTTTGACCCGCAGGTTCTATGAACATCAAATTCACATGTCCATTATCTTTGAGAATTTGTGCACCTTCCGGTTTTTTGATGAGTAATGCATTCGCAATCTCAAAGGCAAGTTCTTTTTTACCAGATCCTTTAGGACCTGTAAATAAGTATAAATGACTTAAACGGTCCTTATGGATCGCTTTCTTAAACTGTTCTAAAATGACGTGTTGTTTTATATTTGGTATAAAAGCAACCTGTTGTTTTATTTCTGGCATAAAAGCACATCCTTTAAATGGGCTTTCACATCGTCAATCACAGCTGCCATCGTACGGTCACCATCAATGACTAAATAGCGATTTGGATACATTTTAGCTAAGTTTAAATAGCCTTCTCGTACCTTTTGATGGAATTCGATCTTTTCTAAATCGAGGCGGTTATTGTCTCTAGATTTGATTCTTGAAAGTCCGATTTCTGGGTCTGAATTGATGTAGACTGTTAGATCTGGCATGTGTTCTAACGCAAAGGTATTGATTTTTAAGATGGCTTCAAAACCTAAACCTCTCGCATAGCCTTGATAGGCTAGTGAGGAATCGATATAGCGGTCACAAAGCACAACTTTGTTTTGTTCTAAAGCAGGTATGACGGTTTCTTCTAAGTGTTGAACACGTGCAGCAGCAAAAAGCAGCGCTTCAGTGCGGGCTTTCATGTGCGTATTTTGTTCATCTAAAATGATGGCTCGTATTTTTTCAGCGATGTCAGATCCACCCGGTTCACGGGTCGCGATGACATCTAAATTACACCCTTTGAGCCATTCGATTAAGGCTTTGATTAATGTAGTCTTTCCAGACCCTTCGCCACCTTCAAACGTAATAAACATGATAGCCTCCTATTCGTACCAAACTTGTTTGAGATAAAGCCCTTCTGGTGAGATGGTTTTCCCCACTTTGGTACGGTCTTTTGTTTCAAATATGGTATCAATCACTGTGATAGGACGTTTCCCACGTCCAATATCCACGATGGTCCCAACGATACTTCTAACCATATACTTCAAGAAACCATCCGCAATGAACGTAAACACATAGTGGGTGTCTGTTTCGAGAAAAGTCGATTGATACATGGTTTTAACCGTTGGTTTTTTATCGACAAATACACCAAATCCAATGAAATCGTGTGTCCCTTCAAACTTAGCTGTGGCCTCTTGCATTAAGGCTGCATCTAAAGGGTAAGGGATATATGTTTCATGGTGTCGTCTAAATAGATTATAATCTTTCGCAATCAAATAGACATAGCATTTTTTGGTTGCACTAAAGCGTGCGTGGAATGTCTCATCGACTTCGGTGATGTCTAATGCAACAATATCTTTGGGTAAATAGGTGTTGAGTGCTCTTAACCACGCATCAGTAGGCATCAGGGTGTTTGAATCGAAGTGACAAACTTGTCCTAAGGCGTGAACACCTTTATCGGTTCTGCCAGAACCGACGATTGAGATTGGTGCTTTCACAATTTTCGACAAAGTGTCTTCTAAAACTGCTTGAATCCCTAACCCATTCTTTTGACTTTGAAAGCCTTGATAGTTTGACCCATCGTAAGCAATCGTCAGTTTATAGCGCATGGATGACTCCTGTATTCATTAAAATCACCACTACGAGCAATCCAAGTAGCGTAATTAAAGTGAGGATATCTAAGTATTTGATGGACATAACATCAATCTTGGTGCGTTTTTCACCGATCACATACCCACGAGATTCCATCGCATTAGCGAGGTCTTCCGCGCGTTTAAATGAAATGATGAAAATAGGGATTAATAACGAAATCATCTGAGAAATCTTCTTCTTGAAAGACGATTCGCTGAACTCTACCCCTCTTGAGGCTTGAGCTTTCATGATTTTTTGAGTTTCTTCTAATAGTGTTGGAATGAATCTCAAGGTAAGTGATAACATCATCGACAACTCAGCAACTGGGAACTTCACCCATTCTAAAGGTTTCATGACCGCTTCTAAACCGTTGTTAAGATCGGTTGTCATGGTTGTAAAAGTCAACATTGAAGATAAAATGATGACAATCATGATTCTAAATAGTAGGAAACCTGTACGGTATAATCCATCCGAATAGATCATAAAATCATAGGTCCAAATTTCACCAAATGGTAATAAATATTGAACAAAGAAGAGCGAGAACGCCATCACTAAGAACAGTGTTGAACGGTATTTAAACTGTTTCTTGTAGAGGTTATAAAGCACAATGATCAACACCATCGCACCGATGGATGCCCAACCAAGTGTCATGTTTACATCTAAAAGCTTATCCCCTGTTCGGATATTAAAAATTTGAATAATAAAGGTAAATGTGAGTAAGAATAACAAAGCTTTCATCCCACGAATCATTTTCATTACAGGGATACCGGTTGTAAATACCATGAGTATGGTTAAACCAAGTAAAATCGCCATCATGATGAAAGAAGGGATGATGAAGGTGATGACCATCGCTAGAACTAAGCTGATGATTTTAACCCTTGGATCCATTTTATATATCCAAGAGTCCCCATGAACATATTGACCTATGGTGATATTATTCATGGCGCACCTCCTTTAAATAAGCGAGGAGGTCTTCTTCAGTGAAGACTTGTTTAAAAGGATAACCTAAAGTATTTGAAAGGTATTCCATCATTCGGTATGCTTGAGGTTTTGCTAAGTGGAGGTGTTCAAATTCATCGGAAATAAATAAGAGTTCTCTTGTTCCATCAAACTTGATTTTACCTTTATCCATGACTAAGATACGTTTCGCATAGCGCGCAACAATGTCCATATCATGGGTTATGAGTACGATGGTTTTTCCATGTTTTTCATGAAGTTCATTAAATAACGCCATCATTTCATCTGAGCCTTTGGGGTCTAGCCCACGAGTAGGTTCATCTAAAACAAGCATTTCAGGTTCCATCGCGAGGATACCTGCGATCGCGACGCGACGCATTTGACCCCCACTGATACGGAATGGTGATTTTTGTAATATTTCATCATCAAGTCCAACCAATTTGGCAGCTTCACGTGCTTTTTCTTCGGCTTCTTTTAAGGATAATCCAAAGTTGAGTGGCCCAAACATAATGTCTTTGAGGATGGTTTCTTCAAACAGTTGGTACTCCGGAAATTGAAAAACAAGCCCAACTTTTTTACGGATTGGACCAATCTTGGTTTTCTTATCTTTTAAAGGGAGGGTGTGTTCATAGATTTGAATGGTCCCTTTGGTTGGTTTTAATAACGCATTCATGTGTTGAACTAGCGTGGTTTTCCCACTACCTGTTTGTCCACAAATCGCCACAAATTCGCCATCATTAATATTTAAAGTAATTTGATTGATGGCTTCATAGGTTTCATTTTTTACGCCACGGTAAAAATAACTTACTTGGTTAAACTGTATGCCCATAGTGCCTTTACCAATGCTTCATCTTTCTTCAATAATTCGTCGTTCTTCACTTGGTCAAACACACGCATACCAAATGGAATATTTAAATCGGTATCCTCCGAAATGTCTTTGTGGCTAAAGACTTCGTCTGGGGTACCGGACAATATGACTTTTCCTTTTTTGAGTACAATCATATGGTCTGCACGTTTCGCAAATTCGAGATCGTGGGTGATCGTGATGATTGTTTTTTTGTATTCTTTATTCAATCTAACAATAAATTCCGTAATATCTCTAACACCTTCTGGGTCTAACATCGAAGTCGCTTCATCAAAAATCATGATGTCTTGATTCATCGCAAGCGCGCCAGCAATCGCAACCCTTTGTTTTTGACCACCAGATAGTTGATGCGGTTCCTTGTTTAAGTATTCTTTCATCCCAACAATATTGACATATTCATCGATGAGTTCAACCATTTTCGGTTGAGGTACACATTGGTTTTCTAACCCAAATGCAATATCGTGTTTGACGGTCACACCGACAAACTGATTATCTGGGTTTTGAAATACAATCCCGACCTTCTTACGAATGTCTTGAACGGTTTTTTCATTCATTTCAAGGCCATCGATTATAATACTGCCCGCATCGGCTTTTAAGAGCCCGATTAGAAGCTTAGCGAGTGTGCTTTTTCCTGAACCGTTGTGGCCAACGATACAAACCCAAGCCCCTTCTTCGATATCAAAGGAGAGATTTTGGATGGCTTCGTCTTTGTTGTTATATGAAAATTTGAGGTTTTCCACCTTAATTTTAGTCATTTAATCACCTACTAATGTACTTATCTATTATAACATAATAATTGTTGCAAACTACTAGATTTCTATTAGCCGAATGAGTATAATAACCTCAGTCAAATTATTTTAGGAGGTACTAAATCATGACATTAGCAATTACAAAAGATAACTTTAAGAGTGCAGTATTAGAATCCAAACAACCTGTATTGGTAGATTTCTGGGCAGCTTGGTGCCGTCCTTGCCAAATGTTGGGGCCAATCGTTGAATCCTTAGCTGAAGAAGTTCAAGGCTTAGCAGTCGTTGCGAAAGTAAACGTGGATGAACAATCTGAACTTGCAAACCAATTTAGAATTATGTCTATTCCAACTGTATTAATCTTCAAAGACGGTAAAGTTGTAAACAGCATCATTGGTGTCCGTTCTAAAGACGAACTTAGAAAAGCACTAGGCGTTTAGTATGTTTGATACAATCATCATCGGTAAGGGTCCTTCTGGGATCTCAGCCGCAATCTACTTGAAGCGTTCTAACAAGAACGTTTTAGTTATTGGTAAAGACAATGGTTCGCTTTATGATGGTGTCATCATTGACAATTACTACGGTTTCCCTGGCGGAATTACAGGTACTGAACTCATTGAACGCGGCGTTAAACAAGCCAATGAACTGGGCATTGAAGTATTACAAGATGAAGTCATTGCCATCGATAAAATGGAACACTTCACTGTAACCACTAAAAATGGCGAGTTTGAAGGTAAAACTGTCTTGCTTGCTACGGGTAAACCAAGAACAACACTTAAGATCAAAGGGTTTCAAAAATATCGTGGTAAGGGTATTAGTTTTTGTGTCACTTGTGATGGCTTCTTCTTTAGAAAGAAAAAACTTGCACTAGTTGGCTATAACGAATACATGTTACACGAATTAAAAGATATGGAATTCTTAACTGAAGATATCCAAATCTTTACCAATGGTAACCCATTAACTGTGGATGTAGACTATCCTGTCATCTCTGAAAAAATCACTGAAATCACAGGGGATGAAACCAGAGCAACCACCATCGTAACCGAAAATGGTTCATACGATGTGGATGGGATTTTCATCGCACTGGGTTCACCTGGTGCAGTTGAATTCGCTACCCGTATTGGCGCAATTGTAGAAAACACAAATATTGTTGTCGATGATAACTTCATGACCAATATTGAAGGACTCTACGCAGCTGGTGACACCGTTGGTGGTGTTTTACAGGTTGCTAAAGCAGCGGCTGATGGTATGCATGCAGCCATCGCAATCAAAAAATTACTAAAGAAATAAACGATAGATTAATTTCAATCTACCGTTTTTTTTATCCAATTTTATAATTTTCCAAATGAAATCAAATCGCTATAAGTATTTAAATAGCGTAGGCCGTTATAAGAATCATTGGCTAGTTCAATGATTCGTTCTTTGAGTTCCGGGATTTCATTTACTCTACCCTGGATATAGTCATCTAAACGGTTTGCGATATCAGTTAAGCGCTGTTTTAGCCCGCCAATACGATGACTGTGGTGTTCAAATCCGAACGGTTTATTTTCTTTGTGCCACTGTAACATAAAGGCTTGGTAAAAGGCTTCGATTTTACGAATGGTATTAGGAATTTCTTTATACGCCAAATCGCTTAATGAAGCGATATTCTTTTCATCATAAGCTACCTTGAGTCGAATGCTTAGTGTTGATTTATCCTTTAAGACTTCACAGAGTTTATAGAGTGTATCAAAGACATACTGATATGGACTATATTCCTTTGAAATCTGCCTTAAAACTTTGACATGCTTTTGATAAAAACTACGATAAATTGGACTTAGTGGCATATTCGCAGCCCCTAAGAAGGGGTCTTCATAAAGTAAGTACTTTGAAGGATTCACAGGGATGGCCGGGAGGTTTTCATAGAGCTGATTGGGTTTGTCTAAAGCAAGCCAATTTGCTTCGTCGTGCCCTGTGAGTAGGGTTAGGAAATTATCGATATGGATTCGATCATCCCCTTGGATGGTTTGAATCAAATAGACTAAACTAGGTAGGATTGAAAATTGTGACGCTTCCCCACCATTATCGCCCCAACCAGTAACGATAAAATCTTTAACTTGATGGGCTTTCGCTGATTCAATTGCTAAACTCATCGTTCGCCTAGTAACATCATTAATAGGTGCGAAACCAATCCACTTCCAAGCTCCACCGGCATACCCATAATTTGAAGTTAGTTGTTTTAACGCAGTGAATTTTTGATCGTATCGTTCTCGCTCAGTTTGATAATAATCCCAGTAAATCAGTTTGAGATTGGATGGGATTTTCTTTTTTATGTCTTCATTAAATGAAATGTTCGATTCGAAGTAGTTTCCTGCAACCAAATGGAAAAACATATCTGCCCACATCGAGGGTTGATAGTCGTATTTTACGCATAGAGCATTGACTTTATGGAGGTGTTCAAACATAATTGTAAGTCGGTCTTGATACCCATACTTATCTAAATAACGGCCTAAACCCAACATCCATGCTTCATCCATACCGATGTTGATTTCTTTCGTTCTAAAGGCTTTTTGGGTTGTTTTTAACATGTGTTCAATGAGTTCATAAGTCTTCGGTTCATTGACTAATAGAATATCATCGATATCTTTGATCGAATGGTAATCCCAGTGCTTAAAAATGGATCCTAAATGAGCAAGTGTCTGAATGTATGGGATAATCTCAAAATCGAATTTGGCTGCGAAATCGTCTAACTCCTTGAGTTCTTCCATTGTGTATCTACCACGCATGTAACCAAACTTTGGTTCTGATTTAATCTCAAAAACATCCTCTAAATATAAGCCTAAAGCATTATAGCCTAATAAAGAAAGAATGACTACATAGGTTTTTAGAGTTTCGATTTTTGGTACAGCTATCCGAGCGGTATCGAGCATCAAACTGACCTTTTCGATGGGTCTATCTTTTTGATAGTGATATTCGGTTTTTGGATTGGATATCCAAATGCCTAAAGCACTCATGGCGTCATTCAAATTTTGGAAATAGATTGTACTACTGGTTTCATCTTGAAGGATTTCGTACCCTTTGATGTCTATTCTGTGGATAAATTTTATGGTTGATGTACTACTCAAATCTAAATTCAGTGTTTGTTCTACCATTTGGATTGCAGCGTTTAAGCGGTTCATAATTTCACCTAGCCTTTAGATGTAGTATAACATAAGAATCATTCAGGTTGTCCTAGACTTCGAAGTATAAGAAAAAACGACCTAATCTCTAGATGAATAGGTCGTTTCGAATGATTCATTATACAAATAAGTCGATATCGATTTTGTCGATGAATTCGTCTAATACATTACCACTTTGAAAATCAATGCCTTGATAGAAAAACAGATGCTTACTATCATTTTGTGCACTATTAAGTGTGTTTGTGATATAGTCTGTTGTAAGTTTGTTTTCATAAAAACTTAATCCATACTTTTCTAAAGACAAGAGCTCATTGGTAAATGTTTCCGATGTCGCATCCATAAATACACCGACATTGGCGATTTTGTTAACTGGGTCATACAGCGTGTTAAATTGGTAATTTGCATCACTAAATACGGAAGCATTTTTTCGATATACCCCGACCAAATATACATCGGTGTACCCCGCATACGCTTGATCCCAATTTGTCGCTTCTAACAACTGAAACCAAAGACTAATCGGACCATTCTCGATGTCCTTATACGTAAAGAAGGTGCCTTGTTCATTCATAAGATGTAATTCGCGTCTCATATGAGTGGTTTTTTCAAATATTGTTTGGATGTTTGTTTTCGGATTGTACCATAAATGAAATGTTCGTGGATTCATGCGTGCATCTACATTTTCCATTAACCACACATATTCATTGGTTTTTAGATTGGTCGATCTAAAACTAAACTCTGTTTGACTAGAATATTCGATTTCAAAAATAGAAGAAGCTTCGATAAATTCATAGTATTCATATTGAGTATTTGTAGGTCTTTGTGCTAATTCCTTTATAAATAGTTTCTTATTTTTCTCACCAATTTCGATTCTTGTTTGAAGATTGAATTCACCTTCACGACCTAAACGGGTTTTGGTATATTCAAAAATAAGACTAGAATCTTCTGCTAAAAAGATTTCAAAATCAGTGCTAATATCTTCAAGGTTTGATAGTTTGGTTGTAAGTTCTGTTTGATCTGTAGCGGTTACGAGTTGTTTATTCAAATCTTCTAATAACATACTATAGTTTTTCAAATGTTCAGACAAATAGAGAACCTGACTGGTATCTTTCATCGTTTCATAGATAGCTAAGAATTCAGCTCTAGAAACTAACCTATTTGCGTCCGTAATCGGCATATTTGAATCTTCTGGCTTTGCTTGGCCATTTTGAATGACCTCTGTTAAAGATTCTTGATAATAAGATGCTGCATCTCTTAGTGTTTTGAACTCAACTGGTTTATTTGAACTACACGCTACAGTGGTTAATACGACAAATAAACTGAATACGAAAATCATACTTTTTTTCATAATTTGATTAAGACTCCTTCCATATTATAATGATGAATTCATTATATCAAAGATCATATTTTTTATAAAATACATTTTCGATAATATTTCTAAATTTTATGGTAACGGTAAAAAACACAAAACAGGTTCGTTTTGTGTTTGAATAATTATTCTAGATATGCATCCACAAATCTTTTAGTAATGACTTGAGGCCGGGTAATCGCACTACCGACAACAATAGCGAATGGATTGTGCGCTTTAACTGTTTTGATATCTTCAACTGAGAAGATTCTGCCTTCAGCAATCACTGGGATACTTAAATCTTTAACAAGTTTACCGACCAAATCGAAGTCTGGTGCTTCTTGTTGTGGTGAATAAGGGGTATACCCAGAAAGTGTTGTAGAAACCATGTCAAACCCTAATGCTTGAGCGTGCATCGCTTCTTCATAAGTGGAGATGTCAGCCATCGCTAAGAGGTTAGCTTGATGAATTCGGTCTACTTTTTCTTTTAAACTAACTGAATCTGGATGACAACGGTTCGTCGCGTCCATGGCGATGATCTCACAACCAGATGAAATCAACTCATCGATTTCTTTGACGGTTGGGGTAATATAGACATCACATTTTGGATAGTCTCTTTTGATTAGTCCAATCACAGGTAATCCGGTTTCCGCTTTGATTTCAATGATATCCGATACGCTATTCGCTCTAATGGCAGATGCGCCACCTTCTTTGGCTGCTTTAGCCATTTTACGCATGATGTGAGAACCATGTAGAGGTTCATGTTCTAAGGCTTGACAACTGACAATCAGTTTACCTTTAATTTGTTCTAGTACGTTCATCATAACACTTCTTTCTATAACGGCTTCGGATGAATCGTGATGGATTCTCCGCCTTTTTGTTTTTGTTCTTCGGATACAGTAATGCTAAATGATTCAGCATTTGGACAAATCATGCTCGTTTGTCTTTGCTTGTTGAATGGGACTTTAACAAGTATGTTGTTGACTTTGCGGTAAAGATATACTTCACGCCATTCTGCTTCACTAACCGTCGCTTTAGTAGGTTTCACGTTTGAACCTTCATTACCGTATTGGTCAATCGAGTTCACACGTTTGAATTCGGCGTTATTCACACCATGACCTTCACTGTAAAATAGTGGGCTATAATAGGTAGAAGGTTTGTTATCTTTAAGATTAAATGCCGCTCTTTGTGCTTGATACTTAGGTATTTGAGTCGGTTCAACGAGTTCAATCTTCAACTGTAAATAGTTTTCAACTGGGCTATATACGCTCATACGAATGACATCCCCTGGGAAATAGTAATATTCAAATCGTTTAGGATCAGATACGTTCCACGAGTTGACGTTGTTACGTTGAACATTACCCTCGATATCGATGGCTTCAGCGTAAATGTAACGGTAAAACGGACGATACGCCACTTTCTTCGAACCATAATTTAATGGTTCACTTGTATCGGTGGTTTCATAGCCTACCATCCAACCTAAACCAGCATCGGATTCACTTAGAGCTTGACCACCCATATAAATCGAAGGACTGTCTAAGTAACGTAACCAAAATGTACGGTTATCATTACCGAAGCGGGCTTCATCGGGTGTGAATTCGCCTAGTTTAATAATCCCTTCAATCCCAAGCCAAGCGTCTTTTGATGAATACACTTTACGGTACCAAGCGCCTAAGAAACACTTAGGAGCGGCTTGTGGTAAGAACTCTTCTGGAATTTCACCTTCATATAATGGGATGTTTTGAAATGCATCTAAGGCTGCATAATGACTATCTAATGTGGGTGTAACACGCTTGTTTAAATCTTTTTTCATAGCTTTACCTCGACGATTTCAGATGGCCATTCGATTAAAATGCCTTTTTGAATCAGTCTTTCTTGATATTGATTTAGTAGCATATCGGATTCATGAACCATTTTTGGGGTAACGTTGTTTTTTAAACAGAATGCGACTAAGTAGCCTGCGGATTCACCAATATTCCATTCCACTGGATGTAAACGATAGCATCCGTTTGTCACATGGGTCGTTCCAATATTTTTACAAGCCGCAATTAAGTTCTTGGTTTCAATTGGAATAAGTGCTCCAAGCGGAATTTGGAATGGGTAGGTTTCGTCAAAGAAATAGGTTTTGGTTTTGGTGGTCATATGTAAATCAATATGGTAGTGACCAATCCCAATACGGTCTCTGAAATGAGGCGCACGCTTAGCATAGCGTTTGTTGATATCTTGTTCTTTAATGGTATATAAAGCCTTAATACGACGGGATTCACGAATGTAAGGTGCTTTTGCAAGACCATCTTCGGTACCTAATACTTCAGGGACTAAACAGATTTCTTTGTACCCAAATCCACCATCGTCACGTCTCGCTTCGGTTTGAAGCCAATAGATTAAAGATAGCGTCAATTGTTTGGCTGCGTACTTATGGTACTCTGGATTTGGATCATCAAAGATGTTGCCAAAGAAATAGTCATTTTGTGGCCAGTTGATGAGCGTTACTGAGAATGGCACTGTCGATTTAAAGTGATTCTTTTCAATCACTTGACGGTAGGTAAACATGGCTGGGGTGTTTTTATATGGACCTTCCGCAAACAGCGAGAAACCTCGTTTAGAGCCTTGTTCGAGGCCTGCAGCATACCAACTTAGGACAGATTCACCAAATGGCATAATATAGGATTTAAAGTAATCATATAAGGCTGGTTTTTCTATAATAACTTCGTTTTTTGGATTGAATCCCATCGCTGCAATCCAAGTGATGGGTTGCATATCGTATGGATTCTTTTCAAGAGGTGCGTGTGGTTCTTGTGTTTCTTCAAAAGACTCAGCACCTGTGACATACGCAGTTTCAGTAATCGGTAATAATTCACCAGTATCGGTCGCGTCTAAGAAATAATCGGCTTCAAATAAAATGTCTTTACCGTATTGATTTACGAGTAAGTGCTTAACGGTATTTGCTTCTTTAAAGGCACCTGTAACGGTAGCCTCTAAATAAACATCTAAGGTTTTACTTAACACAAAAGGGCGAATTAAGTCATTCAAGATTTCCAAAGAAACCCTTGGGTCTGCTGCGTTTTTAGATACCCAACCATTACCTGGGTTAAAAATCGTTTTGGTTTTAAGTGCGTCAATAATATCCGGGTGATTACGGTAGTAAGCGCGAATTTTTTCTCTAAATGCGCGATACGTTTGGGTCGCCCCGGTTTTTTCGATGAAATCGTGTTCGTCTGAAGGTACGCCTTGGCTGGTGAGTTGTCCACCAATCCAATCGGTACTTTCAATGAGCGCTGTATGAATGTCTTCGTTCGCGAGGGCGTACGCTGCGAGAATGCCGCCAAGCGAGCCGCCAGCGACGACAGCTTGATAGGTTTTTTTCATGATTACACGTCCTTTTGTAGTAAAAATGCGTATGCGTCATCAAATTGTTGTTGATTCGGCATGTGTGGGGTGTCATAGAGTTTGATAGTTGCTAAAGGTGAGTTGAGTTTTAGTACCATTTCAACTGGTATGACATCATCTTGGCGTCCCCCTGTTAAAAATAAGGGACAGCGAATTAGGTCTTTATGAATGACTGGGTCATGGGCTTCTAAGTAAGCGAGATTGCTTTGGTAGTAAAAATCATCTGCCCAGTTATATTGATTCTTTTTATATTGATAGAAATCGACCATCGAAGGTGAACCGACTATGGATACGGCTTTCTTTAAATTAAAAATGGTAGATAGGTAAATCGAGATGGCTCCACCCATGGATACACCCATGGCATAAACTTCATTTGAGATGACGCGATCGAAGTATTGAATGTATTTTTCATACAACCTTTTCGCATCGATTGCGGATTGAATAATGACTTCGTGAATATCTTTCATCTTTTCAGAGTATGGCATCGCTTCAAAGGGTTCAATCCGTCTTTCGCCGTGGAGGATGGAATCCAATCCAACGACGATGAATCCAAGTCTTGCTAAAGCGTCTTCGCGTTTGAAGAAGTCGCCATCCTTGTATCCGTCAAAGCCATGAAACGAGAATATGACGGGTTTCGCTTCATCAGTATTACGTTCATAAATAGAGAGTGGAATACCGTCTACTGTAAACTTTTTAACGAGGATTGTTTGCATGAGCAACCTCTTCGATAAACTTGAAACTGTCATCTAGCATTTCTTTAGTCGATATGTGTCCGGTATCGTAATGCTTTAGAATCGTTTCAGGTAATACTTTGTGAAGGGCTTCAGCGAAAACTGGTTTAACAATTTCATCTTTAATCCCAACACCCATAAATATGGACTTATTACGTAATCTTTCAAAGTGTCTTAACGGATCTAGCATCTCATAATACGCAAGTTTCTTTTCATAAAAGAACCCTTGGTTGAAGTGATATAAAGCAGCTTTATCTTGGTAGTAATCGACCATGGACGGAGTACATACTAGTCCAACTAACCCTTTAAGAAGGGTTTCGATTGAAGCGAGATAAAAGCCTGTGAGACTCCCCATCGATACCCCATACGCATAATACGCGTCTTTTTGAACGGTATCAATGTGTTTAAAGTATTTATGGAATAATCGCTTCGCATCTTCTGCTGTATGAATCGCAACTTCAACGATGTCTTCATACTTTTCGACATTAGAACGTTTCTTTTCTAATTCTGACATTCTTTTCCCATGTAGATACGCGTCTATCGCGACTACATAGAATCCTAGATTAGCGAGGATTTCACCTCTACCCATGATATTGGCATCTTTATTGCCTGTGAAACCATGGAAGAAATAAATAAGTGGTTTTGTGTTTAAATTGTCTTGTTCGTAGATGGTAAGTGGTACGCCATCATAGAAATGTTCACTGATTTTTAATGATATAGACGTCGAGCCCTGTTTCGAACATACGATTCCATGGAGAATAGATGTCTTTGATGATAAATTGATACCCGGTATTGCTTAAATAGGTATCGATAAAATGTTCTAAAGCGACTTTAATATCGTGTACTACCGCACCACGTTTACCGTCTAATAAGAAGTAGTGGTTCGGTTTCACTAATTTACTCGCAATCTCTTTACGAACGACTGCACAATAGCCCATATCTTCAACATAACGAAGACCTAAGAAATCTAGATTTTCTTGACGATTGGGGAATAGGAAATCGAGCATCCCTTGTGGGATACAAGTACCTAGAGTATTGCTTGATGTATTCCAACCTGCGTAGGCAGATACTTTCATAAGAATGCCTTTTTGTTTGAGTAGTTTTAAGAGGTTTAGATCGCCACCGTTTGCATATGCAACGTCCGCGATGATGACTTTCTTACCGAGTTCAATGCCGTAATTGGCTTTTTCAACATATTCAATTAAGTTTCTAAATGCGTCATACTCGAGACTCGCGATGTGTTGGTTTGGCGCTTCTTTCATGTTTGAAGAAGGCGTATTCACGAGTAACATCAAATCACATTCTGATATGGATGAAACAATTAAACCACCTACCGCGAGGATTTGATACTTAATGGTTTCGTGTAGTAATCTATCTTCATATAAAGGGATTTGTTGCCCACCAGTAATTGAAGCGTATTCGACGTATAGCTTTGGACGTTTATGTTGGTCGACATTGATATATCTCATCAATAAGACATTGGTCACTTCATCCGCACCTGGGTACATATAACAAGAAAGTTCAATATCCAAGTTTTTGATCGCTTCACGAATGATTTTTTGATCGGTCGCGGTTAAACCATACGGACTGGAGTCGTCTTGTGGGACGATACCGAAATCAATGGTGCCATCTTTAACAAGTTTTAAAAATTCTAAGTTAACTTGAACGTTTTGGTTACGTCTCCATAGATAATCCTTCAGCGCATCCTGATCGATACGCTTGTTGATATCTTCGAGTTGTTTAGCTTCATTTTCAGTTAGAATGCCTAAAGTCTTTTTGTGTTCATACACACCATAGAGGTGGATTTCACGCCCCCAAGTTTCATAGTAATCCGGTTCTTCTTCACTTGAAGAGTATTTCGGGTTACGCATAATGAGGTTATAAGCGTAAATGGTTAATTTTGGGTATTTAGCTTTAATGGTTTTTAGTAAGTTTAAACGGTTTAACAACGTGTCGACTTCATCATGATGGAGTCTTGAAGGGACAATCCCACCATAGACTAAGGTATCAACAGCACAAACAATCGCGTCAACGTCTTTAGAGACATCCAGCAACCAAGCAGAAATCGCATCTAAGTTACCTTTTTGTTTTTTATCCCCCAAAATATCGAGACTTGGGGTCAAGACTTCGTAGTCTGTACCACGGACAAGCCATTGATTAAAATGGTAGTTACAAGGTCTTTCATCTAAAGGGAGTACTGCAATCTTTCTCATAAGATTATTGGCCTTCTTTCTTCGTTAAACGCGGGGTCCCTGGGTGAATCGTCACGCTTTGTCCACCGGTTATAGGATCAATTGGTGTGGTGGTAAATTGGTTGACTTGTGGGCAACTCATGACACCAACACGGGTCATATTCATCGGTACACGGTAGTTTGTATCACCGATTTTACGGTATAAATAGGTGTTATGCCAAATCGCTTCACGGACTAAAGTCGTACTTTCCTGTGCGGGTTTACCTTCATTCGCAACCTGGTCAATCGCGTTCACGCGTTTGAACTCAGCGGTCATACTACCATGGCCTCCACTTGGGAAGATTGGGCTGATGAAAGATTTTGGTGCTTCCCAACCGTTATAGGTTCTTACGCCTACAGAATAAGGAAGCGTGGATGCTTCAATGAGTTCGATTTGAAGTTGTAACCAACCTGGTTTAACAGCGTAAATGATCATTCTAACACGGTCACCTGGTAAGTAGTAATATTCGGTGTCTTGGAAATCCCAGTTCGCGATACAGTTTTTGGTTACAGCACCTGAACAGGAGACGCTGTAGTAACGACCATTCGCGCGGTCATAACTGCCTGCATCGTAACTGTGATTGGTGATATAGCGCCAAAACGGGCGGAATGCATAAGAACCAATCGAAACGTTTGATACACCTGCGTTGTTTTTGACTAAAACGGTTTTTAAAGATAAACCAACATCTGATTCTGTCGTGGAATGTCCACCCATGTAAACCGATGGGTTATCTAAATTTCTAGCATTTGGATCGATATCCAATGAGGTATCGTAGTTTGCTTGATAACGGTTGATATCTGGCATTGGTAAAGTCACTTCTGCTTCAATACCAGTCCAGTAATCTTTCGATGAGAACACTTTATGGTAATAAGCCCCTTGGAAACAGGATGGTGGGGTTGGCGCGCCAACTTCACCCATAATCTTTTCCGTATAAATTGGATATTTGGCTAAAATTTCATAAACTTGAGTCACGGTAATGATTTTGGTTACCATGGTGGATGCGTTACCTGCTTTATCGACGACATAGAAGAATACTTCATAGGTGCCAGGGACTGAAATATCAAAATCACCTAAATCCGCTTCGATTTTTTCTGTGATATCGCCTTCTAAGTTGTCTAAGGCTTTTAGGCCTGCATAAAGGTCAAATTCACTGTTTTGTGGAACAGATACTGTACGCTTGGTGGCGTCAACAAACGATAAAAGCGGAGCGATTTTGTCGTTTAATAATTTTTCTTCATCTGGATTTGGGGTGGGGGTGGGTTCAGGCGTAGGTTGATTCACACAACCCCATAGTAGCGTTAGAAATGCGATGCCTAAGAAAAGGCTCATAATTTTTTTCATAAAAGTACCTCCATACCTTGGTCTTTAAATAAATAGGGTGGGTTCGAGGGCTTTAAGTGTATTGAGGTAAACTTCGTACCCGAGTTCACTTAAATGAATACCATCGATGGTGTAATCCTTGTTGAGTAATCCATCTTTCTTGAAAATGGTGTTTAAGTCTAAATATGTATGTTTGTAGGCTTTCGCTTTTTGTTGGATGAATTGATTAATTACATCGATTTCACGGTTGAAACCGAAGATATTTTCTTCCACAAGCATGCCTTCTGGTCTACCACTCATCGGTAAAATCGAGGACAGATAGACTTTCGTTCTTGGTAAATTCGTCGTAATTAGGTCTAGTAAGACGTCATAAGTTTTATCAAATGGAATGGTGTAACCATGTGGCCAGTAACGCTTGTTACATAAAAAGTCATTGATCCCAACCATTAGGAATAAGACATCAGGTTGTTCGAGACGAAGCTCTTTTACCAATGGAATGAGTTCAGTACTTTTATACCCACCAATCCCCATATTCTTTACGTTTGGGAATTGTGATAACGATTTAAATCCGGCGGTGATAGAATCACCCATAAATACGACTTTCTTCATAGTTTTTCCCCTTTATTTAAACACGAAGATAGGCGTCAAAGCGGCTGCTTTGACGCTTTCTCTATTAATTGTAGTAGTTTTCGCCGAGCGCGAATCTTTCGATATAAAGTGCTCGTAATTCAGCTTCTGCAGATGTCATAATCGAACGAACTTCTGCTTGACGAATCGCTTGTTGAATTTTAATCATAAACGATTGGTCCGTTTGAGCTTGTGCTTCGATCACGCTATAGAAATAATCCGGTTTTGTGTTGCTGATTAAGTTTAAGTGTACAGTTCTAGCTAATTCTGTAGCGTAGTTTGGTAATAAACGAATGTTATAGAAATCGTCTTCAATATCTGTAATCGAATCTGGGAAGTATTGCATATCTGCCCAAATCTTGAAGATGATTTCATCGTGAATCATTAAATCTTCATAACCCGCAGGGACATCTGCTTTAGAGAATGAGGATGAAATGACGTGTGTGGATTTACCACCGACTTGTAAAAGTTTGTATTTCGACATATCAGATCCGACATTAGGGCCTACTGGGAATGGTACATAATCGATATCGAATGTCGCACTGCCCCATTTGTTAGAAGCATTGATGTGCCAGGATTCACCATCTTGGAATGCAACGTTACCTGCAGTGAATTGTGGTTGTGAAGTATTCGATAAACTTGCGTCATCGATCCACATACCTGTAACTGCATATAAACGAGATAGGTATTCAAGGGTGTCTAATACGGGTTGGCTAGTGAAATAAGTTTTAAACTCGGAATCGACGAGTTGTCCACCATTACCACCAATAAAGCCATAAGCCCAGTTATAGGTTCTGCCGCCAAACACATATTGTGCACCACCATTTTCAGGTGTACGGGTATGGTCTAGTTTGGATTTTAATTCGTTTGCTAACGCTTCGAATGTAGTCCAGTTCCAGTTGCCTTCTGACCAAAGTTTAGTAGGTTCATTCTTACGGTTTTCCCCTAGGACTCTACCTAGTAAATCAACGTTGTAATAAAGACCTTTGTCTGCGATTGGATATTGATCATCATAGCCATAGTATTTGCCTTTAACTTCGCCATAAGCTTTCTTCTCAGGCCAAAACTTGGATGATCCATAAGCTTCCATGTAATCGTCTAACGCAACAATCGAACCTTGTTGTGCAAGGTTAGGGATAGAAGTTGAAATGATTTCATAGACGTGAACTGCCTTAGTCTTTAAAGCAGATTCTTCAATGATATAGCGTTCTCTCGCACCACCCCATGAGGCGTTGGTTGGATAGTTTTGGAATACAACTTTAATGTTATATTTCGCTTCTACTGCTTGAATCTTCGCAACCTTTTCATCTCTGAATAAGCGTTCGTATTGTTCGCTTCGTGGGTCACACTTCGCTGCTAAGTCACACATAACAACAAAGTCGATACCACCTAAATCATACGTCTTGTCGTCTGGATCAGGTTCCGGGTTTGGATTCGGATTTGGATTTGGTTTCGGTGTTGGTGTCTTGGTGCCACAGCCAACAATCAACACAGCTACCAGTAGAAAAGTAAATAATGTGAAAATTTTCTTCATGTTTATTCTCCCTTTTTTTATATTTTTTAGCCTACTAGGCCACTTCTTTCAATACCTTCAGTGAATAAAATCTTTTGAACCAATAAATAGAAAATCAATAATGGAATCATCGCTAGCATCGCTGAGGTATTGAGTACCATGGATGTAAACAATGGGTTTTGTGTAACGTCTTGGTCGAATAATTGCCAAACACCAGCTTGTTGAATAGCACCTTGAATCGCGTTACGAATCGACATCATTTTGGTGGTTAAGGTTGCGAAATCAGAGTTCATCTTCGAAACGAAGTTCGCTGTGAAATACGCATCGTTCCATTGCCATACGAAGGAAAGAATTCCAACGAGTACCATCGCCCCACGGGCGTTTGGTAACATGACTTTGAAGAAGACTTGAAGTGGATTCGCACCGTCAACATGCGCAGCTTCTTCTAATTCTTCAGGGATACCACGGAAGAATTGTCTAAATAAATAGATGAATATACCCGACTTAATCCCCATACCGGTTGCGGCTAGAATATATAAGACATTGGGACTACCAAGTAAGGAAGTACCTGTGCCTAAGAAATTCATGAGCGTCAGTTTTAGTGGCAATTCAATCGTACTTGGCGCGACCACGATAGATGCGACAACAATTCCGAAAAGAATGCCTTGACCCTTAAACTTCAGTCTTGCGAACGCATAGCCTACCAACGAGGTAGATAGAATTTGTAAAATGGTAACAATCCCTGAAATCATTATAGAGTTCTTAAGGGCTGTCCAATAATCTAATACGATGACCGAAATCTTGAAGTTCATCATCGAGAAGGTTTCAGGAATCCATAAAACCAATGGGTTGTTAATATCTTCTGGCGCTCTTAAAGCGATCGAGATTTGTTGAATCAGTGGATATAAAATGATGAAGGATAACCCATAGAGTAGGAAATACTTAACCATTAAGGCGAACCAACCAAGGACACTTTCAAACGTCATCTTTCGTTTGTAAGATGTAGAGAATCGTTTGTCATAGACCTTTTGAGATTCGTTTTTTAGTTTTTCAAACGCTTGATTCATAAAGCGGGATTTATTTTCTGTCGTCATAATAGAATACCCTGCCTTTCATCAAGAGGAATACAATCCCGATAATCGCGACATTGATGGCGAAGTAGCTAATCGATATTGTCGCTGCTAAACCGTATCTGTTTTGGGTCATCGCGAAATCAAGGAATCTATAAATCGGGGCTCTGGTGAACGAATCGACCACAGTGAATACTGCTGCGGTTAGAATGAGCGGTGTAATCATCGCCATCGTAATCTTCCAGAAGATTTCGTACTTGGTAGCACCTTCCATCTTCGCGGCTTCATACAGTTGATTTGGAATCGCTTGAATGGCTGCGATGAAGATTAAGATTTGAATACCCGATAAGTTCACGATCATAAAGATTCGATCAATGGCATTTAAAACAATGCCCATCAAACTTTGTCCAAGACCAATTTCCATAAAGAAACTGGTGATTTGTTGTACGAACATCTGACTCGTCCCCGTCGAGTCGTCGATGTATTGACCGAACCCTTTAGAAAGTGTATCCGTAATGAGGGTGATGTTGTAAATCACCGGGATAAAGAATATAGCCTTAACCAGTTTATGACCTTTGAATGGTTTATTCAAGAACACCGCGATTAAAATCGAGAAGATCAGAATAATCGGTAGGTCAATGACTAAGTTTTGGACGAATAAGTAGAGTTCGACACTGAATACGGTATTCCCGTCAATAACATAACTTCTAAAGAGTTCAATGTAGTTTTGAATTCCAACAAAGGTTACTTGTAAGCCATTAGATGTCGGTACAACATTGTTGAAGCTCCACCAAACGGATTTGAGGAAGGATGGTAAGAAGAATACTGCCATCCCAATCATCCAAGGCAAACTGAATAGAATACCCCATAAATATTTTTGTTTACGGTATGGAATATTCGAAAACGCTTGTTTCGCTTTTTTAATTGGTGAGATGACTTCTACTTTTCCAGTTTTAATCTCTTCAAGAAGATTATTCAATCTTGAACTCTTGATTTTGAGTTTTTGAACCTCATCCGATAGTTTCACAATTTGACGAACGTGTTTTTTTAGATCCTCATTCATTAAATTTTGAATGCGTTTCTCATTTAATAGAATTCGAGCTTGATGATTCTTGAGTTTGAGTTCGGTCTTTGTTCTGAGCTGTTCCAATTGGGCAGGTTCATAATACCGTATGGTTTTATTTGTCATGATACCACCCTAAAACTTTCTGTTTCATAATTGATTTCGATGGTTACCGAGTTGTTATACGTTACTTCTACGAGTGAGCCTTGAGCGTTTAGAACGCGGTGGTTTGTAATATTTCGCCTATCGACATTGAGATTTTCTAATGTCTCATAAAGACGTTCAATATCGGATAACCAATACGCATAGTAGGTTGCGTAAAGCGAATTGTATTCGGTCTTAACCAATTGAATTGTATTTTCCTCGGTTAAGGTGAAGTTCAAGTTCGCACCGGTTTCAATCGCTTTGAGTAAATGCCAATTCGTAGTTTTGTTGTCATACGTATTCACAGCTGGACCAGCATATTGGAAGTATCCATTTAATACCAGTTGAACGAATGGAATGTCATAGTCAACAATCTTATGCAGTGTTCCCACAACCGCTAAGTCGAGGATGTTATCTGCATATACTAATGCATAAAGATTTGGATTTCTAAGTTGAATATTTTGGTTGGATAGTTTTTCAAGTAGTTCAATTTGAGCGTCAACTACATCATAGCGGAATAAAACGTTACTCTTTTCGAGGTTACTTGCTAATGAACTTCCTAAACCCGTTAAACTTACATTTAAGTTATTCACCTTATCGGATGTACGCATAACCGTATTGATGACACGTCCTTGGGCTTTGGTGTTGAGGATATAACGAATGGTGGTTCCACGATTCGCTAACCCTGTCGCTTCGTCGTAATCGTAACGATATATTGGGTCATGGAATATGTTTTGAACAACGTCTTTATCTAAATTTAATCCAGCCTTGGTATATCCCTCTTGAGCAAGATACTCTAAGTAGAATGGGATATCTTCGGATTTCAATGTGTTAGATAGTTGTTTTAGTCCTTTTTCTGAAATGATGGCTTTATCATACACCATCTTTTCATAGGCAGTCGGTTTCACGCCACCATTTGAAAAGCCTGAGTAGGTTACAGATAGTGAGTCGATTCCTAAGTTCTTAATATCATCTACAACTTTGAGCACACCTGCTTTAGAGGTCAGTGCTGCGGTATTGCTGGTTGGGAAACCAAGAACATAGCGTTTTTCTTGGAACCCACCTAACAAGGTAATATGAAGTGGTGCAGCTTGACCAACTAAAGATAGCTGATAGCGATTGACTAAATAGGTTTGATAGGTTTTCGCCATATCGAAGTAGGTTGCGTCTGTTTTTGTGATGAATTGATAGCTCGCTTTAAAATTTGCTGTGTTGTATGCCTTTGTAAAGGATGTTACACGTTGAGATTGTGAAGACGATCGGAATATAAAGGCGTCACGTTCACGTAGCGCGAAACGGTAATGTGCAAATGGAATCTTATGGGTTGATGCTTCTGTAACGAATCCTGCTCGTATGGTTGACATGCTGTCACCAGATTCAAGCGCGTTGATGAACGCGTATCCATTCTTTTGATAACCATACATCGGTAACCCGATTTTTTCACCTTGTTCAGGTTTTACAGCGTAGCCAGTACCAATCGATAAGTCCGCACCATAAATGCGTTTTTCATAGAATGTTGAGTTGTACTTTTGGTTGTTGTGATCAATATAAATCCCAGAACCATCCGGAATAACTGTATACCCTTCATCACCTACGTTACCTGCACCAAAGAATGGGAGGATGTCGATATACGCGATTGGGAAATCATCGGTTTCGAAGATGGATGCGTTCACAAGTTCAACTGTGAAGCCCAAATCGGATAACTGGTATTTTATTGAGAATTCAAAATAAGGTAATGGCTTACTGGTTTCAAAACCAAATTTTGCTGCGTCTTCTTCATAATCTTCCATCGTGTACAAGGATTCTTCGAATATCAAGTTATAGAGGATATCTAAAGCGTCCTGAGATGTGATGGTTTTTAAGAAGTAACGACCTTCTGTTTCTACATAGTTAAATTGAGATTTCAAGAAGTTTAAGTTACGACGAATGGTCCCGTCCGTTTCCCCTTTGAGGGTTAACGGTTCAATGATTTTTTCATCGAATTTGGCTTTTTCGATTTGTCTTGGTAAGTCTGTCATGGTGATACTGTGTTTTCCACCGATCTTGTATAAGACTTCTACAACGCCATCTTGAATTCTGAATTCATAATTGTCGTATTTAATCGATTCGTCGTTAATGGAGACGAGTTTTGAAGCTTCAATCTTACGTTCGTAATAAAGCACGAAGAGTTCGCGTGCATCCGCTGGGATGAGGGCGGACTCGTGTGTTGGATTCGAACGCCACGTTTGAAGTGTGGTTTTATCTAATAGTGTAAAGGTGGTATCTTCTGGATTTAAATTGAATTCAAATCGACTGTTTGATAGTTTAATGTTGGTTTGGGTAAAGTCTTTCTTTTCGACAAACCCGGTTTTATCGTACGCTGGTCTTGGTTCATATACAGCACGATACCCTAAGACTTGGGATGCAATAAACCCAACACCGCTAGCTAACAGCAACAGAATGACCGCCAATCTAATGAGTTTTCTTTTCATGGCGCCCTCCTAAGATACCCGCAGTATGAATTCTTCATAAACTTGAACGATGAACCCATAAAGCTGTTGAAATAGAGTTAAGATGAGTAGCCCGATAAAAATGATGAGGGCTACAGCCACCGCTGTGAATAACAGGGTGACGATGGTCTTTAATAAGCCATATTCATGAATGACTAAAAGACCGAATAGTGCCATATAACCGACTAAGAACGCACTGATCGAATTCATTGCGTAGTAGATTGCAAGTTCTTCTGCAATTAAGAAGTTGGATATCAAAGTCATTGGTAAACCTATCCAAACGAGTGGAATAATTGCGTAACAAATGACTTTGAAGATTTCAACCATCTTGCCTTTGCCTTCAAATAATGAGGTGATTGACCAGTTGCCGATGGTAATCAAGACAACTGGTACCACCACTAGGAAGAAAGTACGGATAATTGAGAAATTCTCAACATAAGGTGCAGAAACTAAAAATCCAGAACTGGTGACGCTGATGGCGTTCGTAATAACCAGTAGTATTAGGTAGACGATTGCGACCGAGAGTTTGCCACGGTTTTCAAATTTGAAGTCGTCATAGCCTTTAAACGGATGGGTCAGTATGTAAAGAGGAAACTTAACGTAATCCTCTAGAAGTTGACGGAAAAATTGACTGTAATTGAATTGTTTGATTGCTTGTCCGATTTTTTGTAAATTCATTATCAATCGTCTCCTTCTCGTTTAATGGCGTTCTTGATAGACTTCGCTAATAGAATACCCATAATTACGAATCCACCGACTAGCACATACGGTAACGTATTGGCTAGTTGTTCATTACGGTTTTGCTCAAATGCTTTGGAATAATTGTAGTAATCATAACCTAATTTTAGATTGGTCATAGCTTGCTTGTGATTGCCTTCACGAAGTTGTGCACGACCGATACCTGCATAGGCTAAGAAATAGTTTGAGTTGAGTTTTAGAACACTTTCCCAAGTGGTTTTCGCAGCCACATACTCCATATCATAGTACTGAGTTGTTGCTAGATTAACTAATTCCCCGAATGCGATGGGTTCAAACACCATTAGGCTATTTGAGACATTATCGGTCACGAGGATGCGCTCATTTTGATAAGTAACAGCGGTTGGTCCGGATAACTTATTTTGTTCAGAACCTTTACCACCTGAAATGTATAAGAGATTCCCCTCAATGTCGTATGTAAATAAGCGACCACGGGTGTTATCTAAAATCGTGAAACGTTCGTTATCGCCATGAACAGCAACATCGATGATGGCTGAAGGTCCTGTAGTCGTACGATTGTCGGTCTCTTGGAATTTAGCATCCCCAACGACGCCGACATACCCTTTGGATTCTAAAATATTTCGACCTTTAAAGTTTAATTTCTTAACCGGTGCCCAGTATTCTAGACGTGACGCTGTGTAAATATACCCATCATCATCAATATCCATCGATGTGAAGGAAGTTTGTAGTTTTAATGCCATCTTCTCACGTTGTTCTTTGGTTGAAAAACGATAGATTAAAGCATCTAAAACAGATAACTTAATTGTGTTTGTTCCAAAATAACGGTTGAAGTTACCTTCGATATCAAACTCCATGATCCCTTCATATACGTCATAGGCAATGACATTCATACGTCCGGTACGGTCGACTGAGACACGTAACGGTTTGAAAACTAGGTTATCAAAGATGGCATCGTTTGGATTTTTAACTTCTTGAACCAAACGATCGTTCGTTAAATCGAAAATTGCGATACGGTTGTTGTTATAATCTGCAACATAAAGTAAATCGTTTAACACATGAATGCCTTGTGGGCTATTAAGCTGTCCAAGGGCGTCTGCTGGGTCTGGTAAACTTCTAACATAGTCGTAGTTTTCGTTGAATACGTGGATTTTATTAGAAGTTGCGTCCGATACATAAATCGAATCCTCATAATAGAATACATCACGTAAATCGCCTAAAGTGATGGGTTTTTCAACGCCTAAATCACTTTTAATATTGGAGTTATCGATGACTCTTAAGACATGCATCGCTTCTGAGGAATCAATGGTGTCCCAAAAAGCATAATTATAAGCAGCTTCAAGATTGACATTACTGAATGCTATACCAAGGAGGATGAGTGTGAATAATAATAGTTTTTTCATCATGGACCTCCTATTTAATACCGGAATGCGCCATCGTATCGATGATGCGTGATTGGCTAATGATGAATACTGAGATTGGTACGACCAACATCAATAAAGCAACTGCAGCGGATGCTCCTGTTCTCGCAATCCCACCCGCAACAATTTGTTGTAAGGCGAACGAGAGAGGTTTTAAGTTTTCAGTGAAGATGTAAGCTCCACCATCTGTTGACCAGAGTTGTTGGAACAACAAGATAATGACCGTTAACCAAGCTGGTTTGACTAGTGGCATTACCACTTTGAAGAATACACGGTATTCCCCAGCGCCATCCATCTTCGCCGCTTCTAAGAGTTCAGTCGGAATGGTTACCATGAACTGTCTCATTAAGAATAGACCCAGGGTGAAACCCCAAGATGGGATGATGATGGCTAAGTGGGTATCGATTAACCCTAACCATGAAATCACTAAGTAGTTTGGTACTGCTGTAACGAGTGATGAGAACATTAAGGAATAGACAATCAATTGGTTGATGAGTGCTTTTCCTGGGAATTTGTGTTTAGCCAGTGGGTACGCTGCGAGGGCCGCGAACAACACGTGTCCAGATACCCCAACAATCGTAATGACCAAAGTATTGAAGAAATATCTTGAAATCGGAATACGGGTATTCCCAATTAAGTTGAAAAGATCCACGAAGTTATCTAATGTAAAATTTCTTGGAAATAGTCTTGGTGGGAATAGGAAGATTTCATCTAACGGTTTGAAAGCATTCGCAATCGTAAATACGAGTGGATAGGCACTGAATAAGCCAAATCCAATTAATAATAGACTGAGTGCGAAATCGCCTTGCCACGAACGGCTTAGACGTTTTTTGCCTTTTTTAACGGCCTTCTTACGTTTAATATTGGATAATTTTAAATCTCTTAACTGGGAGATGTCTTTGGATTCCATCCTAGCTACCTACCCTTCTTAAAACTTTTTGGACAGCTAAGTTCGCGACCATCATAATTAAGAATAGAATGGTTGCGATGGCGCTAGCGTAGCCGAGTTCCATACGTTGTGATCCGGCACCGAAGTCGATCAAGTGGGTGATGATGGTATGTCCACTATACTCTACGGATGGGAACCCTAAGAGTTGAGTAGATACCGATGCAATCCCAAAGGACGAGGTAATTTGCATTAAAGCACCAAACATCAATTGTGGCATCATTTGAGGCAGTGTCACGTACCACAACTCTTGCCAACGGTTACGAATCCCATCGATGGCAGCCGCTTCATAAAGCGATTTATCGACTGTTTGTAACCCTGCAACGAAGGATAGGAAACTGATTCCTAAGGATAACCAAAGTTGAACGATGATGATAATCATGAGCGCGTATTCTGGGGTTTTTAACCACAAAATTGGCGCATCAATGAGATTGCTTGAAATTAAGAATGCGTTTAGGTAACCATACATGTCACCATTAAAAATCAATTGCCATAACAGGAATGCGGATCCACTAATCGAAGGTGCATAGAATACCACGGTTAAGACCCAACGGATTTTTGGTGGAAGTTCATTAATAAGCCAAGCGAAAATGAATGAGGCTGCGTAACTGATTGGACCAATGATGATCGCAAGGATAAATGTATTTCTTAAGGCGATTAAGAACACATCATCGTATAAAAGCAAGTAGATGTAATTTTCTAACCACACCCATTTAGGTGGATTTAGCATATCAAACGTCGTGAAACTCAAGAATAAGCTCATGATTACGGGCAAGATGGTAAATGTGAAGAATATGATTAAGAATGGGGCCATCATGCCGTAATAAACTTTCTTAGATTTCATTTGTTTGAAAAGCGATTGTTTGTATTTTAGATTTTGTGTCATAAGCCTAATTCATTTCGCTTTCTAGTAATCTCTTCATTAATCTTTAAATGATAATGATACAGGGCATCCTGTGGTGAAACATTGCTATTTAAGACACTTCTAAAGGCGTTATCAATGTGTCTACCAACGATGTAATCGCCAGGTACTGTCGGAATCCCGACTGCTTTTTCACGTTGTGCTTTTAAAGTGAGGTAATCTTTGACTGGCCAAGGGAGTTGTTCAAAGGCTTCAAGGTTCGCGGTTGGATAACGTGCAGCCGAACCAATGATGGCTTCCATACCTCTTGCATAATCGGTTTGGGTATCTTTACTTAACCACCACTTTAAGAAGGTCCATGAAGCTTCTTTATGTTTCGTGTTGTGCAAGATGACAGAAGACGATACAGTGGATGTGGATTCTTGATGTAATTCACCATCACGATTCACCCCAGGAATTAAAGCATAATCCCATTGACCTGCAATTTCAGGTGCGAATACGCTTAAGGTGTTGTATAACGAATAGTTCGCGATACCAATTGGCATTTCACCACTTCTAAAACGGTTGGCGAAGTTCGCTTCTAGCGCGAATCCATAATCTGAATAGAGTTTAGTGAAGGCTAAGAATGCATCGATATTCGGTTTTTGTAACATCCCTGAAGATTCTCCATTGTTTAAATAGAGGTCCCCACCATTTTGACGCATCATCGCGTATAAAACGGTAGAAAGTGAGCCTTGTGAGACCGGAACATAAAACTCCAAATAACGTTTTTGTAAAATTGGTGAAATATCAATGACTTCATTCCAAGTTTGTGGAATTTGATTGACACCTATACTTTGTAAAATATCTTTACGGTAGAACATGACTAAGAAGTCTTCTGTGTCAGGTAGTGCATAGGTTGAACCGTTAAACGTGAGTGCTTCTAACGCGGATGGGCTAAACCAGGAAGCGACATCCTCGAAATCTTCAAATGTCGATAAATCAACAATGGCGTTACGTATACCCCAGTTAACCGGCATCTTTTGATCGACACCAATCGCGACATCAGGACCATTACCTGATAGCGTTGCTTGAAGTAGAATACCCATATTAACCATCTTCAAGTTGACGTTAACGCCTTCTTGTGTGGTAAAGGATTCATCAATTAATTGCCGGAGTAAGGTGGTTTGATCTCTACCTGTACCGATCCATACTTCGATGGTTGGGCCATCAGCTTTAACCCCTGAACCTAAGTCCGTATCTTCCATGAAGGAACCAAAGAATAAGGTAAGTTCATGCCACATCTTTTGGAAGAAATTGACTTTGATACTTGGTAGTTTATATGAATTTCCTGAAATGATGATTTGGTCTAAGGTTAAAGGTTGTTCAGAAACATTGATAACCCAAGAGCCTAACGAGGAAATGTTTTGTTCAAATTCACGTAACCCATTTTGAACGTTCTTTTCATCGGTAATAAATTTGTCTAATTGATTTAAAGCACGGTCGAACGGAGAAATCAAGGAACTTCTACCACCTGAGATTTCAATGATATCGGCTTTAACTTCTTTAAGTTCCGATTGAAAACGATCTAAGCGTTCGTTGAAATTTGGAATGTAACGATCTAACAAGTAATCTTGATATGGGTCTGGATTTAATCCTGTACGCATAACAACTTCACGGTAGAATGATCTAAAATCTTGAATTAAGACATTGACACGTTGAACAATTTCACCGTAAGTACCAATGTTTGCTTGTAGGGATAAGGTGTTTTTACCTGCCTCTAAGTACACATACTGAGGGTTCTTTTTAGTGCCTAAAGTAACATATTGAAGGCTATTTTTATATTTGAATTCAACTTGAGAAGCTTCTTCAAATGGGACTTCACCGTTTACTTTTAGGGTTCTCGTTGAACTTTGACCATTTGAGAAATTTTGAATCGCTTTAAAATTCAGCTTGTAAAAACCTGCTTCTTGAACTTCAACTTCCCAAGTGATTTCATCACCTGCAATACGCCAGTTATTACCACCGATTGCGTTGTAACGTGTAATGAATGATTCATAAGGCGAGAACTTGAATGTTGAATATTCAGCGATTGGGTTTAAGGATGGTGAACTCTTTAAGAAAGATTCTTCGGCTTCGATGATGTAGTTTGCTTCTTTTACGACCGCACCTTGAGCTTGATGGGTTTGATAATAGGTTGCGTAACTTGGTGTTTTTTCGGTTTGAAATAATTCAATACTATTTAAAACTACTGGTTCACGTTTCCCTATCAACTCAATGGTATTGACACCGGAATTGAAGTAGAAATAATATGCTTCGTTGTAGTAACCAACACGGTCTTTAAATGTATCGGTTGACCACAAATGGACCTCTACTTGTTTTGGACGTATATCTGATGTCCCTTTCACACGACCTTCTGAGACTTTAAATGCGTCTTTAAAAAATCGGTGTAAAGAGATGGTTTCTGCTTCTACGAATGGGTATTCGCCGTTAATTTTAACGCCACGTTGAATACTTGAACTACGACCAACGATGTTCAAGTAAGTCGTCTTTATTTGATAATAGCCAGCTTCTTGAACCATCACATCAAATGTAATATCCCCAGATTCTGGAATGTAAAGTCCTTGTTTTGTCACAGATTGATCATCCGTAAAATTGGCTATATAGGGTTCATCGGATTCAACCAAGCCATTTTTATAGTCAAAAAGACCCAAATTCACCGAAACAGGTGTCGTTGGATAGACCGGATTGAATTTGGCTTTATAAGTGGCGTAAGTCGATTCTGATTCTGTAGATTGAAGATCGAATACTGAAACGTTATAGTCACTGCTTAAAGCGCTTACTTTTTTAGGATTGGATAACCATAAGCCCAAGGGTAATGCCAGGACTAAGGTGACCAAAATGATTTTTTTCATGGGTTGCCTCTTCTATTTTTAAAGTTGTATAGTCAATTCAAATATAGTATAGCACGAGCTTGCTTGACTAGTCAAGTTATATCTGGTGTCTTTACTGTAAGTAAGACTCTAGAGTTTTGTAGAAATCTTCACGTAAAGAATCGATTTCTACATAAGGTTTATGCAGAATATACGCGATGATAAGTAATAGTCCACTGATTCCGATAATAATACCTAGTAATGGAATCCATAAGATTACATAAAGTACTAAGAACAAAATCAGGATAGCTATGAAGCTTCTTAAAACGAATCCTACAGTGAGTAAGTAACTGTGTTTGAAAATGCCTTTAAATCGAACCGGGTAAAGCATCGTTAAAATTAAACCGTGATAAAAAGCTACAATCGTAATCAACCACATGAAAGTCGTTATCATTAAAGCGATAAAATTGAACCAGTTAAAAGGGTCTAAATTTGTGTAAAAAAACGTCATATTGAATCCTAAAACGAACAATAGTAATTCATAAATCAAGCCTGTTTTAAGTGCAGTTTTCCATTTGGTTTTTATAACTTGGAAGTAGGTTTGAAATACGTTCATCGATGGTTTCTTTAAAATGCCTCTCATCGTAAGGATCCCACTTGAGAGTGCGATTGGCAAACCAAAAACCCCTAAACCGACCACTGTGGTTAGGATCATGAGCAAGTTTAACCAGATCATTTTAAACAAAAGATCGGTGTATTGATACAGTTTTGAATTCACATAACGTTCAAAAAAATTCATTTTTAAGTCCTCCATATAAAACACAAGAACAAGCAACGCATTGTTGCTTGTTCAATGTTTTATTTAATTTTATTATTTTATTGCAGGTGTTCCGATGGTAACTGTGATTGTCTTAGCATCTTTAAATGTAGACATATCGCCTCTCCAACCAGCTGTACCTGAAGCTGCAGTTGGGAATGTAGCCCATTCGACGATGAATGCATACGCTGCGATTTCTCTAGCGTTACCGACAACTGGTGCATTTTCGCCCACTTGTACTTGAAGTGTAGAGCCTAGTTGTTTACCAATAATCATCACATCACCCGCAGCTAGATATTCTCTAATATTGGCTAATTGTGCGGTTTGGCTTGCATACCCAGGGTCATGGAACCAACCCTTTTCAGGTGTATAGGTTGCGGCGTGGGTTGCGGTTGCTAAAATGTTACGAACAAACTTCACTTTGCCTTGACTATCTAGTAACGCGATGACGGAAGTTGCCTCTGTCATAGCACCTGTGTATTCGTATGTACCTGTGATCACAAATACATAGGATTCATAGGTGTTGTTGAAACCACCATTACGTTTTAAGAAATAGGCTTCGGCTGTCATTACCATCGCAGTTGTCTTCACATTGCCAATGGTAATTTGAGTCGTAGTTACTTGGTTGATAAATACTTTGTTAGAGAATGAAGAGTCTGTGTGTGTCGCTAAGCCAATACCTTTAACGATATAGCCATTGTAACCGTTGAAACGTTCTCTCACAACTGATGTATCAAATGAATTGGTTTTGGATGTGCCAACCAATACGTTAACTGTTGCTGTAACTTGTACATAGATTTCATAGAAGTCAGTGCCTTCTACTGCTTCCCACTTCAACAATTCAACATTTTCTGTATCTGCTGCAATCACTGGTGCTGATAAGTTTTGAATTTCAACTTTCTTGTAGGTAATCACATTAGAAGGTTGTGACGAACTGTACTTGAATTGGTCTTGTGTATTCGCAACCACTGTAATCTCATAGCCATCATTTGTTGACAGTTCTAACGCAAGTTTAGATAAATCAACTGAGGTTGCTGTAATCGGATCACCAAATGCTACGCCATCGACGAATAATTGATAGTTTAATGCACCTGGAATAGCGTCCCAAGATAGAGTATGACGGTTTAATTCAATTTCTGGGGTATTGATTGGATCTGGCATCTTAATCAATACACGGAAATCTTCAACTAAATCAAGTTCAATATCAGTTAATTCAAAAATATCTTGGAAGTCTTTAGTGACTGCGCCACCTGTATAACCTGTGTAGAATAGGTTAGATACTAAGAAGATACGAGCTGATTGTGGGGCTACTGCACTTAAGAACATGATATAACCATCTGCTGGAATTAAGTCTGCTACTTCATAGAATAAATCGCCACCAGCTACGCCTTCACGGTTCCAGTTTAATGTCGTATGCGTGGTAGTTGTAACGCCATCCACAACGTCCATTTGTAGGTAGACACCTGTTTGGAATCTAGCATGAATGATGTTGAAATCTTTATCTGTTACGATGAGGGAACCATAAGGCAATAATGGTAAATTGTTGTTAGTTGGGTATTCAGAACCATGTTCAGCAACTTGAGCCACAAAGAATTCTTTGCTCATAACATGTAAAATGTCTTGTGTTCTGAATGCAGCACCATAAGTACCATTATTTTTGAATGCATTGTCGTCATTATAAATATAAGGTACCCATTTGTTACCGATGACTGCTGCATCTACAGTAACGTCTAAGGCATCGATAACGCGAATGATACGTTCTGTATTGGTTTTGTTACCACTCTTATCTTCTGCAGTATAAACGATTACATATTCGCCTGCAGCGTCTTTGTCATATGCGGAATCATCATAAGTAATAACGACATCATAGCCATCGCGGTTATCTCTTGCGACAATACCTTCCATTAAATCGATTTCAACTGTTTCTAAGTGCTCTGCAGCAGCTAACTTACCGTTGATCGTATTCATGAATGCTGGAGCAACTGTATCTAAAGCAGCGATTACTTTAACTTCAAAAGTTTTATCCTTTTTAGCTTCGCCATAGGATAGTGTTGCTGTTAGAGTAACGGTTTGGTCAGAGTTGCCTCTAGTAACCACACCTGTGATTGAAATTATGTTTGCTTGACTGGATTTCCAAGTCACTTTCACATCACCAACAGTTCCAGGTAATGTTAAATTCTTTGTTACGGATGTCGCACTGTCGCCAGATTGGAACGTAACATTTAGTGAATCAAAAGCTTCATCAACGAACGCTTGATCTGATTTTTGAACGCATGCAGCTAAACCAAATACTGCAACAACCATCAGAACAAGTGCAAAGAAGCTTTTCGCAATTCTAAATTGTTTCATTTGTTTTCCTCCACTTTAATTGTATATACATCTAACCACATTATAATATCGTTCAAATGTATAGTCAAGTGTTTTTGAAAGCGTTTTAAAAATTATTGAAAAATAAAAGGACCCGAGGGACCCTTTATTGTTTAGAGCTGAACCCGTAATCTAAATACTTGAAATTCATGTACGGTTCTTTAGATAGCACTTCTTCAAAAAACGGTAGGGTTTGGTTAGGATCTAATATGATCTGATCGATCCAATATAGAAGTTCGTCGGCTCTACGGATTTGTCCAAAGAGTCTAGTCTGCAATACTTCTAACCCAAACGGACGGTATCTATCGTGCCACAATCCTTCAAACGATTCAATTAAAGATTTCATCTTTAGTTTGAATTGCTTGACCAGTCTTATTGTACGACTAAACGTCTTCGTTGTAAAGTAGTCCTCTAAGCAAGCCTGTCTAATTTCTAATTTAAGGCGTAAAACATCAGCGAGTGCTTTAGCATGAGGTGCATCAATCGTCTTAAGTTCTTTAAGATACTGTTTTGTTTTTTGAATATATGGTTTTAAAGCTTTCGGTTCATAACCGGTTAAGTCGTTTAGATAAATGCCTAAAAGGAGATCATCCCATAATAATTTAACTGGATAATACCCTAATTGATTGATTTTAGTTTGAACTAACCAGTTTTCGTGCGTTATCTCTTCTAGATTATTATAAAATACAGGACTTAATAATCCCTTTGTCATCCATTTAGTGACATCAAAGAGACCTAGAAATACAGATTCATAATCTACGTAAGCACCATCGTCTTGCCAATGGGTGAAGATGATTTTCTTAAGATTGCATTTTTGAGCGGCTTCGATTGCGAGCTTAGCCGTCTTTTGTGTTTGTTCTTGATCGTATATTAACTTTGTCCAAATCCAAGTCCCACTGGCCATAACTACATCGAGTCCCATTTTTTGGTGGATTTGAATCATTTTCTCATAGACTTCTGGTTTTAAATTATAGTAGTCCCAATAAACCATGGTAATGTCTTTTGGAATCTTGCTTAAAAACGCCTCTTCAAAAGTAATGGTTGTATCATAATAATATTCGGTTTGAGAACGGTGTCTAAAAAACATATCCGACCACATTAAGATGTGAGCATACCCTTTTTGCTTACAAAGACTATAAACCCAGTTGAGATGTTCTAAGAATAAGTCTTCTGGGTTATGGTAACCGTGTTTTTTATAGTAAGTCCCTAAACTAAAGCCAAAGGTTTCATCCATACCAATGTGGATTTGATTGGTTCTAAAGGTATCTTGACAAAAATCAATCATCGCTTCGATGAGTGGTTTCGCAGTATCGATTCGAAGCACATCCGCTTGGTCTTTAAATGGCGATGAACTCGGCCATCTTAAAAACTGACCCATATGACCTAAGGTTTGAATACAAGGAACGAGCTCAACACCTAGATGAAAGGCATAATCATCTAAGTCTTTGAGTTCTTTTTGTGTGTATTTGCCTCTTAAGTAGCCAAACTTTGGGTAATCTTTGAGTTCATACACATCTTCCATGTAAAGCCAAATCTGATTAAATCCCATAAGGGCTTGTCTACGAATTACCGATTTAAAATAATCTATTTTGAATACAGCATTTCTGGATAGATCAACCATCGTACCTTTAACCGAGAAGCCATCATCCGGTAAAGAAATACCAGTGGTTTCTAAGTGTTTTAGATAGAGTAATGCACTTGGAATACTTTTATAGTAAAGTGTATCACTTTCTTGTTTTGTTTCATCAGATACTATGAAGTGTTTAATCTTGTGCTGGATTTTGAGTTGTTCTAATAAGTCTTTCATTAGATTTTCTTCTTTCTAAGTAGGAATACTGCTACTAAAATGACACCAAGAGCTCCTATAGGTAATGTGATGGCTAGTATAACAGCCGTACCCAAGGGTTCATCCGTTTCAGGTTCTAAAGGTGTTTCTGGATCAGTAGGGAGTTCATACTCATAAGTGAACTCATAGGAGAATTCCTCACCTGTTTTGAGTTCGTAGTGTACTTCAAAATTATGTGTACCAGGTTCAATTAGATCGAAGGTGGCTTTACGTAACCCTGCATATTGTACTAGAGCTATCTTTTGGGTGCTCTTTTCTGTATAAATCACATACATTCGGTCGATGAGACGTTCTGGGTCATCAAAACTGATTTCAATTTCGAAAGTGTTTGATTTTAGAATCCCCTCTGTTTTTGTAATGGTTGGATAGACTGTCTCTTTGACATAGAATGCATAGATGACTTGATTGAAGACGACTTGATTGGTAGTTAGGTCCACAACAGAAACTGCGTTATCGATTTTCGAATCCAGTTCAAAAGTTACTGTGGTTTGAGATATGTTTTGTTGAATACCATTTAATAAGACTTTATAGTTGGTACTTGGCAGAGTCAACATTAAGGTTTCATCGGTTAGTTCGGATTGAACAAGTGCTTTCGCTTTTGGTTTAATGAAGAATACGGCATTTGAGACTGCTCGGTATGTTGTTGGACCACCTTCAGAGGGACTATTTATGATTTTGAAGTCTTCCCCTGATTTGATAATGGCTTGTGTCGAACCACCACCATCTAAGTTAAAACCATTTTTCAAACCATTCGCTTGCATAATCTTCGCGAATTCTCTTAAGTTCACACCTTGAGAAAAGCCTGTTTGACGACCATCTACTGTAATCAAGACCGGACGATTTTGGCTATCGAATCCAATACCAGTTCTTGGGTGACGGTCCTCTCTAATTCCCTCGTTTTGATCACCAATCTCAGAGAACGGTTTAATCGTATCGTTATCGAGTATTTGTGAACCAACACCAAGCAAGGTATTGGATTCACCGACACCACCCGCTTCTTTTTGAATTTTGATGACACTATTCGGTAATAATGCATTGACGCTTTCGTCTTTAGATAGGACTGAAACTTTAGTAGTACTTGTCTCGATGACACTATTCTTTTCGATAGGGTTGGTAGCGTAATAGAAGGATTGACTGTTCGTAAACGATTGCATGTTAAGGGTATAACTATAATGAAGTCCACTTGGTTTAGTCACAGAGTCATAGTTGTAAAATACACCTGTTTGACCAGCTTCAATGGTAGAGTCATTGATGTTTTCAATAGCAACTACTTTAAGCAAAGCATGCGAGACTCGGTCGTATAAATAGAGTTTATAATTCCCATAAGAAATCGTCTTTTGAGATTTTACAAATTGTCCATTTGAATTCAGTTCAATAGATAAGTATTTACTGTGGTTATCAGCTTTGATGAGTTTAGATCCGAATATCATATTCGCACTGATCGTGGAACCAGTCGTAAAGTAATCCCCATTTACCCCTGCGATAACTTCATAATCCGGATTTTTCAGATTAAAATCACGAGCGAGCGATAAGACGTCTTTGTTGACAAGTTTTCCACTCTCGTTGAAATAACTCCAGGTGGTCATTTGTAGAGAATCGTCTGGTTTAAGTATAGTGACATTTTGTTTTGAAGTCGTTCCGGCATCGTTCGTCACTGTCGCGGTGATATTGGTTTGTGTAACACCCGATACGGTTTCAGTCGTTTGGTTATCGACTTGATAGCCGAGTTCAGCAGCTTGTAGTTGAAGGGGTAATAAAAACAGAAGTAAAAGTAATACACTGAGTTTTTTCATCGGTTAACCTCACTCGGACGAATAGATATCATTTGACCCCCAGTTATTGAATCGATTGGAGTCGCATAAAAAGCTTTTGGATTTGGACACTGTATGGTAACAGAAATGTCATCATTTAAAGGGTTTTAAATAATGTGTTGTTTTCTTTGTAATATAAGAAACAATTTTTCCACTGGGCATTGAGAATTTCAGTTTTAGTTAAAATCGCTTCTTTACCTTCATTTCGAACTTGATCAATGGCATTGACACGTTTATATGTTTTCGGCATATCTGTTCCATGACCTTTAGAAGAAAACATCGGACTTAAGAATGTTTGTGGAACTTTCATCTGATAACGTCTTCTTAGATTAGCAGAATAGGGTAGTCTAGATACATCAATTACAGTAATCTGTAGTTGCATAAAGTTGGGTTTAGGGCTGAATAAAGATAGTTTGAGTGTATCGCCTGGTAAATAGTAGTATTCAGTAAAAGAGGGATGGTATTGTGCATAAATATTCTTAATCCCGTTTCGTTCAGATAATAATGTCGCTGCGTAGTTACGACCTTTTTCTAAATCATAGGTCCCGATATCTTCAAATTCATCGGTAATATACCGCCAAAACGGACGATAAACAAACGCCCCAGTCGAGATTTGATCGTCTAAATACCCTCTAAATAGGGCTAAACCAACATCAGATTCATCACTCGCATGTCCACCCATATAAATGGAGGAAACGTCCAAGTTTTTATGATTTAAATCAACCACATGTTTTGCTTTATAGTTTTGATCGTATCTTCTAATAAATGGTATAGGAAGCGTGACGGTCCCTTCGATACCATAAAAAGGGTATTCGATGCTCATCACTTTATGATACCAAGCCCCACCAAAACACGCTTGTTTTTGTAAGGCTATTTTGATTTCTAATGGTTTTACTGCGATATTATCCATAGGTTCACCGCTTTCATGGTCATTATATCAATAATCTTTTTACTTGTCTATACAAAAAGCCGTTAAAAAAAGACCAGTTTTTATCTGGTCTAATTTGAATTATTTTAGCCTTTAATGGCGTGTTGAACGAATTTGTATTGGTCAGCTCGGTAAAATGATTTCACATACTCAAATGGACGCCCATTCGATAAGAAGGTGTTACGAACAATGAGTAATGTTGGGACATTCTTATTGACTTCTAACGCAACACTCACTTTTGAATCCGCAGAAATGGCTTCAATCTGTTGAATGCAGTACGAGATTTGCATACCAAGTTCATGTTCAAGGTATTGGTAAAACGAGCCTTGCAAGTTTTCTTTACCGATGGTTTTAAAAAGATTCCCCGGGATGTAGAGTTGTTCAAATAGTACTGGAATGTCGTTACCGTAGCGAACACGTTCAACATGAATCACTTCATCGCCTTCGTTTAAGAAGAGTTTGTCTGCGATGTCAGGCGAAGCTTGAACCCGTTCGAAGGATAGAATCTTATTAGAAACTTTACGACCAGTCGCCGCCATTTCTTCAGTGAATGAACGTACACCGTGGATATTCTTTTCAATCTTTCGCTGTGAAATGAAAGTACCCTTACCCTTATGACGGAATAGATACCCATCATTGACCAGATTGTTTAGAGCTTGTCTAACGGTCATACGGGATACGTTGTATTGATCCTTGAGCTCATTTTCTGAGGGTACAAGGTCCCCACTTTTAAGTTCTCCTTGATTAATTTTGAGTTTGATGTCATTTTCGATGACTTTGTAAATAGGTGTGATCATGTGGTTACCTCTTTTTTTTATAAGTTAAACTTATTTTGATTTGTCTTTGATTTCAATTGTTTTTTGTGGATTGACCCCTTATAATATCTAATAGAATTGAAAGAGGTGTGTTCTATGCGTCAATTTTTTGTTTTTGATATCGGGGGAACCGATATTAAATATGGGGTAATTACTCAATATGGTGAACTCATTCATAAAGCGATGATGCCTTCTAGAGGCGCTTTAGGTGGAAAATTCATTATTGAAGATATCATTCAAGCTGTAAATCAAATGAAGGATTCGTTCAAGGGTGAAGGTATCGCAGTTTCATCAGCTGGTGTAATCAGTTCACAAACGGGTGAACTACTAAGCGCAACCAACGCTATTCTTGATTTCATTGGTCTTAATATTATTGAAGAATTACAATCTGCTCTTCATCTACCTGTTTCGGTTATGAATGATGTCAACTCAATGGCACTGTGTGAATACCACATGGGTGCTGGTAGAAATGCGTCTTCGATGATTGCTTTAACTGTGGGTACCGGTATAGGTGGTGCAATCGTATTGAACGGTCACCTCATTGAAGGTAACGGATTCAGTGCTGGTGAATTTGGATTGATGCAAATTGAAGGTGAAGTCTATGAACAAATCGCTTCTACTTCAAGTTTGGTTAGGGCTGCTAAAAAGCAAATTAGTTCGGACATTGATAATGGTGTCGCTGTGTTTAAACTCTTTGATGAAGGCCACCCTGGTGCGATTGAAGTGGTCAATCGTTTCTATCAGAATTTAAGCATTGGAATTGCGAATATTGCCTATGCTTTTAACCCTGAAATCATTGTCATTGGTGGTGGTATTACAGCTAGACCATCCTTTATCGAAGAATTGAAATCACACGTTCTACCAAGACTTAGCGATCACCTTATCAAGTACACAACATTGAAAGCGGCACAATATAAGAATGACGCAGGCATGGTTGGAGCGTTCTACCATTTCCTAAACCGTTATCCAAATTTTAAGTAAATCATAGTACTATTATATCGTGCTCATCTTGACTTTACAAGTGAAGTTTTCTAATATAAATTAGGCTGCCTTTAGGCAGTCTTTATTTTTTCTAATCAACTTATCTATACAATCTAGATTGCAATTTATTTTTTTGATGATAAGATATTAATAGACACATTACAATGAGAAATCGAAGGTGTATTACACGTGATACTAGAAAACAAATGGATCGTATTAGAAGATAAGGTTGTGTTTGGAGATTTAATTCTAGAAAATGGAAGAATTAAAGAACTCCACAAAAAGGAACCTCGACAGGATTTACCAGTAGAGTATGTTATGCCGGGATTCATCGATTTACATATTCATGGTTCAAATGGCTTCGATGCGATGGATCCTGAAACAGATGCTGTTGAAAAAATGGCGCTTTCGTTAGTTAAAGAAGGTACGACAGCTTTCTTACCAACAACGATGACTCAAACCAAAGAAAATATTGACCGCGCATTAAGTAATATTGCAGACTATGTACTCAATCAAAACCCAAATGCAGCCGTGGTTTTAGGTGTTCATTTAGAAGGTCCTTTTATTCATAAAGGGGCGGCCGGTGCACAACCTCTAAATTGCATCATAGAGGCAAATACCACACTATTTGATCACTTCCAAAAAGTATCCGGTAATCAGATAAGAAAAGTATCGATCGCACCGGATATTGAAGGGGCTATGTCCCTCATCGAACACTTAAAAGAAACAGGTGTGGTGGCATCGATTGCGCATACAAAAGCGAATTACGATACGGTTGTCAAAGCCATTAAAGCTGGTGCAACCTCACTAACACATACCTATAACGCAATGACACCGTTGCACCACCGTGATGTTGGAGTGGTTGGTGCGGCATTACTTCACGATGAGCTCAATGCCGAACTCATCTACGACTTAATCCATGTCTCAATGCCTGCAGCGAAAATCCTGATCAAAGCAAAAGGGGTAGAAGGTGTATCACTTATTACAGATAGTATGCGTGCAAAATACATGACACCAGGTATTTATGATTTGGGTGGACAATCCGTTCACATTCAAAACAATGAAGCTCGTTTAGCAGATGGTACCTTAGCCGGATCCATTTTAAAAATGAATGATGGGGTCAAAAACTTGATTAAAACACTTCAACTTAGCCCTTCCATGGCATCCGTACTTGCTTCACTAAATCCCGCTAAACAACTTAAACTAGACCACCTAATGGGTTCTATCGAAGTTGGAAAACTCGCGAATCTCGTCATCCTCAATCAAGATTATGACGTTGTTCATACCATTATAAATGGAAAGGTCGTATTATAAACAATGAATATCCATATTTTAAGAAGTAAAGCAGAAATTGATCGTGCTGTGGCAGACTTATTCATAGAGCAAGTCAAAGCAAACCCTAACAGTGTACTTGGGTTAGCTACCGGGTCAACTCCGCTTGGTGTGTATGCTTTATTAGCCAAAGATCACAAAGAAAACCATACTGACTATCATAACGTTACAACTGTAAACCTAGATGAATATATTGGTTTACCTGATGGACATCCTGAATCTTATAAAGAATTTATGAAAAGAAATCTCTTTAACCACATCAATGTCGATTTCAATCGTGTACACATACCATCGATTCAAGGTACTTATGAGGAATCCTGTAAAGCTTATAATGACTTACTAAATCAGTTTGTTCCAGATATCCAATTACTAGGTATCGGCGCGAATGGCCATATTGGTTTTAACGAGCCTGGAACAAAAGCAGATTCCAAAACACACACAGTCTTACTTGCGGAAAAAACCCGCTTAGACAATGCTCGTTTCTTCAATCATATCGATGAAGTTCCAACCCACGCAATTACAATGGGAATTCAAAATATCCTGGATGCGAAACGCATCGTACTAATCGCTACAGGTGCTTCGAAAGCGGACGCAATTTACAAAATGATTACAGGTGAAATCACAGAATCACTCCCTGCCTCTTTCTTACAAAAACATAGCAATGTTGACATCTTCTTAGATAAAGAAGCTGCCAAACTATTATTAAAAAAATAACATCTAAGGGTGAATTGAATTGCCCTTAGATGTTTTCTTTTGTACATTTGAAATTTTTCGCGCTTAATCCTAAAATCTTCAATAAGGATTGTAAGGATTGTTGTTCTTCTTTGGATAGTATGCTAAGAACAGTTTTCATATTGGCTTCGTGTTGTGGGTAAATTTGATCCATGAATGCTTTGCCTTCTGGTGTCAATTCTACTTTAAAAATGCGTTTATCGAGTGGGTCTTTAGTTCTTGTGATCAAACCTCTCTTGGTAAGGTTATCGAGAACATAGGTCATCGATGAATTCGCGATTAATACTTTATCAATAATTTGTTGGACGGTTAATGCGCCTTTATGATAAAGGGCTTCGAGGGTACCAAATTCGCTTACATTCACGCCATAGCTTTGGACGTCTTGCTTGATTAGAGTTTCAAGGCTGTTTTTTGCACGGAACAAGACCGTGATGGTTTTTAAATCGTAGGAGATAGGGCACCTTCTTTATCGTAATTATTCCAAATTCGAAATACTATACATAGTATAACAAAAAAACCTAGGTTTTGTCCTAGGTTTTGCATTATTTCTATAATTTTGTATCGTCAATGGTATTTAAAAATGCTTCTAATGGCTTAATGGTCTTAAGAATTGTGCCATCCTCAAATGGACTATTGAGTTTCGCATCTTTCATCAATACGACAAATCCTTTAGATCCACCTAACTTACATAGCTCAACATAGGATGCCCACGCTTCTTGATGGTTCTCATGGTTACGAATCCAATATTGGAACGCACATACTTGGGCGAGCGTATAATCAATATAATAGAACGGGGATTGGAAAATGTGACTTTGTCTGAACCAGTAAGTACCTTTTTCCATGAAGTGGTCATCATCATAATCTTTGGATGGTTGATATACTTTTTCAAGTTTTCTCCAAGTAGCTTTACGTTCTTCTTTAGACATGTTCGGATTTTCATAAATTGCATGTTGGAATTCATCTACTAGCGCACCATAAGGTAAGAAGGAAATCGCACCGGATAAGTGTGAGAAATAGTACTTTTCAGCATCTTCTTTAAAGAATAGCGGTACCCAAGGCCACGCAAAGAATTCCATACTCATCGAGTGAATTTCACAGGCTTCATAACCAGGGAATCGTTGCATCGGATTGATGAATTCTCTAGCTTGATAGACTTGGAAAGCATGCCCTGCCTCGTGGGTTAAAACGTCGACGTCATGCGATGTCCCATTAAAGTTTGCGAAGATAAATGGGGCTTTATACCCTGGAATAAATGTACAATAACCACCACCAGCTTTTCCCTTTTTGGAGTCTAGTTCAAGCAGTTCGCTGTCTTTCATAAATGTAAAGAATTCATCGGTTTCTTTTGAGAGTTCACGATACATCTTAGTTGCTTGTTCAACTTGCCAAGTTAAATCGCCTTTAGGGGTTGGGTTACCTGATAAGAATGAAATGGTATCATAACTCTTAAGGTCTTTAATACCTAAACGCTTAGCCTTTCTTTGAATTAGTTTTTCAACAAACGGAACCACATCGCGTTTGATTTGTTCCCGGTAAGCTTTCACTTCCTTCGAACCATAATCGGTTCTACCTAAACGTTTATACCCTAATTCGACAAAGTTTTCATAACCGAGTGCTTTCGCAGCGTCGTTTCTAACTTTGACTAAATTGTCGTAGATTTCATCCAGCTCAGCTTCTTTTGAAGCGAAGAATTCAGAAATTTTAAGTTGGGCACGGTGTCTCGTTTCACGATCCTTACTTTGTGTAAATGGACTCATTTGAGAAAGGTTATATACCCCCCCATCAAATTCGATTTGAGCAGACGCGACTACTTTCGAGTACTTGCTATTGAGTTTATTTTCTTCTTGAAGTAGTGGAATAATCTTTTCGTCAAAAGATTTTAATGATACTTCGATTTGATTGAAGTAATGTTCTCCAAATACTTTAATCAATTCATTTTTAAACTTCGATCCGTAAACAAGTTTATTGAACTCGTTGACTAAGTTTTGAAGTTCAGGTGAAACCTCATCGATGAACTCCATCTCAGCTTCGTAAAATGGATCTTGTGTGTTTAATGAATAACGGATCGATACGAGTTGAGCCATAGTATCGACTTCATCTACTAAACTGAATACTTGTTTGATGATATCTGCTTGCATATGAGCGGATGATGCAGCTTTAAAATCAGCCATAACTTGAACATATTTAGCCTTAATAGCTTCTACATCAGGTCTTTGATATTGAAAGTCTTTAAATTTCATTAGGTTACCTCCAGTAATGTTATGAATAGTATAACACCATCTATTTAAAAATAGATAAGGATATTATCAAAAATGCGAAAAAAACACAGAAATCAAATGACTTCTGTGTATTTATTTTGGTGTTAATTATTCCACAAATTGGATGATCGCCATAGGGGCTGAGTCACCAAGACGTGGCAATGTTTTGATCACGCGGGTATAACCACCGTTACGATCTTTAAACTTAGGGGCAATTTCTCCAAACAGTTTTTGAACTGCAGTTTGACCTTCTTTGACAAGTTCGTCTCTAACGATTGTTAGGGCTTGGCGTCTTGCAGCTAATGTGCCTTTCTTACCAAGGGTGACCATCTTGTCAGCCAATTTGCTGAGTTCTTTAGCTTTAGCTTCTGTGGTTTCAATTTGTCCATGAATAATTAAGTCAGTAACCAAATCTCTAAGAAGGGCTCTTCTTTGAGCGCTGTTACGTCTTAATCTGCTATATCCTGCCATAGTAGTTCTCCTTATTCGTTGTCATCGTCAGAAGCAACGTCTAGTTTTCTACCGTTAGCATAACCAGCAGCAAAACTTAAACCTAAATCTTCTAACTTCTCTTTTACTTCTTTTAATGACTTACGTCCTAAGTTACGGACGCGCATCATTTCTTCTTCTGTCTTCTTAGTTAATTCAGCTAGCGTATTGATACCCGCTCTCTTCAGGCAGTTGAATGAACGAACCGATAGGTCTAATTCTTCAATTGGCTTTTCAAGTTTATGGGTGTTGGTTTCGCTTACTTTTTCAGACATGAAACTGATGTCGTGGGTGGTTGCGTCCAAGTCCACGATGACAGATAGGTAATCAATCATCATTTTCGCAGCTAACGATAAGGCTTCATGAGCTTTAATCGCGCCATTGGTTTCCACTTCCATAATCAATTTGTCATAATCAGCATCATTGTTGACACGAGTCTTTTCAACTTCGTAAGCAACACGATTGATCGGTGTATAGATCGAATCGATCGCAATCACGCCGACTGAATTGGAGAATGCTTTGTTCTTCACAGAACCGACATACCCAATGCCACGTCTGACGGTCATATACATCGATAATTTACCACCTTCAACCACAGTCGCGATGACTTGGTCAGGGTTAATAATCTTTATATCACTGTCATGAATAATATCTGAAGCGGTAACGACACCTGCACCGTTTTGGTGGATTTCAATTTCTTTTTCGAAATTTGGATCCGTTGAATCAACGGATAAGACCACTTTTTTAAGATTCAAAACAATACTCATCACGTCTTCCATAACACCTTCAAGTGTTGAGAATTCGTGTTCAGCTCCTTCAATCTTTACATTGACAATCGCTGCGCCTGGTAATGAAGATAACAGTACACGACGAAGTGAGTTACCAATGGTAATCCCATAACCTCTTTCGAGCGGGCTGATGGTGCAAATTGCTTTGGTACTATCGCCTGATACAGACTCAACCTTTACTTCTGGTTTCGAAAACTTAAGATCTTGCAAAATGATTACCTCCTTTATTTGTTATAGATATTATCCACGAGGACGTTTAGGTGGGCGGCATCCGTTGTGAGGAACTGGAGTGACGTCTTTAATCGCTGTGATTTCAAGACCTGCAGCTTGAATGGAACGAATCGCTGCTTCTCTACCTGGGCCTGGGCCTTTTACGGATACTTCAACTTTAATTACACCATGTTCGATTGCAGCTTTAGCAGCAGCTTCAGTGGACATTTGAGCCGCGAATGGTGTAGATTTACGAGAACCTTTGAAACCTAGTGCACCTGCACTGCTCCAAGCGATAGCGTTACCGCCTTGGTCTGTGATGGTGACGATTGTATTATTAAACGTGGTATGAATGTGAGCCATTCCAAGCGGAATATTCTTCTTTACACGACGTTTAGTTGTTTTTTTACCTGCCATGATGACCCTCCTTATTTCTTCTTATTCGCGATAGTCTTAGCTTTACCTTTACGAGTACGCGCATTTGTTCTTGTGTTTTGTCCTCTTACTGGTAAACCTTTTCTATGACGAATTCCACGATATGAACCGATTTCCATTAAACGTTTGATGTTTAATGTGACTTCTCTTCTTAAATCACCTTCGACTTGGTATTTTGCAACCTCAGTACGAATGCGGTTTAGTTCATCTTCTGTTAAATCCTTAACTCTTGTATCTTCAGATACGTGAGCATCTTTTAAAATTTGTTCTGAAAGACTTCTTCCAATCCCGAAAACGTAAGTTAAGCTAATAACTACGCGTTTGTCGCGTGGAATGTCAATACCTGCTATACGTGCCATATTATTCTCCTATTATCCTTGACGTTGTTTGTGTTTTGGATTTTCACAAATAACCATTACTCTACCCTTGCGCTTTACAACCTTGCATTTGTCGCAAATAGGTTTTACTGATGCTCTAACTTTCATTTGATTTCCTCCTACTTTCGGCGATACGTGATTCTGCCGCGTGTTAAATCATATGGTGATAACTCAACTGTAACGCTATCACCAGGTAAAATGCGAATGTTGTTCATGCGGATTTTACCGGATACGTGTGCGAGTACTACATGCCCATTTTCAAGTTCCACTTTAAATTTGGTATTTGGTAGTACTTCGACTACTTTTGCTTGTACTTCAATTAAATCTTCTCTTGCCATAAATAGCCTCCTTTAAAGTTCGGTCAATATTTGATAACCAGTCTCTGTGATGGCGATCATGTGCTCAAAGTGTGCGCTTTTCTTTTTGTCCATTGTGACCGTAGTCCAATTGTCTTGTAAGATTTTGACGCGCTTTGTCCCAATATTAACCATGGGTTCAACACAGAATGTCATGCCCGGTTTTAACAAGGCCCCCATTCCAGGTTTACCGAAATTTGGGATGAACGGATCTTCGTGCAACTTTTTACCAATGCCATGACCTGTGAATTCTTCCACAATGCCGTAACCGTAAGGTTTGACATAGGCTTCAATCGCCGCGGAGATATCCGATACTCGATTGCCAGGAATCGCTTGTTTTAGCCCCTCGTATAAAGAAGCCAGCGTTACATCTAAAAGTTGTTGATCGGCTTGGGATATGGTGCCTACTGGATATGTCCATGCACTGTCTGCATGATAGCCTTTATAGTAAACGCCAATGTCGAGTGACACGATATCGCCTTCTTTAAGAATCATCTTAGGGGAAGGAATGCCATGAACGACGACTTCATTGACCGATAGACAAACTGAACCAGGAAAGCCATTATACCCTTTAAAGGAAGGAACGCCCCCTAAAGAAACAATAAAGTTTTCCGCAATTTCGTCCAGTGCCTTTGTTGATATGCCTGGTCTAATGTGTTTCTTTACTTCTTCACGGGTGAGTGCGACCATTCGGCCAGCTTCACGCATGATGTCGATTTCTCGTTGTGATTTTAATGTAATCATTTTTTACCATCAAGTTCTTCTATAACGCGTCTAGATACTTCTTCAATCGATCCACGTCCATCAATTGTAATGATATTGCCCTTGGAGCGATAGTATTCAATGATTGGTTGCGTTTGATCGTGATAGATAACTAAACGTTCTTTTGTGATTGCGACGGTATCATCGGGTCTTTGCACGAGCGGTGTTTGGTCTTTATCACAAATACCTTCGACTTTCGGTTTGTTATTTCTAACATGATACGTGCTACCGCATGTTGGACATACGCGTCGACCGGTAATACGGTCTAGAATAACGTCTTCTGGTGAATCGAGGTAGATGACATAATCCACAGTCCAACCATATTGCATCAAAATATGATCGAAGTCTTCCGCTTGACGCAAGTTGCGAGGATAGCCATCCATAAGGAAGCCTTCCTTCACGTCGCGCGCCTGTAAGCGAATACGGACAATGTCGTTCGTTAACGAATCGTTGACAAACTTGCCCGCATTGATCTGATTTTGAACAAGTTTCCCAACGGGAGAACCTTTCTTGATTTCTGCTCGAAACATTTCTCCCGTTGAAATATGAGGTATATGATAATGCTTTGTAAGGTCACTAGCAAGTGAGCCTTTACCAACGCCCGGTGGGCCCATAATAATCAGTCTCATGGTTCATACCTCTTTCTTGTTAGGCCTAAAATATGCCTTTGTATTCTTGATTATTTGCTTCAGTTTCAATTTGGTTTGTGGTTTCCATCGCAACCCCTACGATAATAAGTAAGGATGTTCCCCCTAAAACGACTGCTTGAGATTCGTTTGCATTAAAACCAAATACGATACTTGTAACGATTGGCATAGCAGCAAGAATCACGAGGTAAACAGTACCTAAAAGAGTAACCTTAAACATTAATTTCGCAATATAGTTTTGCGTATCTAGACCTGGTCTAACGCCTGGGATGTAGGCATTGGATTTCGATAGGTTGTCTGCTACTTTTTCTGGATTTAACATCAAGAAAGCGTAGAAGAATGAGAACACAACGATGAGTCCAATGTATAAGACGAACCCGATTGGTTGTTGATAGTTGAAGATTTGATCCAACCAGGAACCAAGGGATGTTGTCGTATCTAACCCAAACATACCGGATACAGATAATGGAATACTTAGAATAGTCGATGCGAAGATAACCGGAATTACCCCTGAAGTATTAAGCTTAATTGGTAAATCAGAAGTTGTCTTGCCTTGACCGGATTGACGGTTTGCGTATTGAATTGGAATTCTTCTCTTCGCAATTTCAAGGAAAGTAACCCCTAGAAGTACAGCTACATAAATCAAGATGACCGTGATGAATAGAACGATGTCCCATCCACCATTACCATTGGTGATGTATTTGCTCCAAAGGATGGTTGCCATTGAAGGTAGGGAGGTAACAATACCGGCTACGATCAATAGGCTGGTACCATTTCCGATACCTTTACGTGTGATTAAATCTGCAAGGTACATTGCGAATGCAGCACCGGCAGTAACTACTAACGACATATAAATGTATAAAATAGGGGATGGTGTTAAGATATCAGGTAAGAATTCACTACCCGCGATCCCAAGACCAAGTAATAATACAAGTGACTGAACAAAGGCTAACACTAAACCGAGAACACGGGTTAGTTTGTTAAGTTTTTGTTTACCAGTCTCGCCTTGTTCGCTCCATTCTTTAAGAACAGGCACGATATCCATTTGTAGCATTTGTACTACGATGGACGCCGTAATGTAAGGCGATATACCCATAGCCATGATGGAAAAACGTCCTAATGCATTACCAGTAAAGTTATTTAAAATGGCTAAGAAGTCATTACCACTGATGAACTCAGTGATGCTTGACGTATCAATTAGCGGGATTGGAATCCAGGTTGTGATACGGAAGATGAATAACAATAATAGAGTAATACCAATTCTTTTTAAAAGTTGTACGTTTGAAAATATCGCTTTGATACGGTACATGTTAGATTACCTCAGCCGTTCCGCCTGCTTGTTCGATTAAAACAAGGGCTTGTTTTGAGAAGTGGTTCGCTTTGATGGTTAATTTCTTTTCTAAAGCTCCATTCGCTAACACTTTAACGCCTGATTGTAATTTACCAATGAGTTTAGTTTCTAATAGTAATTCTGGAGTAACGACTGTACCATCTTCGAACACATTAAGTTGTGTTAAGTTGATGATAGCGAAGTCTTTACGGTTAACGTTGGAAAATCCACGTTTAGGAAGACGTTGGAAGAAAGGAATTTGTCCACCTTCAAACCCTAGGCGAGTACCGCCACCAGATCTGGAGCCTTGACCTTTTTGTCCTCTACCAGCCGTTTTACCTTGTCCAGTAGCTGTTCCACGTCCGAGTCTTTTACGATTCTTACGTGCGCCTGCATTTGGTCTTAATTCATTTAGCATGTGTGTGTCCCTCCTTACGCGATTTCTTTAACAACCACAAGGTGAGCAATGGTTTTAACCATACCCACGATCGCGTCGTTGGATTCTTTAACTACAGTTTGGTTCAATTTCTTTAAACCTAATGCATGAGCGGTTCTAACTTGATTTGGATTACGTCCAATTAAAGATTTCTTTAATGTAATTTCTAATGTCATAGTCTTACACCAAGCTTTCTACTGCAACGCCTCTAAGCGCAGCAACATCTTCTTTAGTCTTTAATGTTTCAAGTCCAGCAAATGCTGCTCTAACCATGTTGATTGGAGCTTTTGATCCTAAAGATTTTGAAAGAATATTGTTGATACCTGCAAGTTCGCAAACGGTACGAATAGCACCACCGGCGATAACTCCAGTACCTTCAGAAGCAGGCTTTAAGAATACTTTACCAGCACCGAATTCTCCAGTGATAGCATGTGGAATTGTATTGTTAACAACTGCAACTTTAATTAAATTCTTTTTCGCGTTTTCTACCGCTTTTTTGATTGCATCTGGTACTTCTTGAGCTTTGCCTAAGCCAAACCCAACAGTTCCATTATGGTCACCAATAACGACTAGTGCTGCGAATCTGAAACGTCTACCACCTTTTACTACTTTAGTTACGCGGTTGATAGCAACCACGCGGTCTTCGAATAATTCGACTTCTTTTTCTCTAACTTTACGCATGATTACCCTCCTTAGAATTTCAATCCAGCTGCTCTAGCTGCTTCGGCTAACGCTTTGACGCGCCCGTGGTATAAGTAACCACTTCTGTCGAATACGACCTCAGTAACGCCACCTGCGATAGCGCGTTCTGCGATCAATTTACCTACTGCAGAAGCAGTTGCAATGTTAGAACCTTTTAAGTTCAATTCTTGGCTTCTTGCTGCGAATAGGGTTGTTTGGTTCTCGTCGTCAATAAGTTGTGCATAGAATGCTGTATTAGAGCGATATACACTTAAACGAGGTCTTGCTGCCGTACCAGAAAGAGTTTGACGAATACGTAAATGTCTCTTTTGGCGTGTTACATTGCTTGATTGTTTACTGATCATATATATGCCCTCCTACTTCTTAGCAGTCTTGCCTTCTTTGCGACGAACATTTTCACCTTTATAACGAATACCTTTGCCTTTGTAAGGTTCTGGTTTACGAATAGCGCGAATGTTTGCTGCAAATTCACCAATGACTTGCTTGTCTGCACCTGATAAGATGACTTCTATATTTTTAGGTACGGCTACGGTCACACCTTCTGGAATTTCCATTTCTACTAAGTGGGAATAACCAGCGTTGATGACTAACTTTTTACCTTCTAATGAAGCTCTATAACCAACACCGATGATTTCTAGGGATCTTGTGAATCCTGTAGAAACACCAGTTACCATGTTAGCAAGTACTGCTCTGGTAGTACCGTGTAATTTACGGTCTTCGTTGATATCGGATGCTCTTGTAATGTTAATGTGTGTGTTTTCTTGATGGATTGTTACACGATCCGAAAACTGAAATGATAAAGTGCCTTTAGGGCCTTTAACTGTGACTAAGTTCCCTTCTCCTACAGTGACGGTAACGCCAGCAGGAACAATAATCACTTTATTACCTATACGTGACATATGTTTTCCTCCCTATTACCAAACGTAGGCGAGCACTTCGCCACCAATTTGTTGTTTTCTTGCTTCTCTGTCGGTAAGAATACCTTTTGATGTCGAAATAATCGCAATACCAAGTCCATTAAGAACTTTAGGTAATTGGCTAGCTTGCGCGTAGACACGTAAGCCCGGTTTCGATATCCTCTTTAAACCTTTAATAACGCGTTCGTTATTTGCGGCATATTTCAATGTAACTACTAATGTAGAACCCACTGCTTCATTCTTAGATACGAAATCTACGATGAAACCTTCTTGTTTTAAGACACCTAAGATGTCTGCTTTAAGTCTGGATGCAGGGATTTCTACCGTTTCATGACGCATTGAATTCGCGTTGCGGATACGTGTTAGTAAATCCGCGATTGGATCAGTCATAACCATATTATTTCCTCCTTCTTACCAGCTAGCTTTTTTAACGCCAGGTAGTTCGCCTTTATAGGCTAATTCGCGAAAACAAATACGGCAAATTCCAAATTTTTGGTATACTGCGTGCGGACGGCCACAACGTGTGCATCTTGTGTAAGCTTGTGTTGAAAACTTAGCCACGCGTTGTTGCTTCGCAATCATAGATTTTTTAGCCATGTTTATTCTCCTTATTTCTTGAACGGTAATCCAAGGGAAGTTAGTAAAGCTTTACCTTCTTCGTCAGATTGTGCCGTTGTTACGATGACAATGTCCATGCCACGTACTTTTTTCACTTTATCGAAATTAATTTCAGGGAAAATGAGTTGTTCTTTGATACCTAATGTGTAGTTACCACGACCGTCGAATGCATTTTTAGAAATACCGCGGAAGTCTCTTACACGTGGTAAGGAAACTGAAACTAATTTGTCCAAGAAATAGTACATTCTTTCGCCACGTAATGTTACTTTGCAACCAATTGGCATACCTTCACGTAGTTTGAAGTTCGCAATTGATTTTCTTGCTTTAGTAACAACTGGTTTTTGACCAGTGATTACGCTTAATTCTTCAACTGCATCGTCGAGTGCTTTAGGGTTAGCTACAGCATCGCCGATACCCATGTTAATAACGATCTTTTCGATCTTTGGTACTTGCATGACGGAAGTATAGTTGAATGCTTTCATTAATTCGGGTTTGGTGAGGTTATCGTATTTTTCTCTTAATCTACTCATAGTCAAACTCCTTCTTATTTATCAAGGCTTGCGCCTGATTTTTTCGCAATACGGACTTTCTTACCGTCTACGACTTTGTAACCAACGCGAGTTGGAACGTTCTTCTTTGGATCGAGAATCATCACGTTAGATACATGGATTGGTGCTTCGACTTCCACGATTTGACCCTTTTCGTTTTGTTGAGTTGGTCTTTCATGTTTTTTAACTTTATTGACGCCTTCAACGATGACGCGGTCTTCACCAGGAAATGCTTTTAATACTTTACCAGTTGTTTTTACTTTATTGCCTTTTTTGTCGGTAGAGAATTTGTCTTTACCAGCAATAACAACAACTGTATCTCCAGCTTTAATGTTCATGATGTCCTCCTTATAATACTTCCGGAGCAAGGGATACGATCTTCATGAAGTTCTTATCTCTAAGCTCTCTTGCCACTGGTCCGAAAATACGGGTTCCACGTGGGTTTAAGTCCTCTTTAATAATGACTGCTGCATTGTCATCAAATTTGATGTATGAGCCGTCTGCGCGTCTTAAGCCAGACACGGTTCTGACGATAACCGCTTTTGCTACGTCACCTTTTTTAACGATGCCGCCTGGAGTTGCTTTTTTAACTGCAACTACTACAACATCGCCGATGTTAGCATAACGACGGCGGGTACCACCTAAAACTTTAATGACTAAGACTTCACGTGCGCCGCTATTGTCAGCGACGTTTAATCTAGTTTCTTGTTGAATCATGATAGTCCCTCCTTATTCTGCCTTCGTAACAACTTCTACTAATCTGAAACGTTTAGTAGCGGAAAGTGGTCTAGTTTCCATAATGGTAACTACATCGCCAACTTTCGCAAGATTGTTTTCGTCGTGTGCATGATATTTTTTGGAAACTTTAACACGTTTCCCGTATAAGCTGTGTTTTTTGTATGTGTCAACTACCACTGTGATCGTTTTTTGCATTTTGGTTGATACCACAGTTCCTGTGAACACTTTTCTATTGTTTCTTTCCATAGTATCCTCCTTATTCGTTACGTTCACTAATGATTGTCTTCATTTGTGCAATTAATTTTCTTACTTGTCTTATGCGTGCGGTATTTTCTAGTTGACCAACAGCAAGTTGAAAACGTAAGTTGAATAATTCAATTTTTAATTCGTTGATGCGTTTGTTTAAATCAGCGGTGCTGATTTTACGAATTTCGATCGCTTTCATATTATTGGTCACCTACCTTACGAATAATCTTTGTTGAAACTGGAAGTTTATGGGAGGCAAGTCTTAAAGCTTCACGAGCGATTTCATCGCTGACGCCTGCAACTTCAAACATGATTTTGCCAGTCTTAACAACAGCAACCCATGAATCTGGTGCACCTTTACCGGAACCCATACGTACTTCTAGTGGTTTTTTTGTTTTTGCTAAATGTGGGAAAATGTTGATCCATACATTACCTGTACGTTTCATGTGTCTTGTAATCGCAATACGGGCAGCTTCGATTTGGCGGTTGGTTACCCAAGCACCTTCTGTAGCTTGTAAGCCCCAGTTGCCGTTTTGTAATTCAAGATTACCTTTTGCCTTACCTTCATAACTTACGCGATGAGGACGGCGGAATTTAGTTCTTTTTGGCATTAACATAATTACTTGCCTCCTTTACTGCGCTTGTCTCTTCTTGGTGCAGCTTCAGATCTAACTTTTTGTCCAGGTAGAACTTCGCCTTTGAAAATCCATACTTTTACGCCTAATTTACCATAAGTGGTTGTCGCTTCTGCAGTTGCATAATCGATATCAGCACGTAGAGTATGTAGTGGCACGCGGCCTTCAGAATAGCCTTCGCTACGAGCGATTTCAGCACCGCCAAGACGACCAGACACAAGTGTCTTAACCCCTTTAGCTCCTGCTTTTAATGCTCTTTGCATAGCCATCTTTTGCACGCGGCGGAAAGATGCACGGTTTTCTAATTGTTCAGCAATGCTTTGCGCAACGAGTTCTGCATTGAGTTCTGAACGTTTCACTTCAACGACGTTAAGGATGATTTCCTTTTTAGTCATGTGTTCAAGTGTTTTTACTGCTTTATTTTTGGATTCAGCATCTCTACCGATGACGACACCAGGTTTAGCGGTGTATAAAGTTACTTTAACTCTATCTTTAGCTTTACCTTTTAAACGTTCGATTTCGATTTGGGAAACAGATGCCTTCTTGAAAGTGTCTTTTAGGTACTTTCTGATTTCAATATCTTCTTTTAAAAGAGCCGGAACTTGATTTTTTTCTGCATACCATTTCGCATCCCAATTACGGGTTATCCCCATGCGTAAGCCGACTGGACTAACTTTTTGACCCATCGTATTCCTCCTAAACTCTTTCTGCCACTACAATTGTGATGTGGCTAGTCTTTTTAACGATAATGTTGCCTTGTCCTTTGGAATTTGGCATCATTCTCTTCATGCGTACGCCTTCATTGACGAACGCCTCTTTAATGTATAAGTTGTTTACATTCATGTTGTAGTTATGATCCGCGTTAGCGACTGCACTGTTAAGCACCTTTAAAATAATTGGAGCGGCAGCTTTAGGGGTATACTTCAAAATCGCTTGCGCTTCTTTGATTTCTAGACCCTTAATGAGATCAATAACTAGTCTTGCTTTTCTTGGTGCAATACGCACCGTGTTTGCCATAGCTCTAGATTCCATATTAACCTCCGTCATTATTTCTTAGCTGCTTTCTTGTCAGCGCCGTGTCCACGGAAAGTACGTGTAGGTGAGAATTCACCTAGTTTGTGCCCTACCATGTCTTCTGTGATATATACAGGTACATGTTCTCTACCGTTATATACTGCAATCGTTAATCCTACAAAGTCAGGGAATACGGTTGAACGTCTTGACCAAGTTTGGATTACTTTGTTATCTTTTGCCTTCTTAGCGGTTCTTACCTTATTTAATAGGTAATCGTCACAAAAAGGACCCTTTTTAATTGAACGTGCCATGTTTACCCTCCTACTTTGTACGACGTCTTACGATTAAATCGTTCGATGCCTTCTTAGAATCTCTTGTCTTAATACCGCGACCAGGTTTACCCCAAGGTGTCATTGGTGATTTTCTACCGATTGGGTTCTTACCTTCACCACCACCATGTGGGTGGTCGTTAGGGTTCATAACAGCACCACGGACAGTTGGGCGGATACCCATGTGTCTAGTACGTCCTGCTTTACCAATTCTAACGAGTTCGTAAGTTTCATTACCTACTTCACCAACGGTTGCACGGCATGTGCCTAAAATCTTTCTTACTTCACCAGAACTTAAGCGAACAAGAACATAACGTTCTTCTCTACCTAAGATTTGTGCAGATGTACCAGCGGAGCGAACCAATTGGCCACCTTTACCAGGATGTAATTCAATATTGTGAATGACAGTACCTACTGGGATGTTGAAGATTGGAAGCGCGTTACCAGTTTTGATATCTGCGTGTTCACCGGATTCGATGGACATGCCAACTTCTAAACCTTTAGGCGCGATGATATAACGCTTTTCACCATCTACATAGTTGATGAGCGCGATATTTGCACTTCTATTTGGATCGTATTCGATTGTAGCAACCTTACCTACGATACCATCTTTATTTCTCTTGAAATCAATTACACGATATTTGCGTTTAGCGCCGCCACCTTGATGACGAACTGTAATTTTACCTGAGTTATTACGTCCACCATTTTTGTGAATTGGCTCGAGTAGTGATTTTTCAGGAGTGGATGTTGTGATTTCTTCGAACGTTAAAACGCTCATGTTGCGGCGTCCAGCGGACGTCGGCTTATAAACTTTAACCGCCATAGTTAATTCTCCTTTAACATTTCACTAATCTTAAACTGTGAATTGGTCGATCTTTTGACCATCCGCTAGTTTTACGATTGCTTTTTTGTATGCTTGTTTGTATCCTTCGTATTTACCCATTCTCTTGAATTTAGGGGATACGTTTACGGTGTTTACTCTTACAACTGTAACATTGAAGATGGCTTCTACAGCTTTTTTGATTTCTACTTTGTTTGCTTTACGATCAACTTCGAAAGTATAAGCATTTTGAGATTCAATTAACTTAGAAGATTGTTCAGTGATGATTGGAGCTTTGATAATGTCGTAATATTTAGTCATTATGCAAGCACCTCCTCGAAGTATTTAACTGCATTTTGAGTTAATAATAATTGCTTGCAGTTTAGTAAGTCATAAACGCTCGCATGGGAAGCTTGAACGAGCATAACATTCGGTAAATTACGTGCTGCTAAGAACACTTCATCAGCGAATACTGTGTCGACGATCAATACTTTTTCTGTAATGTTTAACTTGCTTAATAACGCTGCGAACTCTTTAGTCTTCGGTTGAGAAACAGCTAAGTTTTCAACAACAACTAGGGAGTTGTTTGCTTGATGGTTTGATAACGCGGAACGCATTGCAAGTTGTGCAACTTTGCGGTTAACTTTAACATCATAGCTTCTTGGTTTAGGACCGAATGCAATACCACCATGTCTCCATTGTGGGCTTCTTGTAGAACCTTGACGAGCTCTACCTGTTCCTTTTTGTTTCCAAGGTTTTTTACCGCCACCGGAAACTTCAGAGCGTGTTTTAGTATCGTGTGTCCCTTGACGCATTGCAGCTCTTTGAGCATTGACAACGTCATATAATGCTTGGTTATGTGGGGCAATACCAAATACGTATTCATTTAATGTAAGGTCAGTTACTTTTGAACCTTCTAGATTTAATACTTGTAATTTAGGCATCTTGGTTCCTCCTTACTTAATACTCTTGATTGCAGTTTTAACGACGACTAAACCATTGTTTGGTCCAGGTACGCTACCGCTAACAAGTAGTACTTCTCTTTCGGTGTCAAATGCTACGACAGCTAAGTTTTGAACTGTAACTTGTTCAGCACCCATATGCCCTGGTAGATTTTTACCTTTCATGTTGCCTTTGATGGCACCCATCGAACCTGGCGCACGGTGATACATCGATCCGTGACCCATTGGTCCTCTGCTTTGATTGTGGCGTTTGATCGCACCTGCATAACCTTTACCTTTAGAAGTTCCAGTTACGTCGATGAGTTCGCCTGCTTTGAACATATCTCCAGAAACGACAGACCCAACCGCTAACCCCGCTAATTCATTAAGCGTTTCGTTAAAGCGAATTTCTTTAATGAAGCGCTTAGGTGCTGTGTTAGCTTTTGCGACGTGCCCTAATTCTGGCTTGTTGCTTAATTTTTCCCTTTTGTCTTCGAAACCAATTTGGGTCGCAACGTATCCGTCAGTTTCAACAGTTTTTTGTTGAAGCACTACGTTTTGAGCAACATCGATTACGGTTACAGGGACTAGTTGACCATCTGCATTCCAGATTTGAGTCATACCTAATTTTCTACCTAAGATTCCTTTGGCCATGTTTCTATCTCCTTTTTAGTCTTTGTTTTTACTACTTCTTTAACACGATATCAACACCTGAAGGTAAGTCGATATGCATTAAAGCTTCAATTGTTTGTGCATTTGGATCTAAGATCTCGATTAATCTCTTGTGAGTACGACGTTCGAATTGTTCACGTGAATCTTTGTTAACGTGTGGGGAACGTAGAATGGTGAAAATTTCTTTTTCAGTTGGTAGTGGAATTGGACCATGTACCTTTGCACCAGTCTTGGTTACGCTTTCGATAATCTTCTTCGCGGATTGATCAATTAGTCTGTGATCATATGCCTTTAAACGAATTTTGATAACTTCTTTTGCCATTTTATAAATGTCTCCTTTCGCCTATAATCTTGTCATAGACTTGCTCCATGGAAAAACCCTTCACATAGACAACGGCTATCCGTGTGCCGACAACCTTCCATTTCACAGCCTTTTGCTTGTGCGTAAGCGTATCTATTATATGATAAACAAAAAGAATATGCAACCCTTTTTGTACTTTTTTTTGATAAAAAGTGTACTTAGGATTTCATATTCTTGTTTTTATACTGTTTGATAATTTGTTTTGCTTCTTTTAAAAATGGCATCGGAATACTAAAACTATTAATTTGGCTTTCGAGCATCTTCTTTAAAGCGTAGGGTCTACTTGCGATATCCCCACAGACGGTACAGGAAATCTGGTGATGCTTCGCGAACTGATCGATTTCTTCAATAGCTTTGATTATTTGATTGGCATAGGTTACTTCATCAATGGTTGTATGCCTGTCGATATGAAATAGGCTCTTACCTAAATCGTTCGATCCAATCGAGATGAAATCGACTGTGGAAAACTCTTCAAGATGCATAAAAGCTTCTTCGGTTTCAATCATCACACCCACTGGTGGTAAGTTCTTGCTGAAACCAAACTTGTGCTGAAGGGTCTTCATCAATTGAATCACTGCATCAATATCGCTTCTTCTTTTAACCATCGGAATCATAACCTTTAAATTACTATAGGTTTCATTGAGTACCAATATGGCCGAGAGCTGTTCGATGAAGGGTTTTTCATAAGTGATGAAATAATCCGATACACCTCTTTGTACGGGTCCTAAATTAAGTGGGTTTTTATCATCCCCGAAATCATAGGTTCTAATCACTACAGGTTTAGGATTACATTGTTTTAAAAACTGTCCATAAATCTCAACTTGTTTGTCAATGGATGGGAACCGATTGTGTTGGAAGTATAGGAATTCTGAACGGTATAAACCAATACCATCGGAAGCTTCAATATAACGTGGGTCTAGTGGTGTCTCACCGGATACGTTCAAGTAAAGACGTTTTGGAAAGTGTGGAATATCTAGTGAGCTATCCGATTGTTGTTTAGCCGATAACCATCCGATTACAGCGTGTTTGTCTGGATTTAGTAACAATTGCTGGTGTTCTGTATCTAAAAAGATGTAATCTGATTCGTGAAATTCGAATTGATCGACTTCTACACATGGGATATTGCGTTCTTTAGCGAGAATTACACCGTGAGATAAAGCACTACCTGATTGGACGATGATGCCTTGAATGTGGGCTTCATATTCGAATAGATACGAAGGGTATAAGATATCACAAACAAGAATAATCGGTTCTGAAATCACCGGTTGAATCACTTCATCGAGCCCATTCGATAATCTTTCTTTTAAATCGATAATGTCATCTACACGTTCTTTTAAATACGCATCTTCCATTGCTTCAAAGGTTTTAATATAGTGAGCCATGGCTTCTTTTAATGCTTGTTTGGCTGTGATATCTTTGGTTTTGATTTTTGTTTTAACTTCATTTTCAAACATTTGATCATTTAGAATCGCTTGTTGGAAAGTGATAATTTCATCCATAGCGGATTGATTTTTAAGGTTTTCAAGCTTTTGATACACCCGTTGTTTAATCGATAGAAAATGGGTGATTTCATACTTGGCATCTACAGTCTCTGTATAGTGGAGGTTATTTTTATGAACTTGAAATGCTTTTCCATAGCCTGTGCCTGCCGATAAAACAGTTAAACTCATGCTTGTAAACCAGCAATAATCAAATAACCGGCCCCATACATACCCGCATCGTTGCCTAATTTGGCTAATTCAAATTGCATATCTTTGATGGCTGAAAACGCATATTTACGGTAATGTTTTTTTATCGCATCGATGAGTACTTGACCCGCGTTAGATATACCTCCACCTATTAAAATAGCCTTTGGATCTACAGTTGCAGCGAGCATTGAGCAAGTTAAACCGAGGTATTCTCCAACCTTGTCAGCTACAGCTAAACCGAGTTCATCACCCATTTTGGCAGCGTTAAAAATGCGCTTTGGAGATAAGTTTTCATCATCGACGATGGTTGTTTTATAAGTGTTTAATTTCATTAGTTTACGTGCTCTCGCATTGATACTACGGATTGAAGTTTCAGTTTCTAAACAGCCTTCAAGTCCACAAGTACATGCTTGTGGTTCATTAAATTCAGCACGAATATGGCCAATTTCACCACCTGCGCCATGCGCGCCATCGATGACTTTACCATTCGCAATGATCCCACCACCAACGCCAGTACCGAGCGTGATGAAGATGATATCGCCTTCAATGTTTTGTTTCCAGTATTCTCCTGCTGCAGCAACTGTAGCGTCATTACCTGCTTTGACTAGGACTTTTTTACCCAATGCGTATTGGAATTCTTTTTCCACATTGACATTTTTCCAACCTAAATTGACACATTGAATCGCGGTATTGTCAACGACAGGTCCTGGTAAACCAAAACCATACCCTAAAATATCTGAGTCTTTTAAGCCTTTTTGGTCATTAAATGCATGAATCGCTTGTGCAACTTCTTTTAAAATATGACTACCTTGATCTTTAAGATTTGTAGGGATGCTAAAAGAGTCCACTAAGGAACCTTGTTGATCTAGTAATCCAATTTTAATGGATGTCCCGCCGACATCGATACCAAATACATATTTCATATGATCACCTTTTTTGATGTATTTTTAGTCACATCCATTATAACATGAAGGCGTTATAATGTCATTATTCGAAAAAAAGAATACCGCTTTACCGGTATTCCTTGTGCTTAGTATTTGGATTTGAAATAGTGGCTGATGTTTTCTAAAGATTTGACTAATGCCTCATCTTTTTCTAACTCCAAGTCTAACATGACGGATTCAATCATTTCGTCATGGAAGCCATCGTGAATATTGAGAACTTCAAGTGCACTGTCAGTCAGTTGTAGAATCACTTTACGTTTATCGTCTTTGGCTCTGCTTCTGGTCACATATTTCTTGCGTACTAACACATCGACAGAAGTCGTTAAGGTACCTAGTGTAATCCTAAGTCTTTTCGCAACATCCCCCATCGTTTTGGTTTCTGAATTTTTAATAGCTTCTAATACGTGAACTTCACTCATCGATAGTTTAACACCACGTTCACGAAGGGTTTGACCTTCAATGGATAAAATATGGTTAAAAACTTCAACTAACAACTCATTTATGACATCTTTTGCACGACTCATCTACTTACCTCACTATATATCCGACACCTAAAGTTCCAGGACCTGCATGCGCACCGACAACCGGTGTGAGTGGTACAAGTTCGACTTTGACATCGTTACGCTTTTGTAAAATCAATTGTTTAATGCCTTCTGCATCTTCTTTATTATTGGTATAGGCGATGAAAATGTCCACTTGCTTGTTTTCTATATCACTTAATAGGATTTCTAATAAGCGTTCTCTTGCTTTAGAAGTGGTACGAATTTTCTCAAGTGGGACTAATGTACCTTCAGGTAACACATGGAGAAGGGGTTTTATTTTCAATAGTGTGCCTAAAAATCCAGAAGTTGCAGATAAACGACCATTTTTTACAAGATACTTCAGTGTATCTACTAATACATAAATCTTGATATTTTCTCTTAATTTCTCAAGTCTTTCAGCGATTTGTTTTGCAGTTTTTCCTGCTCGGATCATTTCAATCGCTTCTAATACAAGATAAACTTCACCTTGTGACACACTTCTAGAGTCCACAACGTGAACGTTGATACCTTCTACCATCGATGCAGCAAGTACTGCACCTTGATACGTACCAGACAACTTAGATGAAATCGTGATTGCGATCACATCCGTATAGCCCTCTTCAACAAAAGCTTCATAAACTTCAGCAATCTTCCCTGTTGGCGTCTGTGAAGTCGAGATCGCGATGTCCGGATTATTTACTACTGTTGTATAAAAATCATCCGCAGTGATGTCAACAAAGTCTTCATATTCTTTACCACCTAAACTCAAAGTGGAATGAATTACCTTCACCGGATAATTCAATTTCAGGTAATCTACACCCGAGTTACCGCATACCATAATACCAATTTTAGACATATGTTCTCCTTATTATTTTGATATTCAAACTACTTATGTCAATATTCTATCATAACCATAAGTTAAGTCAATACATATCACTTATAAATAAGTATAATGTCGATAACCATAAGGACCATGATGATTATAACAAAACTGTCGCTTTTTTCAACATAAATCGCATATTTACGTTAATTATTGCTATAAAAATAAAAAAACCATTCAAAATGGCATTTATAAATACAGCTATGCTGATGTGTGTTAAGTGGTGGCTCCGGGCGGAGTCGAACCGCCGACACACGGATTTTCAGTCCGTTGCTCTACCTACTGAGCTACAGAGCCAAGCCAAATAATGGCGGTCCGGACGGGAATTGAACCCGCGATCTCCAGTGTGACAGACTGGCATGTTAACCACTACACCACCGGACCATTTTGGTTGCGGGAGAAGGATTTGAACCAACGACCTCCGGGTTATGAGCCCGACGAGCTACCAGACTGCTCTATCCCGCGATATTTAATAATGGCGGAGAAAGAGGGATTCGAACCCCCGCGCCTTTTACAGCCTGTCGGTTTTCAAGACCGATCCCTTCAGCCGGACTTGGGTATTTCTCCTTTTGCCAATTATTTATAGATTAAATTTGTAAAACAAGGGTTTGGTGGACCCGGTAGGACTCGAACCTACGACCAACCGGTTATGAGCCGGTGGCTCTAACCAACTGAGCTACGGGTCCAAATTGGTAGCGGCGGGGGGACTTGAACCCTCGACCTTACGGGTATGAGCCGTACGCTCTAAACCAGCTGAGCTACACCGCCATGTCCTGTGTTGGGTAAACCAAAATATCAGATGTTTATATAGCAAAAGTGTATTTCTACACTTTAATAATTAAAATGGTGGAGCTTAACGGGATCGAACCGTCGACCTCCTGCGTGCAAAACAGGCGCTCTCCCAGCTGAGCTAAAGCCCCACTTTAATATAAATTGAGTTGGTACCTAGAGTCGGACTTGAACCGACACGGACTCATCGTCCATGGGATTTTAAGTCCCACGTGTCTACCTATTTCACCATCCAGGCATTTGTGTTTAAAACTTAAGAATGGTGTCCCGTAGAAGGCTCGAACTTCTGACCCCTTGATTAAAAGTCAAGTGCTCTACCGACTGAGCTAACGGGACAACTTTGCAAATGGTGCCGAAAACAGGACTTGAACCCGCAACCCCCTGATTACAAGTCAGGTGCTCTACCAGTTGAGCTATTTCGGCTTAGTCACTTGCAGATCTTCAAGTAAGTAAGTTAATGGTGGGGGATGACGGGCTCGAACCGCCGACCCTCTGCTTGTAAGGCAGATGCTCTCCCAACTGAGCTAATCCCCCTAATGGGGTTGAGAATTGCCTGGCAACGACCTATCTTCGCACATTGTACTATTTTCGGCGCTGAAGTGCTTAACTTCTGTGTTCGGGATGGGAACAGGTGTGTCCACTTCGCCATCGTCACCAGACATCTCTCAAAACTAGA
>NZ_JAOEGN010000029.1 GCF_025446935.1 Paracholeplasma vituli | reverse complement strand
GAAGGATTAAGACAGTACAAATTAGCTTTAGAGATATGAAAGAACTAAGAACCGTAGGGACTACGGGGATAGCCTATTGAGTCACTGGTGGGTACACTGGTTTGGATAGGAAGCCCCCACTTCTATTAAGTGGTGGGTAGTTCACAAACTCTTAATAAACATGAAGAGTCAATCTAGGTACACCTAGACTGAGTCTTTCTTTTTTTCGTTATAGCCCATTACGATTTGATTACATTATGGAAAAAAGCCTTCAATAAGCCATTTATTGAATGTATAAACAAAAAAGTGGCTGTAACGAAATAAAACGTTAGTCCCCAATAACAAAAAAGCCACTCTGGAAGCCCAGGGTGGTTTTTTGGTATAATCGAAGTATGCAAAAACCCGAATTAATACAAGGATATCTTAACCCAAAACAGTTAAAATTACCACTATCATTTGAAATAAAAATACCATTTGATAGTGAAGCGAGAACATTTGACGAAGTATTTAGGAGGATCGATTTTAGACAATACATCATAGACGAATCGAACGTAGGACGAATCGGGTATAATCCAGTCAATATGCTCAAATTGATACTGTTTTGTATGATGGAAAACATCACGACATTAAGAGAAATGGAAAAGCGCGGCGAAGAACGATATTAGAATCATGTGGTTAACAGACGAGCTGAAGCCCAGCCACCAAACAATCAATCAATTCATGAAAGAACGACTAAAAGGAAACATCGAAGACATCTTTCATGAAATCAATCGATATATTATCAATAAAGAACAAATCGCAGTAGACAAACTATACATAGACGGAACGAAAATTGAAGCGAACGCGAACAAGTACACATTTATATGGAAGGGTTCAATCGAGAAGTACCGTGAAAAATTATACAGAAAGATTATGAAACAACTAGAAAAGATGAATGAGAGGTATCAAGAAACAGGTATCATTTTCCTGTAAGTGAGATATATGAGACAGAAACGCTGATGAAGATTGTGCAGTATCTAGAAGGCGAAGTTAAACAAAGTGAGATGTCATTTGTATATGGAAAAGGAAAAAGGAAAACGGATTTACAAAGAGATTATGAAAAGACGGTAAGTTTAAATTTGGTAAATAAGCATTTAAGCTTAGTACAGTGTACCAGGCTTTTATTTTGAATTTATATAGATAATTAAGACAATGAAAATATCATAGAGTAATTTTGAAAGAAATCTACAAATAAAGTGATATCATAGAGCATATTTAATAGAAATTGGGTGTTAAAATGGATTCATGGAAAAAAACAGTAGGCATATTTATGATTAGTCAAACGGTCTCTTTATTGGGTTCGATGTTGGTCATGTATTCGATTATGTGGCACATAACACTTCAAACCAAATCTGGACTCATGATGACCATTATGGTGATGTGTTCATTTATTCCTTCGTTATTAATCACCCCTTTCGCAGGTGTTTGGGCAGATAGATTGAACCGAAAAATGTTGATGATTACAGCAGACTTCGGGATTGCGTTCGTAACACTGATTATCGCGATTCTATTCTTTTTTGGTTATCGTGACATTTGGATTTTATTTGTCGTATCGATTGTAAGAGCGTTTGGACAAAGTGTCCATCAACCTGCAGTATCGGCAGTCTATCCTCAGATAGTACCAGAAACACACTTAATTAAAGTCCAAGGGATTGCTCAAGGTATTCAGTCCTCTTCGATGGTATTGATGCCGCTATTAGCTGGGCTTTTACTATCTACCATCCCCTTAGAATTCATCATGATGATTGATGTTATTACAGCTGCTATCGCAATCATGATCCTATTTGTTGTTAAGTTACCGAAACACGAAGCAGAACTTAAAACCGCTCCAATTGATTATTTTGAAGATATCAAACGTGGAATCCACTACGCATTCAACCATAAATTTATATTCAAAGTGTTACTATTTGGATTCTTATTCATGTTGATGGTAGCTGCCCCTTCATTTTTAACCTACTTACAAGTTGCGCGCGTGTTTGGTGATGAGGCGTGGCGCTTGTCTACTTTAGAAGCCATCTTTGGTACAGGGATGTTATTAGGATCGTTAGTCATCTCGGCGTGGGGTGGATTTAATAACCGTTTGATCACATTCTTCCTAGCTTATATCATGATTGGTTTAGGTACCATCGGTATGGGAATTCCATTCAATTTCGCATTCTATATCGGATTATGGGGATTTATCGGATTCTTCATTGCCATCAGTAATCCAATTTTGGTTGGACTTATTCAAGAGAAAGTGGATAAAGCCTATATTGGTCGTGTGTTTTCGGTATTTGGTTTGATCAACACCATTAGTTTACCTCTAGGTATGTTGTTGTTTGGACCTTTATCCGATGTGGTAGATATATCATTAATCATTTTGGGTAGTGGAATCGGGATGGTCCTTATCGCGATAGTCCCACTATTTAGTCAAAGTTTATTAAAAGAAGGTTTTGTCATTGAGAAACCAACTACCTAAAGCGGGCAACCGCTTTTTTCTTTTTCAAAGTATTATTAAGACAAATTCAGTCGAGATTGAAAGTGCTATTTAGTTTACAATGAAAATGGGTGAGATCATGGATCCTCAAAAAGAAATAATCAATCGTTTGCAAACGTATATTGAAGACCATTAAGATAAACCAATCACCTTTTTGATGTTATCTGGAGAAGCCAATTATTCGTCTTGATATGTGGATAAATTATTCAAGAAACATTTGAAAAAAACCCAATGAATATATCCAAGAAAGGCGATTAACATTGGCTGCTTTAAAACTATGAGATGAACAACCCAAAATCATCGATGTTGCTTTAGAGTTCTTATTACGCCAAACAAGTATCCAGGTTTGGATGGACAAGATTTGTTTCATTCTTGAAGTATAAGTTAGAAACACAAGGTAAGACCCTAATGGTGATGGATAAGTGGTATCCATCCTCAAAGACCTG
>NZ_JAOEGN010000028.1 GCF_025446935.1 Paracholeplasma vituli | reverse complement strand
TCTTTGAAAAGTAGATAAATTCTGACGTAAGGTTAAGGAAGAGAAGGCACGCAGTGGATGCCTTGGCACTAAGCACCGATGAAGGACGCAACTAACGGCGAAACGCCACGGGGAGCAGTAAGTACGCGACGATCCGTGGGATTCCGAATGAGGCAACTCAGCATGTGGAAGACATGTTATCCCAGCAATGGGAGGGGGACGCAGGGAATTGAAATATCTCAGTACCTGTAGGAAAAGAAAGTAATAAACGATTCTAGTAGTAGCGACGAGCGAACCTGGAGGAGCCTGTTTTGCATAATAGTTACAAAACCAGATTATAGACGAATGGCATGGGAAGGCCAATCGAAGAAGGTGAGAATCCTGTAGTCGAAATGATCTGGACTAGGCAAACGAGAAGTAGGGCGGGACACGAGAAATCCCGTTTGAAGAACGGAGGACCATCTCCGAAGGCTAAATATGTCTTAGTGACCGATAGTGAACCAGTACAGTGATGGAAAGGTGAAAAGAACCCCGGGAGGGGAGTGAAATAGAACCTGAAACTGTGTGCCTACAACTAGTTAGAGGGCGTTAATGCCTGATAGCATGCCTTTTGTAGAATGAACCGGCGAGTTACGTTACAGAGCAAGGTTAAGCCTAGAGGGGCGGAGCCGAAGCGAAAGCGAGTCTGAATAGGGCGAATAAGTTGTGTGACGTAGACCCGAAACCGGGTGAGCTAGCCATGAGCAGGTTGAAGTTTATGTAAGAGTAAATGGAGGACCGAACCGCGGAATGTTGAAAAATTCTCGGATGACTTGTGGCTAGGGGTGAAATTCCAATCGAACTCGGAGATAGCTGGTTCTCCCCGAAATAGCTTTAGGGCTAGCGTTAGCAGAAGGTTTTATGAAGGTAGAGCACTGAATGTGTGATGGCCCCACCTCGGGGTACTGAGCCCAATCAAACTCCGAATGTCATAAAATAAGGCTAGCAGTCAGACTGTGGGTGATAAGGTTCATGGTCAAGAGGGAAAGAGCCCAGATCGCCAGATAAGGTCCCAAAATTCATACTAAGTGGCAAAGGAAGTGGAGATGCACAAACAACTAGGAGGTTGGCTTAGAAGCAGCCATCCTTTAAAGAGTGCGTAATAGCTCACTAGTCGAGTGACTCTGCGCCGAAAATGTACCGGGGCTAAGTATGATACCGAAGCTGCGAATTTGGATTGAATCCAAGTGGTAGGGGAGCGTTCTAACAGCGGAGAAGGTCGATCGGAAGGACGGCTGGAGCGGTTAGAAGTGAGAATGCCGGTGTAAGTAACGAAAAGACAGGTGAGAATCCTGTCCGTCGAAAACCCAAGGTTTCCAGGGGAAGGTTCGTCCGCCCTGGGTAAGTCGGGGCCTAAGGTGAGGCTGAGAAGCGTAGCCGATGGATAGCAGGTAGAGATTCCTGCACTAGTATATAGACTGATGGAGTGACAGAGCAGGCTAACGTCCGCCCCTGAATGGATTGGGGACAAGGATCTAAGGTTGTCGTGTAGGCAAATCCGCATGGCGAGACTAAGGATCGGTAGGTAAAGGACGATGATGTCAAACTTTCAAGAAAAGCTTCTAGGGTTAATCTATATACTACCCGTACCGTAAACCGACACAGGTGGGTGGGTAGAGAATACTAAGACGCGCGAGAAAACTCTTGTTAAGGAACTCGGCAAATTAACCCCGTAACTTCGGGATAAGGGGGACTCAAAATGAGAAAAATGAGTCGCAGAAAATAGGCCCAAGCGACTGTTTATCAAAAACACAGGTCTCTGCAAAACCGCAAGGTGAAGTATAGGGGCTGACGCCTGCCCGGCGCTGGAAGATTAAGAGGAGATGTCAGGAAACGAAGCATTGAATTGAAGTCCCAGTAAACGGCGGCCGTAACTATAACGGTCCTAAGGTAGCGAAATTCCTTGTCGGGTAAGTTCCGACCCGCACGAAAGGCGTAACGATTTGGGCACTGTCTCAACAAGAGGCTCGGTGAAATCAAGTTTACCGGTGAAAACGCCGGTTACCCGCGATTAGACGAAAAGACCCCATGGAGCTTTACTGTAGCTTGATATTGATATACTGTGTACGATGTACAGGATAGGTGGGAGACTAAGAAGTTAGGACGTTAGTCTTGATGGAGTCGACGTTGGGATACCACCCTTTGTGCACGGCGTATCTAACTAGCGGATGTGTAATCCGGAGGACAGTGTCTGGTGGGCAGTTTGACTGGGGCGGTCGCCTCCCAAAGAGTAACGGAGGCGCCCGAAGGTACCCTCAGAATGGTTGGAAATCATTCGTAGAGCGCAAAAGCATAAGGGTGCTTGACTGCGAGACCAACAAGTCGAGCAGGGACGAAAGTCGGGTTTAGTGATCTTACGGTTCCGCATGGAAGGGCCGTGACTCAACGGATAAAAGCTACCCTGGGGATAACAGGCTTATCGCTTCCAAGCGTTCACAGCGACGAAGCGGTTTGGCACCTCGATGTCGGCTCGTCGCATCCTGGAGCTGAAGAAGGTTCCAAGGGTTGGGCTGTTCGCCCATTAAAGCGGCACGCGAGCTGGGTTCAGAACGTCGTAAGACAGTTCGGTCTCTATCTATCGTGGGCGTTGGAAATTTGAAGGGAGCTGTCCTTAGTACGAGAGGACCGGGATGGACATACCACTGGTGCACCAGTTGGCCTGCCAAGGCCACAGCTGGGTAGCTATGTATGGACGGGATAAACGCTGAAAGCATCTAAGCGTGAAGCCCCCCTTAAGATGAGATTTCCCATTAGCAATAAGTAAGTTCCCTTGTAGACTACGAGGTTGATAGGTCAGGTATGGAAGCGTCGCGAGGCGTGAAGTTGACTGATACTAATAGAACGAGGACTTAACCTTACAAATGAATTTATCTAGTTTTGAGAGATGTCTGGTGACGATGGCGAAGTGGACACACCTGTTCCCATCCCGAACACAGAAGTTAAGCACTTCAGCGCCGAAAATAGTACAATGTGCGAAGATAGGTCGTTGCCAGGCAA
>NZ_JAOEGN010000027.1 GCF_025446935.1 Paracholeplasma vituli | reverse complement strand
GGACGCTGACTTATACGCATTGATGAACTTAGATAGCTCCGTCTTAGGGTGAGCCCTAAATACAATATGTATATGGTCCGAATCGTGATTCCACTCAATGAGTGTAATATGATAATTCATAGCGATAGATTCGAAAATTGCCTTAGCGCGATTAGAGATTTCATCCGTAAAGACTTTACGTCTATATTTTGTAACTAAAATCAAGTGATACCATAACATGAAGACTGAATGTGCATTGGTGTCTAATTTCATCATCATAATGCCCTCTTTCAAAAATCATACTGAATCAATAATATATTTATATTATAACATATTATATATAATAACCAATATATAAAAATAAAAAAATCAATTCATCCCACTACCTGTAGAGGGTGTGGACTTCTTGATTGGGTTGTTAAATTGTCCTATAAATAGATTCTAAAAGATTATCACCTTTTAATTTGTGTGCTATATCATATAGTACAAGGTTATGTATGTCTTTTGATGCAGGTTGTGGTGTTCTATAAGAATGAGTTAGAGTTCTCATCTAAAGGAATCATGTTCCTCAATACTTCAGGATCAATTGAATGTTTATGATGCAAATCATTTCTAAACATATATTCATATGCTTTTCCGAATACACCATAACCCATTTTCTTCTCTGATTTATTCATGATTTTATTCCTTAATGAGGTTTAGCAGTTGCACATTTTTATAGATAACTTCTTTTCCTAATTGCTCAGAAACAATGAAACCTTCTTTTTCAAGTAGCTTTAGATATTTTGTTGCAGTTGCTCTCGAGATATTCAAGTTTTCTCTAAAGAACTCATTTTTGGTATACATGTAAGAAAATAAATGTTCGACGATCTCATAACGATAAATATCCGGTAATCGTTTTTTCATCATTTCTTTTGTTAACTCGATTGATTGGTTTATTCTTAATATGAGATCAACTGTATGATTGGAAGTTTCGGATATACCTTTTAAAATGTACAGAACAAAATCCTTAATGTTATCTATATTTTCATTACATTTTTTCAAAAGAGCATAATATTGTGACTTGTTTTCCATGATGTACTTACTTAAGTAGAGTATGGGTTCGGATAATTTCTCTTTTAGAACTAAATACAAGATATTCAAAATTCTACCTGTTCTACCATTACCATCATAAAATGGATGGATACTCTCAAATTGGAAGTGGATGAGAGCCATTTGAATCAGTGGGTCATAATCATTATTCTGATTGATGAATAATTCAAGATTATGCATGAGTTCACGAATCTCTACTTCATTTTGTGGTGGAGTGTGTACGACTTCATTTGTTTTATCGTTAATGATTACAGTTCCTGGAAGTTTTCTTATGCCACCTTTATTCGGCTCGATGACATTTTGAATTTCAATAAGTATATTTGTGCTGATAAACCCTTTTTGTCTCATAACCAATAAACCATGATCAATAGCATGCTTATAATTGATGACTTCTTTTGATTTTCCTCCAATAGGTATCTTTGAAACAATCTCTTTGAATATTTCATCATAGGTTGTAATAATATTTTCTATAGCTGATGAGTCTTTCGATTCACTTAGATTGATTAAACTCAAAACAATTCCAGGATTTGGAAGTATTTTAAGTATTCCTTTTAATTCGCCTATGTGATGATTTGCAGCATTAAGTTCTTTCAATATGTCTACTTCATTCAAATTTATATTAAAGGGGAGTTTATTCACAATATCACCTCGTGACTAATTAATCTTTATTTTTATCCTCGTAATCATTTTATCATGCAATACTAGTCACGTCAAGACTTCGAGGATAATAATTTATATATTTTAGTCACGTGAAAAATTATTCCAGTGTATATTAACTTATATTCCACTAATTGGGATTCAGAAATGATAAAAACAAAAGACCATTGAACTTCAATAGTCTTTCACAAAAATAAATTATTCAAAAAATGGTGCCGAAGAGAGAAGCCGAAGTTTATACATATACTTTTGCTTATTTTCCCCTTTGTAGAGCCATCATTAGCATTAATTGAGTATACTTAGCTAATGTCCTCATCACTTTACTCTCTAAGGTTTAAGGGCTTAATGCAATTATGGCTCCCTTGAGTCAGATTGTGAAGATTATTAGATTCTCTAAATTATGGACTTATCTAGGCAATTTAATTTAGAGTCATATTCAGTAAATAACTTCTTCGCGTCAAAATAGGGTTATTCCCATTAAAAGATCCACTAAACTCATTATTCTCGTATCTGATAGGCGTCCAAGATACACCTGTCAAGTCAATGTTATTCATCAAAATAAAATTTGCTTCAGGCATTTCATTTATATTTTGTAAATCTTCCACTGTATATATTTTATATGGATTTAGAATAGTCCCGTCACCACTAAAAAATTTAGTAGTAATATCTTCTAAAGTTGTCATAACTCTTTCGCTTTGACCATCATTTAAATCGTAACTGTATATAACCTTAATTGTGTATGTGGTATATTTTTCCATGCCAGTAAATTCTCTCAAGTTCAAATCAGTAAGTTTTTCTTCTAAAGTCTCGCCTTGATAGAGTTCGATGGCTGTGATATTTCACACCTGATCAACATCAGTAACTGTGATTCCGAAGCTGATACTTTCTTGAGTTGGTACAGCGTTGTCAATGACGACCGTAGGAGCGGCTTTAGCCACTGTGGTTGCTGCTTCTGATATCACGAGTGCTTGTGAACCCACACCGTCATTCAGGTCATAGGTATAGGTCACTTTGACTGTATATTCGTTGTTAGATAATAAACCAGCAAATTCTCTTAAACTCAAATCAGTGAGTGCTTCGATCAGCGTTTCACCTTTATAAAGTTCAATAGCTGTAATCAATCCGACTTCATCTGTATCTGTTACGGTGATGCCAAAGCCGATGCTTTCTTGTGTCGGGACTACGTTGTCGATAACTATGCTTGGTGCTTGTTTTTCTTTTGTTTTTACATCATCAATAGTATCTCTTTTTTCAACAGTATTAAAAGCACCTAGTACATATCCATTGATAAAAGTACCATAGACAATAATTTTATCTCCATAACCTAAGGTGCTAAATTCCTCAGTGGTAATATCTTCAAAGTATACTTTCACATTAACACTCAAATTCTTTGGCAAAGGATTTATTATGAATATGCTTTTCTCAGAGTCAATTTTGACATGAATTAAACCCCATAAATAACCTTCTTTTTGATTGCTATCTTGAAATTTATCAGCGGTTAAATAATTGTACGTTCTTACCTCCAAATTATGGTTTCCTTCTCCGTCATTTAGGTTATAGATATAAGAAACTTTGATTATATATTCAGTATTTGACAATAACCCTGTGAACTCTCTCTTACTTAAATCAGTGAGCGCTTCGATCAGTGTCTCACCTCGATAAAGTTCAATTGCTGAAATCAATCCTACTTGATCAATATCCATAGTGGAAATATCAAATCCAATACTAGTTTCTGTTGATATTACATTTTCAATCGATACTGTTGGTGTTGATTTAGCTTGTGTAGTAAGTTTTATTTCATGTTTAAAGAGTTTCTCACCTAAGCCATCACTAATGTTTGCATGATACTCAATCACTAATATGTACGCAGTGTCAGAAAGTAAATCAGAGTAGGTATACTCATATTCATATATCCAACCAAATTGTAAATCTGGTAATTCATCAAATTCTGAACTTACCACTTCCCCAGTTTCTTCGTTAACCAATTTGATTTGTAGCATTGTTCTTTGGATCAAATCAAGATTGATTTCCCAAATATTGAACGTTAAACTATCCTGTGTTTTTAAAGAGTTTCTTAATGAAAATGAAATTGGTGTAGATATTGTTTTAAACTGGTGTTCAAATTTAACTTCTCTTGAACCTAACCCATCCTTCAAATCGACAAATAAAACAATTTCTAGCACATGAGTATTACCAGAATCGATGTTATTAATTTGTCCATAAAGATTACTCTCCAGATTGATAATCTCTTTTAATTTCACAGCATATGGATAACTCTTCGGACGTATTACATTCGCTTGAACTGATTTTATGCTATTAACAGCGTAATCATTGTCCAAAATATTTATTTGATAACTGACGTTATTACGGTCAATATTTGTGATATTAAATGTCACTATGGGGTCCATTTTGAGAGTGCTGATATTTCTTGAAATAACAAGCGTTTGTGAACCTGCTCCATCATTCAGGTCATAGGTATAGGTTACTTTTATCGTGTATTCGTTATTCGATAATAATCCAGTGAATTCTCTCACACTTAAATCAGTGAGTGCTTCTATTAAGGTTTCACCTCTGT
>NZ_JAOEGN010000026.1 GCF_025446935.1 Paracholeplasma vituli | reverse complement strand
TTATTATTAAATCTGTGGCGATTAAATAATCATCCATAATTGTAAGCATACCTCCAATTTTTTGTTGTTCGGGAGGTTTTTAGTATTTATCTGTAAATATCGCTTGACATTAGATAGTTAGTCACCTCACGTATAGTTTATCATTTCGATTTCGAAATATCACGTGATTTGCTTAAAATAAAACCAGTCTGAAGACTGGCTAAGCGATTTTAAGATCTATGATTTGAATGTGTGTTGTTGTAAAAGGGTAATCTGGGCTACTGAGATATTTTGATAGGTATTGACTCAAATCGTTACTTAATGTCACGGAGTAGGGTGTATCATCCAAGAATTTCGCCATGACGATCAAAAGTTCGTCGTGTAAGACCATCGGCTTTATGAGCGTATGATACTTTTTGATATCGTTAATTTTAACTGAAATAGTCATCGTGAGATAAAAACCAGTCTTGTGTGCAGGCGCAATCAAAACTGAATTGAAATCCACCGTTGTTAGATAGCTATAAACATACATCTTTTGAACAAATGGTAACACAAAGTGAATACCAGGTTCAGTATAAACACGATGGATTTTTTCAAATTGTTCCAATACCCCAAAACTGTCTCTTGGAACGATCCTTAGAGATACTGTGAGTATGATAAAAAGTCCTAAAACGATGAAGATGTAAATGGTATCCATGTTTTATCCCCTTTTTTTAGAAAAAGCACGTGTTTGGCGTGCTTTTAGAATGGTTTATTTCTTGGAGTAATCCTGCTTACGAATCGATCCGTCAACTTTATGAATGACTACAGATGTGCTTGCTTTCTCTGCAAGTCCTTGTGCATAGTCAATCGCTTCTTTTTGGGTATCGAAATATTTAATGGTCTTGGTTGACCCCTCTTTACGAACACGCCATTTCTTAAAATAAGGGCTCTTTTCGTCTTTATTCATTGAAATATGGTATTTTGGATTTTTTACGATTCGTTTGAGTGCAGCTTCTTCATCTGCATCTTCATCGACTTCGTCAACCGTCTCTGCTTTTACTACCGTCTCCTTCTTGGGGGATGGTTTCGCATTAGGCTTCTTGTCAACTCCCGGTTGTTGAGTTCCCTCACTGGGTGTAGCCACTTTATTCCAAGCTGCTTCGACGTTCTGTTCAGCAACTTTATCATCGATTTCTTCAGGCATCTTTTCCAATGGTACAACGGGTTTTTCTTCTACTACAGCGATTGGAACGGGTTGATCCGTTACCTCTACAGATTCAGGTTTAACGACTACCTCTGGTTTTGGAGTAGGTTTAGCGGGTTCTTCGACTTTTTCTGGTTTTCTCGATAAAAAATACGTGATGATCACGAATAGAATAACGATTCCCCCGAGTACATAAATTCCATAATCTCTTAAAAATTCTGTCATGATGTGCCTCCTATTTATATTAATTTTGTCACAAAATGTCGAATAAATCAAATTTTTATTGCATTTTTAAAGTATTTTCTATTAAAAAAAGAAATGGCACACGAAGTGTGCCAATTATGGACAATAGATATAATCTTCCAATATTTCCCAAGCTCTAAGGATGCGTTTTCTTGTCTGTGGAATAAAGTCTTCGCGGTTGATGAAACTGACAAATTCACATTTATCAATCCATTGATATTCAATCGTTTCATCGGCTTGTAAGATAATTACTTGATTCCGAGTATCAATTTGGTGAAAGAAGCCTTTAAAGAGACCATCGTGATAGACTTCATCATAGACCAATTTCAATTGATCTTCGGTGGTTACTAGATTGGTTTCTTCTTTGAGTTCGCGAATGGCTCCCTGTATGATGCTTTCGCCTTTAAGGATGGACCCCCCTGTAATTTCCCAATAGAGCCCATAATTTTTCTTTGGGTGTCTTTTGGTTACCAAAACTTGGCCTTTTTCATTCATTGTGATAATTTCAATCACTACATGATAGTAACCTTCAGGGTATTTTTGACCTCTAACCATATCGATATTGAGTTTATTACCCTTTATGTCAACTGCATCAAATAATTCGTATTTATGTACTTCATTAAATTCCATAGGATTACCTCTAATTAGTTTTATTATATTGATTTGACGACATCACGACAAAATGAAACTAAAGCCATTCTAATGGATGTTCTCGATTTCCATTTGCGTGAATCCCAGGTATCATTCGTTAAGTCGTCACCAGCGTAAATGATACTACCGTACTTGACGTTTCTAAATAGTGCAACCGCGATTAATCCTTCGATGCGTACAAAAGGTCTAATGAAAACATCGTCGTTATCATCAAATTCTATAATCGGATAAATAGACATAAAAAGTCCTCCAGAAACGTTTCTAACGCATTTATTATATCATTATTAAGCAAAAAAAAATCACCAGTTTTGGTGATTGATTTGTTCATTGGAGCGGGTGATCGGGATCGAACCGACGTCATCAGCTTGGAAGGCTGAGGTTCTACCATTGAACTACACCCGCAAAAATGGTCGGGAAGACAGGATTTGAACCTGCGACCTCCTGGTCCCAAGCCAGGCGCTCTACCAAGCTAAGCTACTTCCCGTATTAAAAATGGCGTACCCAGGAGGACTTGAACCCCCAACCTCTTGATCCGTAGTCAAGCGCTCTATCCAATTGAGCTATGAGTACAATTTTGGTGACCCGTACGGGATTCGAACCCGTGAATGCATGCGTGAAAGGCATGTGAGTTAACCGTTTCTCCAACGGGCCACATTTTGACAAGCGCATTTATTATTATACCAATAAAAAAGCGTTTGTCAATATAAATTAGTCGAATAATTTCAAATTAATAAGCGATGTTTTCGAGGATCTTTTTTGCTGCTGTTTCACCCTGAATAAAACGGATGATTTCATAAGCAAAATCGAGGGTTGCACCAGCACCTCTTGCTGTGATTACTAAGCCATCCGTGAGCGCCTTAAGTTCAGGATGATAAACCCCTCCAAAAGCGTCATTTTGATTGCCTGGATAAATCGTGTAATGTTTGTTTTTTAATACACCCATGACACCTAAAAAACGAGGTCCTGCACAAATCGCACAAATCAGTTTTTCATTCTTTTCAAAGGTTTTCACTGTCGACTTAATATAGGTATCGTGTTCAATGGTTAAAGCGACATATTTTCCACCAGGCACAATCAAGAAATCATAGTCATCCAGATCGATTTCATCTTTATGATAATCAACCAAAACCTTTAATCCATATCCAGTTGTAATCATCTTATTTGGATTGATGGTAACGGTATCTACATCAATTAAAGCCCGTTTAAGTAAAGCGCGTGTCGATAGGGCTTCTGTATCTTCACAAAAATCGGATAGAATCAGTAATCCTTTCATAATGCTCCTCCTAGGATAATAGTTGGTCAATCAAAGATTTAAAACGTAAACTACAAGCACTTTCAAATGCACTGTAATCGTCTAGCTGTGAAGGTTCACCTACAATATCTGAAACAATTTTAATCGAAATGATTTTGGTATTCAAGAGGTGTGATACTTGAAAGTAGGCAGCACCTTCCATATCACAAATCGTATTGGGTTCGATGACTTCAGTCATAAAGGTATCACCCGTATAGAGTTTGACACCCTTGATATTCATCTTCTCCTTAACCATTAAAGCTTGAGCAGGATCTGGTTTGAAAACTTCGGGAAGATTCGGGACTTGACCCTTTTGATACCCGAAAATCGATAGATCAAAATCGTGGTAAAGAGCTTCATCCACAAAGACCATTTCACCAGAAGTGAGTGGTTTGAATCCTCCTACTAGTCCAATATTAATGACATAATCCACATCATAAGAGGACAGTACTGAAGTAATCCCGAATGCAGCGTTGACTTTTCCGACACCTGTTGTCAAAATCATAACAGAATGCCCATTAATTTCCCCTGTAACAGCATTTTTACCATTTAAGGTGAAGTTGTCAGGGTCTTTAACTAAATGCGTTATGGCTTCCGTTTCTGAGGCCATCGCTCCGATGATTAGTATCATTCCGTTTCCTCCAAGATTTTTTGTATTCTGGATACGATGATATCGACCGCGACCCCATGATTATAATCATTTGGTATGATGACATCGGCGTAACGCTTTGTCGGTTTAACGTATTTATGATGCATCGGTTTTACTGTATTCAAATACTGATTGATGACGGAATCGACGCTTCTACCGCGTTCTTTAATGTCTCTTTGTAAGCGGCGGATGAAACGGGTATCGTCGTCAAGTTCAACAAACAGCTTGATGTTAGATAATTGACGGATGCGCTCGTCGGTTAGAATGAGGATCCCTTCGAGAATGATGACTTTCTTGGGTTCAACAATCTCAGTTTTACTGCTTCGATCGTAGTTCTCAAAATCATAAATGGGTTTTGATATGGGTTTACCAGAAAGTAATGTGCGGATGTGTTCGACCAAAAGATCATTATCTAATGAACTCGGATGGTCATAGTTCACATGAGTACGTTCTTCTAAAGTGATGTTGTGTTGAGCTTTATAATAGTCGTCATGTTTGATGATCGCAACACTCTTTAAATCGAGTTTCCCAAGAATCTCATTCACAACGGTGGTTTTACCTGAAGCAGACCCTCCTGCAACAGCGATGATGACTGGTTTCATGTTTAATTCTCCTTTACCAATGATTTATGCATCCATACTTTTTTAAGCCAGCGAATGAGCATGGTGACGCCTCTGGTGAGTTCATCACAGGCAATTCCTAAATAAATGCCTAATAGGCCAAGACCTAGTGTATTTGTGAATAAATAAGACGCTGTAATACCGATGCCAAGCATCGAGAATACAGCCATAATGAGCGGGAATGTAGTATCGCCTGCAGCTCTTAGAGCCTGAATAATTATGAGATTTAAACTTCGTCCAATCTCAAGTAAAACGACGAATAAGAAAATTTGTCTCATCGTTTTAATGATGGTTTCATCCTCGGTGAGAAAGCCTGCAATAAAGGGTAATCCGAGGTTAACTAAAAGCGTCACAAAGGTCACTATCATGATTGTAATAAAAGTCGTTTTAAGCGTGTTTTTATACGCACCCTCATAATCTTCTTCACCGATGTAATACCCCGTTATAATCGCGTTTGCAGAGGCAAATGAACCTGAAAATAAATAGATATAGGATAAGACTGTATTCACATAAGTTCGTGTTGTTATCATCTCAGTTCCGAGTTTGTTTACAAAGGATAAAATGACAAATTGCATGAAATTATAGGTCATATTTTCTAATGCCGATGGGACACCTACTTTTAGGATTTTCTTCAAACTTTGAACATCGTATTGAACCCTAAAGATTGAAAGTCCAATCAAACGTTTTAATAAATAAAATGAGACAAACATGGTCAGAAGTCGCATCAACATGGTCGATAGGGCAGCACCAGCTACACCCATTTCAGGAAAGCCCAAATACCCGTAGATGAAAATGAAATTAAATACGATATTGAATACGTTAGCAATAATCACAGTCACCATGATTTGGTGAGCATGACCATAGCTTCTTAATCCTGCTGATATCGCATTTGAAATCGCGACAAATAATAGCGAAATGGCTGTGTAGAATAGATAGTCAAAGGATAAACCTTGGATTTCTACTGGGGTATCAATCAATTTAAATAAAAGATTCCCAAAAGTGATGAGTGTGGCTGCGATTAGTAATCCAATGACGACTTGCATAAGAATGCCTGTCATGATGGATTTTTTCGCACCAGCCTCATGCTTAGCCCCTAAATACTGACTGACAACTACTGAAATACCAGCTGACACAATGTTGATCAGCACACCGAATAAGTTGATGACCGTAGAGGCATTTCCTACTGCAGCGACACTCCCAATGGCGAGTGCATTCGACTTTTCATAAGCTGATATCATCACCGTATCTACAGATCCCATCAGGATGAAGAAAAGCAATTCGATGAAGATGGGGAGTGTGAGGATGAAAATATTTTTTTGAAGTTTTTTTGTCATGGTGTGCCTCTTCATAATCCATTAGGTATTATAACATAGGTAATCGGATTTGAATCCCATCCCCAAAAAAAAGAGAACGGTTAAGTTCTCACTTTAGAATATCTCTGTAACTTGGATTATTCGCGAAAAATTTAACTGCGTATGGACAGGTAACTACAGCTTTATAGCCTTGTTGCTTAATGGTCTCATAAGCTAGAATCAATAATTTTTGGCCGACCCCTTGACCTCTTAAACTAGGGTCTACAAAAGTATGATTGATGTCAACAGTGGTGTCATCGATATTAGGAAATGTCACTTCAGCAATGACTTTTTCATTATCACATGCATAAATCATGTTACGTTCTGTAATAAAATCCATAGTCCCTCCTATTAGATACTGCAACTAGCTAAATTATCTTCTAAATCAAAATTGGGTGCCAATATGTCATTTTTATCTGTGTTACGCTTAAACCAAGTGAGCGCGTAACTACAGGTTGGAATTGCCTTTAAACCTTGTGATTTGATGGCGTTATACGCATACATCAAAAGTTCATGAGCAATACCTTGTCCCCTTAAGGAAGGGTCCACAAATGTACGGTTAATTTCGACCGTATTGTCATCAATACGAGGAAATTTAACTTCTGCAAGCAAGGTGCCTTCATCATTGAATAATCGGATATGATTCGGTGCGTGATAATAGTGCATATATGAATTCCTCCAAAGTTATTCTATCATAAACCACTTAGGATTGCTTAGATTTTGCCGCCTCAAGTTCTTCTTCGGTTGGATCAGCGAAGTCTGTCTTTTCTTCGACCAACGCGATGATTTTATCATCTGAAGCTTTTGTTTCATCTCCCAAGTACATATGGTAAATCTTTCGAAAGGACTGGGTGTTTTGATCTCTAAGAATGACTCTTTGAATGAATAGGGTCGTAAAAATGGTAATCGCGAAGAAAGGGGTCATCGGTGCCATCCAAAATATTACAACCGATGTTCCAATTGAGATGAACCAAGGGTTCTTTACGATAGTCCCGTAAACGATAAAAGCGATGGCCCATCCATAATAAATCAAGAAAGCAATGAATAGGGCTAATAATCCCTTAGGTGTGCGCAACCCTAAAATCAGTCTGATGACTGCTTTAAAGAACGTGATGGTAATTTTGATAAACTGTTTAAGGTATTTCATAAGCATCCCTCTCTTTAATTATACCCTAAAGGGCTAAATCATTTTAATGATATCCCTTATGGAAGTGTTTTTAAAGAAAAACAAAAAGGCACACTGACGTATGCCTTTTCGATCTAGGAGGTGGAGTTTTAAACAGCTGGTTCTGTAACTGTTACAACTCTTTCAACGGTGGTTATATTGCCTTGACGGTCTGTCAAAGTATAAGTAAGTGTATAAGTGCCAGCAGTTGCGGTATCGACTGTACCTGTGACAACGATACTTGCATTGCTCAGGGTCTTATCTTGGTTATCAAACATGGATACGCCTGCAAGTGGGTTGAATTCAGTACCCTTCACGAGGGTAATATCGTTCGCACCAAAGATGAATGGTTTAACGGTATCCTTACGATATCCCACTAATTCAAGTTGAATATCGTCTAGATAGAATGTTGTAGGTACACTGGTTTCATCGATATAACCCATGAAGAAGCCGAGTTTACCATTGGAGATAGCTCATCTCACGGTCACCTATTTTTATTCACAACAAAAATTATCTCATACCCATGTTTTTCGACATAGTTTTTAAATGATTGTAAAATGCTTGAGAAAAATGGGTGTTCTAACCCAACCAATGATATATCAGAGAGAACAAAATTCCTAATGTATAACTCTTTTTTACTCTTTAGAATGCGTGCTGAAGCGTCCTGAATATAACCGACTTCTTTAACATAAGCCATCACGCGTTCACGTGTTTTTTGACTCACACGACCATTATTATTTAAGACCTTAGAAACGGTTGAGGGTGCCAGATTAAGTTCTTTCGCTACGGTGATAATGTTTTTTCTCATAATTAAACCTCAATATCTATTATCACCTATTATCGAAATCAATACGCAACTAAATCTCTTTGTAATGAGTTTTTCCACTATTTTAGTTTTACATTATTAAAATTTTATACATTCATAATGTTATGATCTATATTAAAACTCCTATCGATTTTGCAAATAAAAATAAAAAGACCCAAAAGGGTCTATTATTGCGAAGTGGCGCCCAAACTAGGACTCGAACCTAGGACCCCCTGATTAACAGTCAGGTGCTCTAACCAACTGAGCTATTTAGGCAATTTCTCGATGTATCTTTATTATATCATAATATCCAACTTTGAAAAGATGTAAAATTCAAGAAAAGTAAAAAAAAACTGACGGTTGGTGAATAGTGTGTATAGACTACCTTATATTCTCCAATATGTCAGTTATTCCTAAATCTTTCAAGTATTCTGTATACTTTATTCGCTTATCTGCTTTAATGACCTTTTTGTATAGATCAATTATCATTTTTTCTTTAATAGATATGATTGTTTTCTTATCTGAGTTCTTATCTTTGGAAAGATGATTATACCGATAAACAAAGAAATTTAAATAGTGTTGGGTATTCTTAAGTTTGAATCCTGCATGTTTGAATAAGTATCTTTTCAAACTACTGTGAAATGAATCAACCAAATCGGTCGAATATTCAGTTAAGTCTGATTTTCTAGGATTTATTCTAGGACAATCGAACTGCTTCATGAATTGAACCTGTTTAGGATTTCCATCGTGAATGATTAAATGGACATTACCAATATTCATATTAAATAATCGAATGAAATCTTCAGGTTGGGCACTAGCTCTTGAAGACACTTTAGCAGTGCCTATACTGTTCAAATCAATCATAGTAATGATACACAATTGGTTGAATGACAGGCCTCTAATGTCTTTACCATCTGATCTAAGTAGTTTATAAGGTTTTTCTCTAATCGGAATAAATGTTTCATCAATCAAGAGTGTACCATTAAGTTTTATAGTACTCTGATAGTCTCGTAATGTGTCGAATACAAGATGACGATAGTAATGAGCAGTCTTAATATCAATCGATAAATTACGTGCAGCTACTTCGAGGGATACATCATCAATCATGAATCCAATAAACTGTTTGATAATCTTTCCCGAATGTTTCAAAAAGCCTGTTGACTTTTTATCTGCTAAGAATGACTTTCCGCACGATAGACATCGATACCTTTGAACATTTGAAGCAGTCCTACCTTTTTTAACAGCTTTCGTACCACAAATACAAAAAATAGTCTTTGGCATAATGACGTTCCTATACTACAAAAGCGAGTATTTTATCCCAAGGAACGTCGCCAAACAATTCAAGGATAAAATACTCGCTTTTGTAGTTCCTTATTAGAATTGTTTGGCAATGTCATTATAGCATATTTCGGTATATCAAAATCGTTCAAAAATAAAAATATGGTTTCATGTTTTAACTAGGCTGTTAAGTGTTAGTGTCATACACACTATTCACCAACCGTCAGAAAAAAAAACAGCCTAAAAGCTGTTTTAACTGTTAAAGAGTGGCGCCCAAACTAGGACTCGAACCTAGGACCCCCTGATTAACAGTCAGGTGCTCTAACCAACTGAGCTATTTAGGCGGTTATTAAGATTTGCCTGGCAACGACCTATCTTCGCACATTGTACTATTTTCGGCGCTGAAGTGCTTAACTTCTGTGTTCGGGATGGGAACAGGTGTGTCCACTTCGCCATCGTCACCAGACATCTCTCAAAACTAGA
>NZ_JAOEGN010000025.1 GCF_025446935.1 Paracholeplasma vituli | reverse complement strand
CGAGTAGCACTCGTTCATTTAGCTAAGAAGTTAGTTCGAATCATTCATCATTTAGAAACAAACCAACTCGATTACGATTCAACTAAACTACAATAGCTTATTATTAAATCTGTGGCGATTAAATAATAATCATCCATAATTGTAAGCATACCTCCAATTTTTTGTTGTTCGGGAGGTTTTTAGTATTTATCTGTAAATATCGCTTGACATTAGATAGTTAGTCACCTATTTATCTCTATTGTAACATCAAAAAACAATTTAGGATACACTTCACACTATTTTTTATATTTTTCATTTTTTTTATTATATAAAATGAGCATACTACTTAAGAAAATGAACCCTATAGTCAACATAAATACCCAACCCAATACCCCTAAATAGCCAATCTCATTCACGTCTAAGAAAAAATAAGGGTATGTATGTGTGAATAACCCAATGATTAATGTGCATACAACATAGGCATAAGGTAGTACTAAACTATAGCCAATTGCTTTCCAAGATACCGTATTTCTTTTAGTGAATAACATGTAATCTAGAACAACAAGTAGCGGACCAACTAGATGCATGATCACATTCCTTACACGCCAATAACTTGGATCGAATAGGTTACCTAATAACGTATTGTAGATAATCACAGTCACCAAAATTAGGATTGTAATAACGAAACGAATCGTCGGATATTTGAAAACAACCTGTTTCCCTTTAAGGGATTGATAGGTTAATAACCAAATATGAACCATTAATCCAAAGGCAATCAAATTGGATAAGTTGGTATAGTAAACAAAGAAGCCTTTATTGAATGAACCTGTCGTGATCTCGGTTGCTAAAAATAATCCAATAGCCCCAAAAATCAAGTAAATACTTCTAAAATAAAATGCTGTTTTTGAATAAACCATACGAATCGCCTCCTTTTCCCATTCATTGTATCGAAATCAGACTATTTGTTCAACTATTTTGACTTTCAAAATATAGAGACTTAAAGGCTTTACTAAGGCAAAACCTAATAAATTGACAAACCCATCTTTTTCAAGTATGATTACTAAAAAGGAGGTTTCATATGGTACCCTTTATTCCGTATATTTGTGGATTTGGTCTTTTAGGGGTTATTGTTGGTTTGGTATTCTCATTTTTGAAACAAAAATTTGCTTTCCTACCAACCTTAATTTCACTTGGATTAGGCCTAACGTTCATTTGGTTATCACAAATCCCGCAACCAGCCGGTTCTTGGAATGATCTTATGTATGTTTTATTTGGATTATTCTTCTTGTTTGTTGGTTTAATCGTAGGGATGGTTACATTGCTTATCAAAGCTATAAAGAAACCCTCAGAAACGATAAAGTAAAGGACAGTCTGAGCTGTCCTTTTTCATCTACTAGGAAAGTTCGTCTTTTATTGTTCACTTATCGAATATAGACTCTATAAGTTTTATAAAATTTTCTATAAAATGGTCATTTAAACGTCTTCTGTTTACTTTCTCTATATAATTAAAATATCATATAAAATATATATTTTGTGTGTCATTTATGGTATAATTTAAGTAGAAAGGAGGAATCCATTTATGTCTTATAAAGCCCTAAAAACTAGACTCTATTTGAATCCTAATCAACACCAGTTTTTGTTGTCTTTAATGCGTGCTTCAAGAAGTCTATATAATCAAGCTCTTTATAATGTAAGACAACATTTTATCAAAACCAATGAGTATTTATCTTATAACGATAATTACCAACTACTCAAAGACAGTGAACACTATCGTTACTTAAGTACGACTCAAGGTCAAATGGTTATTCGTAAAGTCGATGAAGCGATGAAAGGGTTCTTTGGATCTTTAAAGTCTAAACTTAAACAAACTATTAGACTCCCTAGATATTTGAAGAAAGATACTTATTATCCTCTATATGACCGAATGGTCTATAAACCATCCAATGAAGTCTATACACTCCCTAGAAGTCACTTCATCAAGAAAGTATCCAAAGAGATTGAATTAGTTTCAAAACAAATTCATAAGCACACAACCGAATTAAACCATTTAAGTGACTTATCGTTAGATATCCCCACACCTAAATGTATCCAAACCAAACCAATCAAAGAAATCACCATCAAGTCCTACTATGATGGAAAGTACATCGAAGTGGTTTATGTGTATCTAGATGAAACACCTAAAATGAAATTAGATGATCTTACCGAAACCATGGGCATCGATTTTGGGTATAACAATCTAGCATTTTGTTCAGTGACGAATAATACCCACTTATTATTAGATGGAAAAAGGTTAAAGAGTATGAATCAGTTTTATCATAAACGAATCGCTAAACTAGCGAGTAGTAGACCCAATCAAACTATCTTAACCAAACAAATGATTCGTCTGATGGATAAACGGAACCATCAAATGGATTATGGCATCTATAAAGCAGCTAAACTCATTATCCATCACGCAATAGATAATAAAGTGAAACAAATCATCATTGGTTATAACGATACGTTTAAAGATGAACGGTTATCGGATACATATAATCAGTGGACGAAAAGTATACCTATAGCGAGACTTAGAGACCGTATCATATACTTAGCTGAACAGATAGGTATTGAAACAAAAGTAATTAATGAAGCCTATACGTCAAAAGCGTCCTATCTGGATCAAGATAAATTCGTTAAGGGTGAGTTTTCAGGTGTAAGAGTCAAAAGAGGTTTATATAGAAGTAAAAAAGGCATAGTAATCAATGCTGACCAAAATGCCTCATTGAATATGATTCGAAAAGGTAATCCCGATGCCATATGGATAGGGAATATGGGTGTGAACACACCTAAGCGTACAGTACTATTTGGACTGTAGTCGTTTTAAATAAGACGAGTTCGCTCGTTAAGAGGCAATCAAATCATTCCGTAAAGGGTGATTTATTCACCTCTTTGTTCTAGTTCATTCGCTTGATTTTGCATCAGCAAAGGGTGTTAAAACCATCAATCTAATATATAGTGCTTTGCCTTTATAAAAGGATTTTTCATACGATCACCAATAAAAGTCAATATCGTGTCTTATATAATCATTATTTCACTCTACTAAATTATTACATAATTGACAGTAATAAGATTATAGTCACATAAAATGGGTTAATCCATTACATTTTCGTGAAGTTTATCTTAAAAAAATAAACGCCCAAAAAGGCGTCTAAATTATAAGTATTTGTCTAAGATTAGTGCAGATTGGTAGATGGTTGGTAGTCCGCTACCTGGATGTGTACCACCACCGACTAAATACACATGTTTGATTTCTTCAAACTTATTTTGTGGTCTGCGGTTGAGCATTTGAGGTAGATTATGGGCTAAATTAAAGACCGCTCCTTGATAGACATTATAGTCGTCTTTCCACTGCGTCGGGTCAATCATATGAATGGCTTTAATATGGCTTCTTAAATCGATCTGGTGACGTTTCTCAATAAGATCCAATGTCACTTCTTTCAAGTGTTCACGGTAAGTACTCCAATCGACATCTGCAGTTAGATTTGGGACCGGTACTAACAAGAATAAACTCGAATGCCCTTTTGGCGCGTAAGTATCATCGGTTCTAATTGGATTATGAATGTATACGCTGATGTCATCCGTAATTTCGTTTTGTGTTAACCCTTTAAGGTAAGATTCATAATCTTTAGAAAACAATATTTCGTGATGTGAAAAATCATACTCTTTATCCAACCCTAAATACAACATAAATGTCGAAACACTGTATTTTTTCTTTTCAAGTTTTAGAGGCGTATACTTTTTTAAGTGATCTTCTTTAATCAAATGATTCATCGCGTACGCAAAATCAGCATTGATGATAACTTCATCAAACGGCATATACTCTCCATGAATACGAAGTCCCTTCATGGATCCTTTTTCAACGATGATTTCTTCAACTTGTCTATTTAAATGCACTTTTCCACCATTTTTTTCAATCAGTTCTGCCATCTTATGGTTGATTTGATTGAGACCCCCTCGGACATGGTATAAACCTAGGGCGTGTTCTAGATACGGCAGGATGGTAAAAAAGGATGGGGCTTGATAGGAAGCCATACCTAAGTATTTAGCCTGGAATGATAAAGAATGAATAAAGTTTTCGTTTGGATTAAATGTTTTTAATAAACTATACACCGATTTAAACGGGTGTAGGTAAGGGGCGGCTTTTAAGACATCTGGTCTTAGATAGTGTAAAGCATTTGGGAAAGGTTTCTTTAAGATGGGTGCGAAGACATTGAGTTTACGTCTTTGTGCAGAAAACCATTTTTCATAGCTTTTCCCCATACCTGGTTGATATTTTTCATACATTTTGATGTTTTCAATGGGGTCTTTGCTCATATTAAACGTAACATCATTAAACATCAAGGTATAGAGTTGTTCAAGTCTCATCAAGTCTAGTTCTTTATGGACATCATACCCAGCCTTTTGAAAGACTTCTTCTAAGATTTCTAGATACATTAAAAAGGTGGGTCCAATATCAAAGTGATAATCGCCTAAGGAGAGTCGTTTGGATCTGCCTCCGACTTGGTTATCTTTTTCAAAAATGTGCAGGTCGTATCCCTTTTTGGATAACACCATACCCGCTGCGAGTCCACCAGGACCTGCACCAATAATCGCTACTTTTTTCATATATTAATCGCCTCGTTTGCTTTGTGAAATTCTTCTAAGAAACGTCTCATTTCAATCATGAGTACGGTATCTGGAGCACCTTTTAAAACCATGCCGTCTAAATACATCATACTCTTAATGATAGGAAACATCCCTTTTTCAAAAACCATCCCTGAGTTTACCCCATGTTTGATGGTTTCCATCATCTTTCTAGTTAAGGATACTTCAGATACAGATTTACCTTCAAAGTCCTTATAGATCTCTAATAGTTTTGTAAAATACACATCGTAGGTCTTTCCATGGATTTCCTTATAAGCCATATGGTTGAGTGCTAAAGCACAACCCGGGAAATCGTAATAAGCGAGTTTTTCCATGAACTCGAACAAACCCATTTGGATTTTCTTACCCACTTCTGAAATAGCACCTGTATCAATGAAGTAAAAATCATTGCCTTTTTTAATGAGATTCCCAGGGTGTAAATCCCCATGGAAAGTGCCAATAATGAAAATATAGAAGCCGTGAATATGGAAGATTTCCAAGATATCTTCAAATGGCATCGCCTTTTCTTCAAGTAAATCGTCCACAGTCTTCCCATCAATGAACTCTGAAACTAAAACGTGCTCATTCGATAAGGATTTATATATGATTGGAAATTTTAAACGTGAAAGGTCAAACTTGTTTTTATGCTCCTCATAGATGGACTTCAATACTTCTCCATGACTGATTTCATTGCGTAAATCAAGTTCTGCGAGTGTATATGCTTCGATGTGTTCAAGAATCCCGACTGGGTCTGCGACTTTCGCAAGTTTTGGGTAGAAGAAAATGATGAACTTAATGAAACGTCTTAAAGAACGGACATCTTTTTCAAACTTTTTCTTAAAGTCTTTTTTAATGAACTTAATGACGACTTCTTCACCTGTTTTCAAAGTTGCACGGTGGACTTGTCCAACGGATGCACTGCCAATTGGGGTTTCTTCAATATGGCTAAAAGATTCTAACCATGTCTCATCGGTGTACTGCTTTAATAAGGTTTTAAAGTCTTCACCTTCAATCGGTGTTGTTTTAGTATAAAGCTTCGCTAGGTGGGTACATGTCGCCTCATTTAAGAAATCAATTCTGAGTGCGAATGTTTGAGCAATCTTAACAGCTAGTAAGCCTTGCTTTTGAATAAAGTCTAGATTTGGTAATTTCTTTTTAGAGAATATTTGCTTAAATAGACGAATAAACATGATCCAACGCATGATATCACTCACCTTTTATTTTATTATACAATAAAGTTCTTAATTTAAGCCGAAATGGGTAATTCTTAACACGAATTAAGAAAAAGAAAAGCCCACAACTGTGAGCTTATTTTTGATGAACCATCCAGTCATTTAGTACTTGGATATATTCGGTTGGGTCTTCAATCGGTAAGCCTTCAATTAAGAGTGCTTGATGGTATAAAAGGGTCGCGTAAGATTTTAAAGCGTCTTTGTCATCGACTTTAGATTGAAGAACTTGGAAAATCTCATGATCTGGGTTCAATTCTAAGATTCGTTCCGCTTTTACTTGGTCAGCGTTTGGTACATTCTTTAGAACTTTCTCCATTTCTAAAGATAAACCTTCACCTGAGACTAAGCAAACAGGTGCGTCTTTTAAGCGTTTGGATAATCTAACTTCTTTAACCTTGTCCCCAAGGGCTTCTTTCATCGCTTCTAAAAGGGATTTATTGGATTCTGATTTCTTTTCGATGTCTTTTTTCTTGTCTTCATCTACTAAGTCTAAATCTGCAGATTGAATCGATTTGAATGGTACCTCATTGTAGGTGCCCATGACTTGAATCATGAACTCATCGACTTCTTCGGTTAGTAATAAAACTTCAAAACCTTTTTCTTTTAGAATACCCATTTGAGGTAAGTTGAGGATGGCTTGTTTGGATTTACCTGTCGCGTAGTAAATATCTTTCTGATCGGTTTTCTTACGATCTAAGTATTCCTTAAATGAAATATAGTCATCGCTTAGGTTGGTTTTAAATAAAATTAAGTCTTGTAAGAGTTCCTTATGCAAACCAAAGTTTTGATAAATACCGTACTTTAATGAAGTCTTATAGGTATCGTAGAACTCAATGTATTTGTCACGGTCATTTTCTAACCAATTTTGAAGTTCTGACTTAATTTTCTTTTCGATAGATGAGGCGATCTTCTTGAGTTGTCTGTCTTGTTGTAAAAGTTCACGCGAGATGTTTAAGGAGAGATCGGATGAATCTACAACCCCTTTGACAAACTTAAAGTGATCGCCTATCAAATCTTTATTCTTATCTTGGATGAATACACCTTTTGAATAGAGTTGAAGACCCTTTTCATAGGTTTCACTGTAGAAATTGTAGGCTGGTTTTTTAGGGATAAATAGAAGTGAATTAAAGGTCAACATGCCTTCAACTGACATATGAATGACTTTCATTGGATCTTCAAAGTCATTGAATTGGTGCTTGTAAAAACCATTTAATGCCTCTTCGGTAATGTCTGCTTTAGAACGTTGCCAAAGTGGTGTCATTTGGTTAACTGGTTTCTCTAAATCTTCACTTAAATAAATTGGATATCGAACATAGTCGCTATACTTTTTGATTAAGGATCTAAGTTCATAGGTTTCTAAGTATTCACTGAAGGATTCATTACCCTCTTCGTCTTCAATATCTTCTTTTAAGTATAAAGTGATTTCTGTACCGATTGAATCTTTTTCAAACAAATCTACTGTAAATTCAGATACGCCATCTGAGCTCCAAATGAAACCTTCTGGAGAAAATGGGGAACGGGTTCTCACTTCGACTTTGTCCGAAACCATAAATGCACTGTAAAAACCTACACCAAATTGACCAATGATGTTGGTATCATTTTGATCGAGTTTTTCGATGAATGCTTTCGAGCCACTTTGTGCAATCGTACCTAAGTTTTGAATGAGTTCTTCTTCGGTGAAACCAATCCCGTTATCCGTAATGGTTAATGTACGTTTTTCCTTATCTGCAGTAATCTTGATTTGATAGGTATCACTCGGTACCTTCTCGTCGGTTAAAGATAAAAAGTGTCTCTTATCAATCGCGTCACTCGCGTTGGAAATGAGCTCTCTTAGAAATATTTCTTTTTGTGTATAAATTGAGTGTGTCATTAAATGTAAAAGTTTTTGAGATTCTGTTTTGAATGCTTGTGTCTTTGACATAATTATCGCCTCCAAGTATTATTGTATTCATCGTTTTGGCAATGTCAAGTATAAAGTGCCAATATCGAAAAAGAAACACATTGCCTAATCTTCATAGACAATGTGTTCATCAATTACGGTCATTTGGACTTGAGGTTTTACTAAGTCTTCATCAGGTAAGGATTCAAGATCTGATTTGAATACGGTAAAGTCAGCGAGATAACCCATTTTGATTACGCCCCTATTCTCTTTAATATTTTGAGCGTTCGCGTATTTAGTATACGCTTCAATCGCTTCAAGACGGGTTATTATTTCCTCTTTTTGATAACATATACCATCTTTAGCAACCCGATTGGTTGCGTTTAAGATGCCTATTAGAGGGTTTGGTACCTCTACAGGAGCGTCGCTACTGAAAGAGAGTGTTAATCCATTTTTAAGCATACTTTTCCACGGGAAAATATAGGATGGTGGATCATTTAAAATGTGAAACGCTTCTGGTAGATCACTATATAAAAACTGTGGTTGGACATCTAGTGTAACTGGAATGGTTTTTAGCTTATTTAAGCCATATTCTGATATCCACGGTGCGTGAATGATACGGTCTTTTAAAAAATTCTTCGCGGGATATTTCGTTAGAATTTCAATCAATTCATCAAGACCTTGGTCACCAATAACATGGATGGCTAAAGTCATGTTGTGTTCTCTGACTTTCTTTACAATTTGGATAAAATCCGGGGTTATTCGTAGTCCTTTTGAGGGTGTGTTTTTATACCCTTTATACATTAACGCTGTTTTGGAAAATAGGGTCCCATCATAAAAGACTTTCACACCCTTTAATTCAAGATAAGGGTTTTCCTCATTGTATGGATTCTGTAAATAGTCATCTAATACTTCATGATGAATCAATAGTTGTGTGCGAAACGGTCTGTGTATTAAAACATTTTTAAAGACATTTAAAGTGTATTCATATCCATTAAAGTAAAATAGATCATCAGAATGACCACCAGTGATGCCATAGCGATAGAGGTTTTCTATCGCTGTTTCTAAATACCTTTCAAGGGTTTCATTTGAGACACTTGTGTAGTGCTTAATCGCCTTTGAAGCTTCTTCTTCACGCAAAATTCCAGACTCATAATTAAGTCCCATCTGATTCAACACAACAGAATTCACAGTAACTGCGTGAAAGTCGTTGTGTCTTAAAAGAATGGGTTTCTCCATTGAAATATTATCTAAATCATAACGGTTTACACCTAAAGACTCTTTATAACCATCTACCATTAATAAGTCAGTGATTTCAATTTCTTTTAACTTTGATAATACATCATTTTTATCCTTTAATGAAGAAAGGTCAATACGTGATAAATATTGTCCATATCCAATCAAATGAAGATGAGCATCGACAAAACCAGGGTATAGATGACCACCCTTTAAATCGATGATTGAATCGAAACTTTGATTCTCATTGACATCAATTCCAATAATGATACCTTGGTGGGTTAGGATATTAGTAGCTTTTCTATTGTGGTCTAACGTGTGGATAACCCCATTTTTAAATAATTTCATTGGACGACCTCATTTTCCTAATTCTATCATAGAAATATAAAACCCAAGCTATTTAAGCCTGGGTTTGGTCTAATATGTATTGATAAAAGCGCTCTAACCCTGCTTCAAGTTGAGCTTTTGAACAGGCAAGATTCATTCGGACATAATCTTTTGAGTCTGGATCAAACTTATTTCCATCGGATAAACCAATCCCGTAATCCAACAATTCTTTTGTTACTAAGGTAGAATCCTTATTCAAACAGGCTATGTTGATCCAGGCGAGATAGGTGCCTTCTAAGGCTGTGATTACCAATTTGGGTACTCGCTTTTGAAAGAACAATTTAAGAAGTCTATAGTTTTTCTCAATATGCTTATTTTGCTTAATAACCCAGTCGTCACAAGCCGTATACGCGACTTCACAGGCGAGGGTTGCGAAAAGGTTTGGTGTACAGCTGTGTGAGACTCTCAGTTCATGGTGAATTAATTCCCTCATATACGGGTTTCTAATGATGATGTTGGCTAGATGCAAACCTGCAATATTGAACGTTTTATTGGGTGAGGTACAAATCATAATCTTCTCATAACGATCCAAATAATGCCCCATTGAAGTAAATGTATGATTCCCTAAAATAATATCAGCGTGAATTTCATCAGAGACCAAGGTTACATCGTATCTTTTACATAAATCAACTACTTGATCGAGTTCTTGTTCTGTCCAGACTCTGCCTACTGGGTTGTGTGGATTACACAAAATGAATAGTTTTGCGCCTTGTTTAAAGGTATCCTCAAGACCGATGAAATCCATCTCATAATGCCCTTTATTCTGTTTGAGTTTATTGATAAGAAGGGTTCGATGATTATCATATACCACATCGAAAAAACGAGGGTAAACAGGGGTTTGAATCACCACTTTGTCCTGTTTTTTAGTTAAACCTTTAACTGCCAAATATAAAGCAGCGACTACCCCATGAGACTGAAAGACCTCATCTGACTTAACTTCAAAATGGTAGTGTCTAGAGAACCAATTCATCACAGCTTGCTGATAAGAAATATCGATGTAGTTATAGCCAAAAGCACCATGTAAAACCCGTTCTCTTAAAGCATCAATAATCGGTTTTGGGGATTTATAATCGGAGTCTGCTACTGAAAATGGCAAAAAATCCTCATCAAATGGACCGCGATCTAAGTCCCATTTACGAGCATTGGTGTTGAATCGATTTAAACTTTGGAATGGATTCATGAAGGTTTACCTCAAGTAAGTAGTTTCTGTTTTCATTATAGCGAAGTCTATGGTTTTTGAATAGTCCATAAAGAATAAACCCGAACCAAATGGTCCGGATTAAGTTCATTATAAAATTTCAACCGCCCGTAAAATGATATAGACCAGATAGGCTCCATACATAACGACCAGTGCGAAGCCTTCTTTTTTGGAAACATTCCCAAATGTGACCGCCGATAGTGAACTACCCACCACTTAATAGAAGTGAGGGCTTCCTATCCAAACCAGTGTACCCACCAGTGACTCAATAGGCTATCCCCGTAGTCCCTACGGTTCTTAGTTCTTTTATATCTCTAAAGCTAATTT
>NZ_JAOEGN010000024.1 GCF_025446935.1 Paracholeplasma vituli | reverse complement strand
CAGCAGCTTGGTTAAAAGACTACCGGGGAACGATTGTCTGTGATGATTACGCTGGGTACACAAAACTGAAAAAAGATAATCCAAACATTAATCTTCAAAGGTGCTTCGCGCATGTCCGCAGAAGATTCATGGATATTATAAAAAGTGTGCCTGAGTCCGATATGAAGGACTCTTACGCAGCGAAAATCATTGAAGTTATTGGTCGATTATTTCATCTTGAAGCAGAATACAAAAGACAGAAACTGACACCAAGAGAGATTCTTAAAGCACGAAACAAAACTCATCCAGTGATCCATAAAGAGCTTGAGGTTTTGGTTTTTAACACGCTTTATAAACCAAATTCAGCCATTGAAGGTGCGATTAATTACACCAAAAAAGTATGGCCGGAACTATTCACTTATATGGATTCCGGTTACGTCGAGATATCGAATAACATCGCTGAACGGGCAGTAAAACCATTCGTTTTAAATCGGAAAGTCTTTATGACCTCTGGTTCATACGCAGGGGCTAGGTATACTACGCAGATATTTTCTATTATCAGAACCGCTCGTATCAATGATATTAATGTGAGTTCGTACTTAGAATATGTTCTAGACAACATTCAATTTTCTCCGATTGAAACGCTATTACCTTATCATCCAGACATCTTAAAAAGATTCAAAAACACTTAATAATCCGCCATTTTCCGCCGTGTTGGGAACTCGACTCTCAATATAAAACAAGCGCTACATCCAGTAAACTTGGACTGTAGCGCTTTTAATATACCTTTATGGTGTAGATATTTGACCTATACCCTAAGCCATTATACAGCTTAGGTGTTTTTTATTTTTGCATGTTAAAAGAAAAAAAACAACTCCTATTTGGAGTTGATTTTATTTCAGATGGCAGGGCTAGCTGGATTTGAACCAACGATGACGGAGTCAAAGTCCGTTGCCTTACCGCTTGGCTATAGCCCTATCTGGATTAAATTAATATGCATGGGGCGGCTGAAGGGAGTTGAACCCTCCGATGCCGGAGCCACAATCCGGTGCGTTAACCGCTTCGCCACAACCGCCATCTATGCGCAAATATTATTATACATGAAAATAAATTCTTGTAAAGAGAAAAATATAGAAAAATTTACACAAGCCTCAAAACCGTAGTTAATCTTTAGATTATTTGATATCATAAAACTGGCATAAGGAGTGAACTAATGAAATTTATTGGACGTTTTGTATTTGGATTACTGGTTGTCCTAGCAGGGATGAACATATTTTTGTTCTCTTATGTAGACATGACCATGAGTTATTTATTAAAGTATGGGAACCTCGCAGTGGAAGAAGACCGCTCCGATGCCTTTTTTAATAGTACGTATGTGTATTATAGTGAAAACTTGTTGATTAATGAAACCATCACAGGGGATTATGATTTTAGATTGGTTGCGTTCACTGGTTCTAACAGCAGTGAAAATCAACTCCAAGTTAGAATAGAAAATAAAAATGGATTGGAAATGCCTAAGGACTATACCATCCGTCTCTTCTTAGAAGGCGATGAAAAGAAAGACATCCCATTCTACGATACCGCTTCTAAATTGTGGAAAGCTTCTTATATCGATATGAAGTCTATTCTCAAAGACCAAAAAGAATATAAAGACATTCTTGATTTACAAATCATTGAATTTAAGTCAGTGACTACAGATGGCGAAACTGAAAAAGTCGAAACCATTTTATACGATTATGAGGGTACCCTTTTAATCGATAACGAAGATATGGACATTATTGGTTTATCGAATGAAAACACACCGGATATGATGCGTCTATTGGGCTATCGTAAAGGGACTGTTCACGATTTCTTTAAAGAGTTCCAAGGAATCCTTTGGAGAAACATGATTATCTTCATGATTATCGTTGGATTCATTACGTGGTTAGTCTTCTTTAGAAAACGTAAACCAAAGGCTCAAGGATTCGTTCCAGCAAATAACACACCAATCAAGGAGAACCTCAATGTGAGGGCGATTGAAGAGGTTAAAGCAGTCGATAACGATGAAAATCGAGTCACCAAAAAATAACAGTTGAAGAATGTTGAAACGTATGTTATATTAGTAATGCACGTTTCAACTAAATAGGGATATGGTGTCAACGGTAGCACAGCGGTCTCCAAAACCGTTAGTACGGGTTCGAATCCTGTTGTCCCTGCCACTTGTAATCAAACGATACGCGATCATGCGTATCTTTTTTTTAGCTTAAAAGTTATAATAAGAATAATCAGAGGTAGAATATATGAGATTAGTAAAACCCACCATGGCACATGAAGCCATGTTAAAAAGTTATGTGGAAGAAATGATTAATAATAAAGATACGTGTCATGGTTGTGGATCGATTGAAGACTATCCCAACTATTCAGACTGGTTAGACCACATAGCAGTTTACGCTGTTAAAGCGTTAATCCCGAAAGATTCTAAGTATGTCGAAGGGTCTCAGTACATCTTGTTAGATGAAGAGAATCAACGCGTCATCGGAATGGTCAATATTCGCCATGAACTCAATGATTACTTATTAAGGTTCGGTGGGCATATTGGTTATTCAATTCGTCCTTTAGAACGTAACAAAGGTTATGCGAAACTACAACTTCAACTGGCATTAGATGTGTTAAGAAGTAAGGGTGTAGAAAAAGCACTCATTACATGTAATCAAGATAACCCTGCTTCACGAAGAACCATTCTCGCTTGTGGTGGAATTGAAGATACACCTTCAATCGAAGCTGATGGTACTGTTATCCTCAGATATTGGATTCATTTATAAAATAGGAGGCTTTCTATATGCGGGTCGCACTCATTGCTCACGACAAGAAAAAACCAGAAATTATTGATTTAGCCAAGAAGTACAAGGATGTATTATCGAAACACACGCTTTACGCGACCGGAACCACTGGAACCCTCATTATGGGCGAAACTGGATTGGTTATCAACCGAATGAAATCAGGCCCAATGGGTGGAGACCAACAAATTGGTTCAATGGTCGCTGATAACCAACTTGACTTGGTGATTTTTTTACGAGACCCTCTCACCGCACAACCACATGAACCGGATGTATCGGCTTTACTCAGATTGTGTGATGTGTTTGCGATACCTCTGGCAACCAATAAGACCTCAGCGGAAATCATGTTAAAGGCCCTAGACTCCAACCAAATTCAAAATAAGTATCAAACGAGTAGATAACCATGATCATCGATCTTACAAAACCGATTTATGCAGGGATGCCCGTTTATCCAGGAGACCCTGAAGTAAAACTAGAATCTCTTGCAAGCATAAAAACAGATGGGTATGCGAACGCGTTATTAAGTACCTCCATGCATGCAGGTACGCACATCGACGGACTCGGACACATGCTAGAAAATCAAGTATCGATTTCAAATGTGCCGTTATCATCTTTAATTGGTAATGCGTTTGTGGTGGATGCGAACAAACCGATAGATATCCTCGATGTAGATTTCTTAATCATTAAAGGCCAATCAAAACTGGATTTAGCGTGGGTTCAATCTTATCTCCATAAACCCTTAAAAGCCATCCTAATTGAATCTGATTCGCCGGATGAATCACCCTATTTGGTCCATAAGTACTTATTCAGTGAAGGTATCTATATTGTTGAGAACCTTACCAATTTAGAAGCTTTACCAAAGAATGAACGCTTCAAACTTTTTATCATCCCATTAAAAATAGTGGCTGATAGTAGCCCATGTCGAGTTTTCGCAGAAATCTAAAAGTAAAATAACAAAGTCACCTGTACGTATATAGTAGAGGTGATTTTATTTTGAAGAAATGTTGTGTTTTTATGGTGCTCTGTTTAATCACGGTACTTTCATCAACGATTAAAGCAGCGGATTATCAGAGTCACGCAGCACGGTTACCACACGGTACCAATTATATTGATTTTCGTAACATCAAAGTTGCGTATCGCGATATCGATATGCGCACACCGGTTAAGGTTAAAGAAGATACCCTATACACGGTGGTATTAGACCTTGACTTCATTGGACCAAACACATTCGATCAGGATGAATTTCCAGTCATGACAGTTTGTGTTAGTCAAGATGTGGATTGTGAAACAGTCAATATGAGTGTCGATCGAACACGCAGTTTTTGGCATGTTAGTTTCGTAACCACCGCAGATACCGTTCTTTTACAAAATGTCCCAGTGACAGGACTCATAGGGTATAACTTTATGATGTATGAAGGCTCTTACGCGGATTTTAAAGGTTTTGAGTATTATGTGTCCTATGAACCCATTACCTATGAAGGGGTCTATATCATGGATTACGATCGTCCAAAATCCAAAGCAGAATTGAGAGAACAACTCACAGTTAGTGACCCTAAAGGTGGCCCGATTTCAGTCGATCTAATCGAAAGTACATTCGATGAAGCAAATTTGGACATCGGCGAATACTACCTAAAGTATAAAGCAACCGATCGAATGTCAAATGTCAGTTATTTTAAGTTGGTTATCCAAGTAATTGACCGGGTCGCGCCGACCATTACAGGTCAAGACACCTTCACCATCGAACAAGGGAAAACCATCACACTTTCATCGATTGTAAATCAAATGGTTATTACAGATAATGTCGATCCTTTGACACCGGATTCGATTGAAGTTCTAAAAGATACCTATACACCCAATCAAAACAAAGCCGGGAATTATGAAATAGAACTCTCGGTTAAAGACCGCTCAAAGAATGAAACACGCAAAATCGTTACGGTTAATGTTAAGGATATTTTCGCGCCTTACTTCATCGGACCGAGTGCTATATACACGTATTTAGGCGATGGCGGACTCACAGCTGAAAGTATTTTAGCTATGTATAAAGCGATGGATACGAATGATGGCGATTTAACCCACTTGATGACCATCCAAATGATGGATTATAAACCAAACGAAGTAAAAGTCTTCACAGTCTATTTAAGATGTAAAGATCAAGCCGGTAATGAAATCGTCCAACCCGTACCGATTCATGTCATCGACGATACCGCGCCTGTATTTCAAACAACCGAGTATGTGATGACCAAAGGGGAGTTTGAAGCGATGAGTCGCGAAGATGTTTTAGCTTGGTTATCAGCTAAGTTACAAGCATCAGGTGTAGAGGCTACCAACCTATCCATTCTGTTAGATGAAACAGAACATTTAGAAAACAAACGGAGACAAGCCTATATTTATTACAGTTATGAGGTTGATGGTAAGGTTCACCAAAGTAGACTTTCGATTGAATATCCAAAAGACCAAACCATCAAACCTTTCTACTTTATCGTAGGGGCTTCAGTTTTACTTATTGGTGCGACTTCGTATGTAGTTCTAAAGAAACTCAAGAAACACTAAAACACCAACACCGTTTTTGTTGAATAGCCTAAACAGGAGCTCAACAAAAGCGGTGTTTTCAACTGTACAAAATCGATTACGCTTCATAGATAGTCATGGTATAATTAAAAACACGATAGGTGAAATATGATGAATCAGAAAAAATGGTATCATACCTTTATTGGCTTATTTTATGGTTTAAATATCTTAAACACATATATGGTGACCACCTCAGTACTCAACCGATATTTAATCCCATTTAGACGTAACGGCCTCTTAGAACTCAACGCGATTTTAGGCAATATCGCCGCACTCACAATTCTCTTGTGTCTCGGCTTTTTATTCATAAAGAAACGCAAATCCCGAATGACCTATCTAGTTATTCTAACGTTCTTGTTAAATGTAGGGATCTTCAGTATTGGCATTTTTACCAAATACTATTCCACAATGTTCTCCATATTTGAACTCACCTTATTTAATAATCCAGCAGCTGAACTTGCAGGGTCGATATTAGTTGAATCCTTCTTAGAACTCTATCAATACTACCGAATCATTGTGTTCATCCCATTTTTCATCTTATTGGGTATAGAAATCGCCTACTTTAAAGAAATCAAGAAGAAAGAAGTCGCTGTTATAGAAGTAACTTATCCATTTCATCGCTTGATATCGTTATTCTTAGTTGTGGCGTCTTTAGTCTTATCGATTTCAACGACTGCGATTGTAAAGAACAGTCTCGATCGTCGTTGGCCAATCTCAGCCGAACGTGCCCTATTTGGGATTCAAAGCTCTGGATTGTATAATTACTACATTTCTCAAGCGATGGGTATTAACTTATCCAATATCAGCCTCACATTGCCAAGTTTGACTATCTATAATACTTACAATAAGAATCAGGATACCTATACCAATTTCTTTAATGAAACCTACTCAAATGTATTAACCAAAGACCAAGCCAGTACGATCATCTTGGATTCAAAATTGGATAAAGGTGATACTTTAAACGGCATTCTTGAAGGCAAAAACCTCGTGTTAGTTCATTTAGAATCGTTTAATCACTTCTTATTGAATGAAGATGGACCTTATTTAGACGCATCTTATTTTCAAACTCTTAAGGCTTTATTAAAACAATCGTATGTGCTGGATAACTTCTACACCAATGTCGGATTAGGTAATTCTAGTGACGCCGAGTTTTCAGTATTAACTGGGCTTTATCCAACCGGAGACACCACTCTTTATTGGAACTACAATAAAACTAAGTATGAATTTAACGCTTTACCAAAAGTCTTTGAGGATGTCTATTCAGCCTCTATTCACGGCGATGTCGGCTTATTTTATAACCGAATGCTTGTCCATGAAGAGATGATGGGTTTTAACGATTATTACTACTTCGATGAAAAAGAAGCGAATTTTGAAGGCTCAAAAAATGGGTACCACGTATTTAACGATTTAGTTCAAAAGAATGTTCCAGAAAGTCCGTGGATTTCAGATATCGCATTACTAGATTGGACAGAACGTCTTGCAAAAGCCCAAGACAATTACTTCCTATACCCAATTACCATTCAACCTCATACCCCATACTTATACGACCCATACCCAAATCAGTTTTCGATCGACACCATCGATGTGAACCCAACCACACTTAAATACATCAACTACGAAACGTATTATGATAATTTCTTCGCACATTTTATTGAAATGGCTAAGAAATTAGATAACACAGCGTATGTATTTTATAGTGACCATGGCTCCGGGATTCCAAAAGTAGACCTAGAAACTTTAATGGGCAAAACCTATACCACTTTAGAATATAAACAAGAGATGTTAAAAACACTCGCGTTTATCTATGTACCAGATGATACGGATACTGTGAATGCAATACCGAATGGTCTATTAAAAGGTCATCAACCTTTAGTGAGAAGTCAAGTAGACTTATATCGAACGATTCTCGAACTCTTTGGAAAAACATCAGAGTATCAATATTATGGTGTCAATGCATTATCGGATGAAAGAACTTTCGCTATTGATTCAAGATCCTTTGATATCATTACTGACGAATACTTTATCATCAGTAAGTTCATCAGTAGTGACTTAGTCCCGAATGAAATGAACACTCGATACTTTGTAAGTGAAGACACAGTCACCTTAGAACCCTATGAACTTTATGAAAAAGTCTTACTGTTTAAAAACCGCATGGACGTCGCACTAAACTTGAATTTATATCTCCACTTAAAAAATATTTGAGAAGTTTATTGACATCACTCTTAAAACACGATATAATTCAATTTGCGCGGATGTGGCGAAACTGGCAGACGCACTAGACTTAGGATCTAGCGCCTTCGGCGTGCAGGTTCAACTCCTGTCATCCGCACCACTTGAATTTTGAACAGCTATTTATTGGCTGTTTTTTCATTTATATAGCAAATAGTTTTAAAAATAAATCAAGTGATATGATATTGACAAATAGATAAATAACGTCTAAAATGGATTTGAAATCCAATAAATACGAAAGAGGTGAGGTCATGTACTATCAAAGACATATAGAAAAGAAGATAATAGAAGCTAAAGATATGTTTAAGGTCCTCTTGATTACAGGCCCAAGACAGGTTGGAAAGACAACGACACTTAAGTACTTATTTAAAGATACTTATAATTATATGACACTTGATGATGTAACAGAACTATCAATAGCAAAAGAAGATCCAAAATTGTTCTTTATGAACCATCCATTACCATTAATTATTGATGAAGTTCAATTAGCACCTAGTTTGTTCCGCGAAATTAAACGAATTGTTGATGACACTGAAGCATATGGTCAAATAATCTTAACAGGATCACAAACCTTTCATTTAATGGCTCAAATAACAGAAACACTAGCTGGTAGAATTGGTATTTTAGAGTTTCAGGGTCTTTCCTTAAGAGAAATTAATGAAGAAAACTTTAATATGTCCTTTGTGCCTAACAATCTTTTCATAAAGTCTTCTCGAAAGCCAATGACTGATGATTTGTGGGCAATCATTCATAAGGGAAGTATGCCTGAGTTATATAATAAGCCAGAGATAGATAGGCAACTATACTATGCCTCTTATGTGAGAACATATATTGAACGAGATGTCAGAAGTTTACTGAATGTAAAAAATCTCGATACGTTTTCTAAATTCATCATCAGTGTTGCTGCAAGGACGGGTAGTATACTAAACTATTCAAACATCTCTAATGAAATTGGTGTAGATATTAAAACAGTTCAAAGTTGGATAAAAGTCTTAGAAACCTCTGGTATCATCTTATTGCTTAAACCTTTTACGAATAATGCCTTAAAAAGAACAATAGAATCTCCAATGCTTTATTTTTTAGATACCGGTCTCGTCTGCTACTTGTTAAAATGGACAACCAAAGAAACACTTCAAAATGGTGCAATGAGTGGCCAGATATTAGAAACTTATGCGGTCTCTGAGATTGTTAAGTCATTTAAGAATAAAGGTATTCATGAGATGCCAATCTACTTTTACCGTGACAAGGATATGAAGGAAATTGATCTCATCGTTCAAGACCAAAATAAACTTTATCCGATTGAAATTAAAAAAACAATGAATCCTATGAAAACGATGGTTAAAAACTTCAGTGTTTTAAAAAGAGCATTAGGTTTTGAAGTTGATAAAGAAATCATACTTTGCTTGGTAGATAGAAATACTATGTTATCTGAAGATATTTTAGCTTATCCAATAAAACTAATTTAAGGAAAAACGAATATGAGTATATTTGATATAGCGAGCTACAATTCATTAAGAAGAGGTTTTGATTATTATGAGTTAAAGCATGTATCAAAACTAACCAGAATAAACGATTTCGACTATGAGGCGATAGTGAGTAATAGTGAAAACCATGAGTATCATGTATGTTTTAATACGAAGCATCTGAGAAAATCGACATGTGATTGTCCGCATGCAGATGGAAGAATGATTATTTGTAAACATAAAGTAGCAGTATTCTTCCAAATTTTTCCGCATGAAGCCGAAATATTCAAAGAAGAGATTGATGCTCGAGAAAAAGAAGCCGAATTGCTCTATCAAACGCACCTTAGAAAACAAAGAGAACGTTATGAAGAAGTAAAAGCATATGTCGATCAGTTACCTTTAGAAACGTTGAAACAAACTTTAATCGATTATATGATTTCTCAATATGATGAAGAAGATGATTTTACTGAGTTATATTAAATAAGTATTTTCTGTAATGATAGGATTGATTTTGTACTAAAATAGGTCACATAACACATATTGAATGAAATGGTTTGATACAAAAGCGATTTACTAATCGCCTCGTGTATCAGACCTTTTTTATTTACTAGGACTACATATATATATTAGGAAAGTTCGTCATTTATAGTTCACTAATTACAACAGCACAATTTATTGTATAGAATTCGTTTTTGATTTCATTTTACGATTGAGATAGAATTTCTAAGTTTATATACACGAAAACACTAGAATGAAAATCAATAGTATGTTAAAATTATCGAAACGAACCAAAAATATAGAATTATTTAAAAAAGTAATCTTTCGATGTCAAAAGATGAGACATCATTTAAAGGAGAAGCGTATGCGAAAATACATAGGCATTATTATGACTGTCATTGTGACACTTGCACTTTCGATATTGGGTTTTGTTATAGGAGGACCCAAGATCAGTGAACTCCAAATGGGCACACTCTATATACTTATGATTGTCTGTGGGATTAGTATAGCTTATTGTTTTATAGTAGGTGAACTCACACTTAACAACTCTCAGATGGATAAGTTGTGGTCTATATTACCCATCATATATGCTTGTATTATTACAATTAAAAGTGGGATGAATCCACGTTTAATCGTGATGGCGATTCTGGTTACACTTTGGGGTATAAGATTGACACTCAATTTCGCCAAAAAAGGTGCCTATTCGATTAAGTTTTGGCAAGGCGAAGAAGACTACAGATGGATTGTATTAAGAAAAAATCCCCATCTCAATAAAAGATGGAAGTGGGCTCTATTTGATCTATTTTTTATTTCAATCTATCAAAACGCATTGGTGCTCGCAATCACACTACCGATGCTCGCATCCATGGATTCAACTGTAGCGTTTTCCATCTATGACGGTTTAATCGCTGCTTTATTATTGGGATTCATTATTCTTGAGACGATTGCTGATAAACAACAAATGGCATTCCAAACCACAAAATACGACTTATTAAAACATGGTAAGAAGTTAGAAGACCTACCGAGTCCTTATAACAAGGGTTTTAATACACTGGGATTATGGAGTAGATCAAGACACCCGAATTATTTCTCTGAACAGTCAATCTGGGTTGTTTTATATCTGTTCTGTATCAGTGCAGGTGTGACTAACTATATTTTCTTCAACTGGACCTTAATCGGTTCGATGGTATTAATATTATTGTTTTTGGGCAGTTCAGCTTTTTCAGAGGGCGTTTCCAAACAAAAATATCCTGAGTATCAAAACTACATTAACAAAGTTTCTAAGTATGTTCCATTTAGAAAGTACGAATAAAACTAGGTTCTAGATTTGTCACGTTTTCATTTAAGATTATTAAATCAGCAAAGACGGCTCTTTGATATGATCCCCTTAAAGTAGACACTACAAATAATTAAAGTTTGTAGGAGTATATAGAGAGGGGATTTTTATTTATGTCAAGAACATCAAGATTCAGTAAAAAAACAAAATTAGAAGCCATCAAAGCATATCGAACTAGAAGGAAAACAGTACTAGAAATCGCAAACGACTTAGAGTCTGATTCATCTAACATTAGGAGATGGATAAGAAACTATGAATCGATGGGAGAACAAGCGTTCGATGATAAACCAAGAAATCGTGCTTATAGTAAAGTGTTTAAAACCAAAGTTATTGTAGCCTATCTCAATGGAGAAGGTTCATCACTTGAGTTAGCAAAACAGTATCAAATAACTTCAGATAGACTCATATTAGACTGGGTTTCCAAGTATAATAGACATAACGAGATCAAAGGATATGATCCAAAGGGGACTGTCTATATGGCGAAATCAAGAAAAGTGAGTTATGAAGAAAAGTTAGAGATTGTGAAGTGGACGATTGAACATAACAACGAATATAAACTCGCAGCGGAGAAGTTTGAGACAGCCTATTCACAAGTGTATAACTGGGTAAGAAAGTATAACGCAGAAGGTGAATTAGGACTTAGAGACGAACGCGGGAAAAGAAAGCCTGTAGAGAGCTTGAGTGAAATTGAAAAACTAAAACGTGAAGTTGAGCTTCTAAGACGAAAGAATGAACGTCTGGAGATGGAGGCTGAAGTGATAAAAAAATTCCAGGAGATCGAAAGGAGGGATTTTTTAACAAGGTCCGCCAAGAAGCCAAATACAAAACGATAAAAGGGCTTCATGAGGCAAAAAACTATCCCGTTTTAGTGTTATGTGAAATCCTTTTGATTACCCGTAGCAGCTATTATAAGTGATTACGTCATGAAGAAACAAATGAAGAAAAGATTAATCATGAGTTATCACAAATGATCCTAGAATATCACGATGAGTTTAAAGGTATTTTAGGCTATAGACGGATGACCCTATGGATCAATAAACGCAATCAGACGAACTATAATGAGAAACGAATAAGACGATTGATGAGAAAATTAGGTGTATCCTCCGTCATCCGTAGAATGCGTAAGGGATATATTAAAGTAAGACCAGAGATCACAGCTGAGAATGTCCTAAACAGACAATTCGAGGCTAATAATCCCAATGAGAAATGGTTAACGGATGTTACTGAGTTCAAGGTGATTGGATCAACTACGAAACTCTATTTAAGCGCAATCATCGATTTATGTGATACCAGTATCATCAGTTACAAGATAGGCACATCCAATAACAATCAGTTGGTGAATGAAACCTTTGAGAAAGCATTCCAACTTAATCCGGAAGCTAAACCGATGGTACACAGTGATAGAGGGTTTCAATACACGAATAAAGTGTTTCAAAAGAAGCTCACTTCTAGAAGTATGACAGTCAGTATGTCTAGAGTTGGTAGGTGTATTGATAATGGACCGATGGAGAGTTTCTGGGGGACACTTAAGTCAGAAATGTATTATTTGAGTCAATTTCACGACATCAATCAACTCAAAATAGCTATTGAGCAATACATCCAGTTTTACAATGAACAAAGGTACCAGGAAAAACTAAAAGGCTTAACTCCGATGGCATTTCGGAATCAAGCCTTAAAAATTGAATCAACTATTTAATTATTTCCACTGTCTACTTGACAGGGGGCGGTTCACTTGTAGCCGTTTTATTTTGTCTACTAGGAAAGTTCGTCTTTTATTGTTCACTTATCGAATATAGACTCCATAAGTTTTATAAAATTCATGCTAATTGGTTCTATAAACCACCTTGTTTCTAATAATTATATATAATTAAATATTCATATAAAATATATATTTTATGTGTCATTTATGGTATAATTTAAGTAGAAAGGAGGAATCCATTTATGTCTTATAAAGCCCTAAAAACTAGACTCTATTTGAATCCTAATCAACATCATTTTCTCTTATCCTTAATGCGTGCTTCTAGAA
>NZ_JAOEGN010000023.1 GCF_025446935.1 Paracholeplasma vituli | reverse complement strand
GTGGGATAAACCCATTGAAATCGTTTTCGAATATTGCTAATTAGAAATATTTCGTATATAATGAATGAGCAATCAAATAAACAGAAAGTGCTATAGGATAATACCTATACCCAGGAAGGGGAAGACTATGATTACAATTTATACTACACCAAGTTGTTCGTCATGTCGAAAAGCGAAAAAGTGGTTAGAGGAACATCATTTACCTTACGAAGAGAAGAACCTGTTCTCGAATCGTATTACAGCGAATGATATCAATTTAATGCTTAGGAATGCAGAAAATGGATTTGAAGATATTATTTCAACCCGTTCGAAGATTTTTAAAGAACAAAATCTCGACGTTGAATCGATGTCTGTCAACCAGCTAAAAGATTTTATCATTGACAATCCAAGCGTTTTAAAGCGTCCGATCATTCTAGATGATCAAAAGATGCAAGTCGGATACAATGATGAGGAAATTAGAGTCTTTATTCCAAGACGCTTAAGACAACTCGTGATGTGCCAAGATTGTCCAGCAGGTGAAACTTGCGACTATCAAAGTGCCATTAAGAAATATTTTGAAGAAATCAAAAAAGAACAACAAAAGTCCTATTGAACGATGTCGAATGACATCGTTTTTTTTCTGATTACTTTAGATGTGTAATCGTTTACACATTTTGTATTGACCACCCATAAATCCTGCGCTATAATATGTTTGGTATTTTCATCCGATGCCATAATTAAAACTAATTAATCCAATTTGTTATAGATGATATTTTTGGTTTTAATTAAAGAAGTGCCTGTAAACTAGACACTTTTTGTGTATGTTTAGAGGTTGTGGGGACTTTTTAGTGATGAAAAGTCGACGATTCAAACAAGGCTCATTTGGATGGCTTCAACTGAGTCTTGCACTCCCTAAAAGATGTGTTCACATCAAAAAAAACCACAGGCGGATGACCTGTGGTTTTCATTTTAGTGTCTGGTATAAATATCGTTAAACTGACGGTGTACGCGAATGAATGTCGTACATTTGGATAAGTCTTTAAGTGTTTTCGCACCAACATAAGTACAGGTTGATCGGATGCCACCAAGAATGTCTTTAATAGTGGTATCGACAGCCCCTTTATATGGGATTTTTACTGTACGACCTTCAGAACTTCTATAATCCGCAACTTCACCTTTATGTTTGATCATCGCAGTAGAAGAACTCATCCCGTAAAATTCAACAAACTTTCTGACTTCATAAATAGGTTCAAATGTTTTTAAGTCTTTTTGATGGGTATCATGGTATTCGGTAATCACTTTACCGCCACCTTCGTTGTGTCCGGCAAACATCCCACCGAGCATGACAAAATCAGCCCCAGCACCGAAGGCTTTCGCAACATCCCCAGGGCATGTACAACCACCATCTGAAATGATGTGTGCCCCTAAACCATGGGCCGCATCTGCACATTCAATGATGGCAGATAATTGTGGGTAACCAACACCGGTTTGGATTCGAGTCGTACAGACCGACCCAGGCCCAATCCCGACTTTAACAATGTCGACCCCACGTAATATCAATTCTTGTGTCATATCTGCAGTGACGACATTGCCTGCGATGATGACGTGTTTTGGATAGTCTTTTCTGACTTTTGAGACGAATTCGCCAAACGCTTCTGAGTAGCCATTCGCGACGTCGATGCATATAAACTGAATCATCGGATTCTCATCAATGATGGATTTTAAATTCAGATAATCATCTTTTGATGTACCGGTTGAAACCGCGAAAGTGGTTGGATTCAAATTCGGTAATGCTGCTTCGATATCAGTTTTGGTGTAATTTTTAACTAAACATGTAAATAGGTTACGTTCACCCAATGCTTTCGCCATATCGAGGGTACCGACCCCATCCATGTTCGCTGCCATAATCGGGATACCACTCCAGGTTTGTCCTGCGTGCTTAAAGGTATACGTGCGATTTAAGTCTACTTCCTTACGAGAAGCGAGGGTAGATCTTTTAGGTCTAATCAATACATCGCTAAAATCTAACTTTTCATCTAGTTCAATACGCATAAAGGCCTCCTATTTATTTCCACATACAGTATAGCCGATTTGATAATATTTTTGTATGTTTTTTTTGATATAACGTTTACATAAAAAGGAAAGACCCAACGAAGGGTCTTATGGTTGTAATTGGTAAATGCGTTCACTCTTGCGTAAGGCAGGTCTGTTTTCAATGTTGTGAGTTTCTAAGAAATGTTCAAAGCACTTCTTACCAAGTTCGTAATTATCGACTTCGTACTCAAGTTCGTAATCGACTTTACCTGCATACTCAATCTTATCAAAGAAGAGTTCACCATCTTTATAAGGGGTGGATACACGATAGTTATCGAGCGATCCAATTAACTTCACATCACAGTCAATGTCAAAGTAGGCTTTGGTATTAAAACCATGCTCGATCATCGATAAAGCTTGGGCTTCGTCTAAGAGCACATGTTGTTCAAAGGCTCCTTGATCACTGTGTGATTTTAAAGTCACTTTAAAATAGTTGTTGTGCTTTCTACGAATTCTTAAAACCGTTTTTTGTTTTCTGAAAAACAAGGATTCTGAATCAAAGTAGAAGTTGGTTTGTTTGAATATGTTGTTGTCTAATTCAAACTTCTGAATCAATTCATTGTATTGGGTTTCAGTTAACGGCGTTTTAAATTCGATTTCGACGTTCGTCTTCATGTTTATCACCTGTAACTATTATGTACTATTTAGCCCAAAATATCAAGAACTATGATATATTTATAACTAGGAGATGATGCCATGAGATATGCAATATTACATAAATCCAACGCGGAAAGTTTAGCTGTTAGAAAAGCGTTAGTTGAAAAGATTGAAGGTACTTATGACGAAGTGTCACCAGAAGTCGTATTTTCGATTGGTGGCGACGGAACGGTCTTAAATGTCATCTCAAAGTATAGTCACATTTTAGATCAAGTCTTAATCGTATCCATCCATACAGGGACAATCGGTTTCTATACAGAGTTTCTACCCTCTGACTTAGATGGCATACTAGATTTACTCAAAACCGATTATCAAACCAATAACTTTTCACTCCTTCAATATAAAACCAATGGACACATAGGATACGCGATGAATGAAGTATTTGTTTCAGGTAAACACAAGATGTTAGAAGCAAAAGTATTCATCGATGACATTGAGATTATGAACACACGGGGTAATGGTATCTGTATATCTACACCTACAGGGTCAACAGCGTATAATTATGCATTAGGTGGTGCAATTGTGGACCACGACATCAAAGCGGTTCAACTTACTCTATCCGCTCCTTTTGAAACCATCAAACACCGGATGGCTTATCCAATCGTCTTATCGGAACGTCATGAATTCATCATTAAACCGAAAAATGTGGATACTGAATTATCAGCCGATAGATTTCATCTAAGTCTATCGAATGTGAAGGAAATCCGAGTAAAAATCAGCGATAAAAGTGCAAAGTTTTTGAAAAATTCGAACAATGTCTTCGCTGTGCGTATTAAAGATACATTTATTGGGGAATAATAAAACGTTTACATCCAATAAAGCATCATCTTGCAATGTAAAATGCCTTGTTTTTTGGGCATTAAGTGATAAAATATCTTTGGAAAGAAAAAAACCTATAAGGAGGGTTTATTAACATGGCTATTAGAGTAGCAATTAATGGATTTGGTCGTATCGGCCGTTTAGCATTCCGTTTAATGCACAACAATCCACAATTTCAAGTGGTAGCATTAAATGACTTGTCCAATGCAGATGAATTAGCATACCTTTTAAAGTATGACACTGCACAAGGCAGATTCAATGGAGATGTCAAAGTTGAAGGTAACTTCTTAGTTGTTGATGGTGTTAAATCACAAATCATCGCTGAAAAAGATCCTAATAACTTACCATGGGGCGCATTAAATGTTGATGTCGTTCTAGAATGCACAGGCTTATTCTTAGATGAAGAAAAAGCATCTGCACACATCAAAGCTGGCGCTAAGAAAGTTGTATTATCTGCACCTGCTAACACAAAGACAATCAAGACAATCGTTTACAATGTTAACCACAATGTATTAGATGGTTCTGAAACTATTATCTCTAGCGCATCTTGCACCACTAACTGCTTAGCACCAATGATCCAAGTCTTAGACGAAGCTTTCGGCGTTGAATGGGGCTTCATGACTACAGTTCACGCTTACACCAATGACCAATCCTTGATGGACCAACCACACAAGAAGGGTTACATGACTCGTCGTGGTAGAGCAGCTGCAGCATCCATTATCCCATCTACTACAGGTGCGGCTAAGGCTGTTGGTAAAGTATTACCTCATTTAAATGGTAAATTAGACGGTACTGCATTACGTGTACCTACAATTACTGGTTCTATCGTAGACCTTTCAGTTGAACTTAAGAAACATGTATCTGTAGAAGAAGTCAACGCAGCATTCGCTAAAGCATCTAACGAAACCTTAGTTTACACTGCTGACCCAATCGTTTCTGCAGACATCGTTGGTAGTGGTTCATCCATTTTCGATGCGAACACAACCCAAATCTTAACAGCAGGTGAAAAACAAGTCGTTAAAGTTATGGCTTGGTATGACAATGAAATGACATACACAACCCAATTAATCAGAACACTTGGTTACTTCGCTGGATTAATCCAAAAATAATTTAATTCAATTTAAAGACACATTACTTCGGTAGTGTGTTTTTTTTGGTTGTTTTGCTTTACTTCATTCATAATATAGAACTACATGCTAAATATCTAAAAATGGTATAAATGATAACATTTTGTCCATAGGATTGCTTTATAAGGCTTTTATTGATTGAAATAAAGGTTCTTCTTATGGAACTTACTTTCTGTTTATATGTAAAGTATTTATAATTATTTACGAAAGAACTTGTTTTCTCACAGTTTACTTTTGTATAATTGAAATGAATATTTACGATACGATAGAAATAATGGTGTATTTTTTAGGATGTATTTGTATGAAATAAGGCCAAAGAAATGTTAGAAGTCAAAGGGAGTTCACTTTTAGCGAGCAGTGTAGTCATTGCGTTCTTGACAACTATATTACCAGTATTCTTCATCGCATCCAAACGATCAAATGACGCGATTAAGAATCGAAAATAATCTTTAAGCCGATATCACTAAGGTATCGGTTTATTATTTTAGGAAAGTTGGTTCCTTTTTCTCTTAGAAAAAAGGGACACAAGTGTTATAATTAAAGTAGAGAATGAAAACGCTTTACTATAAAGAGTAAATCTAAACTTTGGAGGTAGGAAATGATCAAAAATGAAACATTGTCCAACTGGATTTTTGACATGGCTAAACTGTGTCAACCCAAGGACATCTATTGGTGTAATGGGTCAGATATCGAATATCAAACACTCATTGACCAATTGGTAAAAGAAAAGAAAGCAGTTAAGCTTAATACTGAAAAAAGGCCAAATAGTTACGCGTTTTTCTCAGACCCTTCTGATGTCGCGAGGGTAGAAGACAGAACGTTTATCGCATCCATTAAAGAATCCGATAGTGGACCTACAAATAACTGGTATGAACCAAAAGCTTTAAAAGAAAAAATGACTGAACTGTATAGTGGTTCTATGGTAGGTAGAACGATGTATGTGATTCCATTCATCATGGGTCCAGTTGGCGCTAAAATTGCTCAAATTGGTGTTCAAATTACCGATTCCCCTTATGTGGTTTTAAATATGAGGCTCATGACCCGAATGGGTTCTAAAATTCTTAGAATGATTGAAGATGGCGCACCGTTCGTTCCTTGCATGCACTCAGTAGGTTACCCTCTCAATAACAGACCGGATATCGACTGGCCAAGTGCGCCGATTGAAGAAAAATACATCGCCCATTTTCCAGAAGAACGCTTGATTTGGTCTTATGGTTCTGGGTATGGTGGAAATGCATTACTTGGCAAAAAGTGCCTCGCATTACGTATCGCAAGTAAGATTGCACAAGCAGAACACTGGATGGCAGAACACATGCTCATCCTGAAAATCACCAATCCGGAAGGTAGTTCTAAGTTTATTTTAGGTGCTTTCCCAAGTGCCTGTGGCAAAACCAATCTCGCAATGTTAGTACCCACCATTCCTGGGTGGAAGGTTGAAACTGTTGGCGATGACATCGCTTGGATTTTTAAGAAGAAAGATGGTAAATTCTACGCGATCAATCCTGAAAAAGGCTTCTTTGGGGTTGCGAAAGGAACGTCCTATCAAACCAATCCAAACGCCATGAAATCCATTGAAAAGAACACGATTTTTACTAACGTTGCTTTAACTGAGGACTTAGATGTGTGGTGGGAAGGTATGGGAGAAACCCCAGACAAACTCATCAGTTGGAAGAAAGAAGTATGGCATAAAGGGGATACTACACCAGCAGCCCATCCAAACTCGAGATTTACAGTAGCGATTGAACAAGCGCCCAATCTTGCTAAAGAATACGATGACCCAGAAGGTGTCCCAATCAGCGCCATCTTAGTTGGTGGTAGAAGAGCGACAACCATTCCACTTGTCACGGAATCCTATGATTATAACCACGGTATCTTTATGGGCTCGATGATGGGGTCTGAAATTACTGCTGCAGCGATTTCCAATGACATTGGCAAAGTCAGACGTGATCCATTCGCGATGTTACCATTTATTGGATACCACGTGGCAGATTACCTATCCCATTGGTTTACCATGAAAGAAGGTTCAAAATCTGCTAATCTACCTAAGTTCTATTATGTAAACTGGTTTAAAAAAGATGAAAAAGGCAACTTCATGTGGCCAGGCTATGGCGATAACTCACGTGTCTTAAAATGGATATTTGAACGCGCAGAAGGTAAAGCCAAAGGCATCGAAACGCCAATTGGTATCATGCCTGACCTAAATGATTTTGATACCAAAGGTTTATCGATAGAATTAGACACATTAAAACGCTTATTTGAAGTCGATCGAGATGCTTGGAAACAAGAAATGATCGATTTAAAAGCCTATTATCACTCTTTAGGTGAAAAGATGCCTAAAGCACTTTATGACGAATTAGAAAAACAAATCGCACGATTAAACGCTTAGACGTTTGGGAGAACACTATGGCAACTATGATGGCAATCATTAAAGAATCACGTACTAAAGGCTTAAGTATAGTAGAAAAAGAAGTACCTGAAACGCTTAAAGACCATGAGGTCTTGATTGAAGTCTTATCCGCGTCCCTCTGTGGGACCGATGTGCATATATACCAGTGGGACCCATGGGCTGCGAATCGTCTCAACCCGCCATTAACTGTCGGTCATGAATTTTCAGGCCGAGTGGTTAAGGTGGGTTCAAAAGTCGATCGCGTCAAAGTCGATGATATTGTTTCATCGGAAACCCACATTGTCTGTGGACAGTGCGAATTCTGCCGAACCGGACGTGGTCACATTTGTCAAAACACCCAAATCATTGGGGTTGACCGTGATGGCTGTTTCGCTGAATTCATCCGGATGCCAGAATCCAATCTCATCATTGATAAAAGTGGGGTTGACCCAAAATTCTTATCTGTACTAGAACCATTAGGTAACGCTGTCCATACGATGTTACATTTTGATATCTCATGCAAGACAGTCGCGGTCGTGGGTTGTGGACCGATTGGTTTGATGGGCATTAATGTTGCGAAAGCGGTTGGTGCTAAGAAAATCATCGCGATTGAGGTAAACCCTTATCGTATGAACTTAGCCCGAGAACTCGGTGCAGATATCGTCATTAATCCAAAAGATACCGACGTCATCGAGGCCGTTTTAAAAGAAACCAATGGTTTAGGCGTAGATGTGGTTGCAGAATTTTCAGGAAACAAAAAAGCCATTGAACAAAGTTTTAAGTATATTAAAAAAGGCGGTTCAATGTCTCTTTTAGGGATTGCGTCCGAAAAAATCGAAATCGATATTTCGAATGATATCGTCTTTAAAGGCATTACCATTTATGGCGTCACCGGACGTAAAATGTATGAAAACTGGGATCAAGTCTCAGCCCTTTTAGAATCAAAGAAAATTCGTTTAGATAAGATTGTGACACACGTAATCTCCATGCGAGATTTTGAAGAAGCCTTTAGAATCATGGCTTCTGGAAATAGTGGTAAAGTCGTACTCATTCCTTAGGAGGTTCAAATGGATTTTTTAGAAAAGAAAGTTGAAGAACTCAAATCGGCAGGCATTTACCGTGAACTGCCAATTAACGATACACCGATTGACGCCATCATCGAACTCAACCATAAGAAAGTCATCAACCTCTGTTCGAACAACTACCTCGGTTTCGCAAATCACCCAAGACTAATCGAAGCCTCGAAAAAAGCACTCGATGATTATGGTGTAGGTTCAGGCGCCGTCAGGACAATTGTTGGAAACATGCGTATCCATGAAGAACTAGAAGATAAAATTGCGAAGTTCAAAAAAGAAGAAGCAGCATTAGTTTATCAAAGCGGATTCTTGTGTAACTTAGGTGTCATTCAAGCAGTCACGACGGATAAGGATTTGATTGTCTCTGATGAATTAAACCATGCATCTATTATTGATGGTGTGAAGTTATCGAAAGCGGATAAAGCGGTTTTTAAACATTCCGACATGTTCGATTTAGAGCGCATCTTGAAAGAAAAACGTGATCAGTATGAACAAGTTTTAATCATTACAGATGGGGTATTCTCGATGGATGGTGATCTCGCAAAACTACCTGAAATTGTGAGACTCGCGAAAAAGTACAACGCCCTTACCTATGTGGACGATGCGCATGGGTCTGGCGTTTTAGGTGAACAAGGTAGAGGCACGGTTGATCATTTTCATTTACATGGTCAAGTAGACTTCATCATTGGTACGCTATCCAAAGCCATTGGTGTTGTCGGTGGGTATGTATGTGGCAGCAAAGCCATGAAGGCTTACTTATTACATCGTTCTAGACCACACCTATTTTCAACCTCGATGCAACCATCCGCTGCAGCTGCAATCATCGAAGCCTTTACGATGTTAGAAAGTTCAAACGAATACACTCTTAAGCTGTGGGACAATGCAAGATATCTCAAGTCTGGTCTTCAAAAGATGGGCTTTGATATTGGGCATTCTGAAACCCCAATCACCCCAATAATGATCGGTGATGAAGTAAAAACGATGGCGTTTTCTAAACGGTTGTTAGATAATGGTGTATATGTATCAGGCATTATTTTCCCAACTGTTCAAAAAGGCAAAGGCCGTATTCGTCTGATGGTTTCCGCTTTACATACCAAAGCGATTTTGGATGAAGCGTTAAATATCATTGAAAAAACTGCGAAAGAAATGCAGATTCTGTGAGGTAGAAAGATGATTATATTGGTAGAAACGAAAGAAAATATTCGAAAAATCTCCAAAATGTCCAAAACAATTTGGACAGAAGCTTATCGCGATTTGTTGTCAGAGGCACAAATCAATTATATGTTAGAGACGTTTTTATCGGTAGAGTCGATTAAAAACCAAATCAACTCAGGGTTTGAGTATTATATCCTTAAAGGAGATAAACCTGTTGGATTCACAGCGATCAAAGAAGAACCTGAAAAAGTCTTCTTATCGAAGATTTATATTTATAAAGAATACCGTCATCAAGGGTATTTACGCGATTTTGTAGAGAAACTTAAAACTCGAAATAAACCGATTTATTTAACAGTAAATAAACATAACACAGAAGCCATTTTAGCATATCAAAAACTTGGCTTTCAAATCACGAGTGAAGTAGTCACCGATATTGGTAAAGGCTTCGTGATGGATGATTATGTATTGGAGCTTTCTCTATGACTTTTACAGCATTATACGAACAAGAATCGGTGAAACCATACTTTAAAGAACTCAAACGATTCATTCAAGAAGAACGGTTAAAAAAGATGATTTATCCAAAGAAAGAAGATTTATTTAGAGCCTTTGAATTGACTCCATTTGATCAAATAAAAGTGGTCATTTTAGGCCAAGATCCCTACCACGGCGAAGGACAAGCTCATGGCTTGTGTTTCTCTGTGCCTAAAGGGATACCAATCCCGCCATCTTTAATCAATATGTATAAAGAAATCGAATCAGTATACCCAGTAAGAATGCCCAAACATGGCGATTTAACCCACTGGGCAACTCAAGGCGTTTTATTATTGAATACGATTTTAACCGTTGAAGCGAATAAGCCGTTATCTCATCAAAATAAAGGTTGGGAAACTTTCACATTAGAAGTGATTAAAACCATCAATCAATTGGACCAACCGATTTGTTTTCTTTTGTTTGGTGCGCATGCGAGAAGCTACAAAATGTACTTAAATAATCCGAAACACACAGTCCTTGAGACGTCACACCCTTCACCGCTATCCAATTATCGTGGGTTTTCAGGAAGTGGTGTCTTTAAATCTTGTAACGATTATTTAGAAAAAATGGGGGTTTCTCCAATAAAGTGGCACGAATGATGATTAAATGATACAATACCCTTACAGAGTAATAAGGAAGCGTTAAGTGATTCACCATGGGATGTCGGGTGGATACGAACATAAAAGGGATGGTTTAGGCCTATTACCTTTTCATGGCGGTTTCCTTATGCGTCCACTGTAAGTTTTTATGGTGGATCTCTAGTACATGGAGGTCTTTTATTTTGAAAAAAAATGTGAAGTTTTTGGCTTTAGCTGGCATTCTAACTGCTTTATCCATCGCGTTAGACGTGATTGTTAAGCAGTTCATACCCGTGTTAAACTTTGGGTTACCTTACTACGCAATTCCACTCATTATCGGTGGCATTTTATTGGGTCCAGTTTACGGCTTATTAATGGGATTTGTCAGTGACTTTATTGGGTTTCAATTAGCCCCTAATGGGGACTATATCTTCCTATTTGCGTTATCAGCGATGGCGTGGGGAGCACTTCCTGGTTTGCTGTTAAAGTCCAAATCTCGTTTAGAACGGATTGTGATTGTTTTACTCATTACCCATCTATTCGCAACCGCAGCGAATACAGGCGCGATGTTCTTGTATGGGTGGGGCGCTTATGCGATGGCGAACTTGCCGTTAAGACTGTTGATGTTACCCGTCAATGTAAGCATTTTGAGTTTTATAACATTCTATTTAAATCATCGTTTACAACCTGTATACGAGGATTTCTTAGTTTCAAAATAGTTTTGAAAGCACCTACATCCAAGGTGCTTTTTTGTGTGAAAAAATTGAAAATAAATCCTAAAGACAATGATTTAGATAAATGATGTATAATGGTGTTGAGGAGTGATTACACATGTTAATAATTGATTCTGTAGTAAAAACATACAATAAAACCAAAAAGGCAAACGACAATATTTCTTTAACCATTGAAAATGGCGATTTGTTCGGGTTTGTTGGACATAACGGGGCAGGTAAAACCACACTTTTAAAAGCAATCGCAGGCATCATTGATTTTGATTCTGGCGAAATCACCGTAGATGGGTTTTCTGTGAAAAAAGACGCCATTGCTGTAAAACAGCGTATCGCCTATATTCCAGATAATCCAGACCTTTACGAATCTTTATCCGGTATTGAGTATTTAAACTTTGTCGGAGACGTTTTTAAAGTACCGACATTAGAGCGTAAAAGCTTGATTGAAAACTATGCTAAGAAGTTTGAACTCGATCAGGTTTTAAATCACCCCATCTCGTCTTACTCACACGGGATGAAACAAAAACTAGTCATCATCAGCGCTCTAATCCATAAACCAAAATTGTTGTTACTAGATGAACCATTTGTTGGACTAGACCCAAAGGCTGCGTTCTTGTTAAAAGAAGAATTCAAAGCACTCTGTGAACAAGGTTCTAGTATATTCTTTTCTACTCACGTCTTAGAAGTCGTTGAAAAACTCTGTAATAAAGTCGCGATTATTAAACAAGGTAAAATTGTTGCACAAGGTTATACTCAAGACATTATTAAGAACCAGTCCCTAGAACACCTATTTATGGAGATTGCGAGTGAAGCCTAATGTATTTAAACCTCGTTAAAGTCTTATTTAAAGAAAACTTTTCCTTAAAGCGACTCTTTGGTTTCAACCTTAATCAAAACAGAGGCAAAACAATCTTGATTGGGTTTGCTCTAGTTTATGCTTTAGCAGCCTATCTGTTTGGTTTTGGTTTTTTATTCTTTGATTTCGCCAAAGTCTTGAATGAAATCAATCAAGTCCATGTGGTCTTATCCTTCGCGGTCACCTATGTGATTGGGTTATCGGTCATGATGGCGCTGTTTCGAGCGAGTGGCTATTTATTCCACTATAAGGATTACGATATCTTAGCACCACTCCCATTTAAACCGTATACCGTTATATTAGGCAAAATAACTGTGATGCTTTTGATGATTTACATCACATCATTTTTGATTGTTTTACCAATTGCGTTTGCCTATTTCCATTTCAATGGCGTATCTTTATTAGCCATCGTCTATTTTATTCTGGGTTTTCTATTAACCCCACTCATTCCAATTGTACTATTATCCTTTCTATCCTTAGGACTAGATTACGTGACCAAGCGGTTACCTTTCGCAAAGATTTTGAACATCATTTTCCTCTTTGTTCTATTCTTTGGCATCTTCGCACTATCGTTCTCGATGAACGATACCGAAGTCAATCCACTTACAGGTCAAATCAACATGGTCAAAGGACTCTCTGACGTCTATCCAGTCATTCAATGGTACATCGATGGTGTACACGATTTGAATCACTTACACATGCTTTATTATGTGTTGGTTTCACTCGGTGTGTTTGGGCTATTTGTAATCTTAGTCACACCAGTAATTAAAAAAACCAATCAAACTCAAACGAAGAGTTATATCACCAAAAACAAAAAAGTGAATTTTGAATCCAAAGGACTCATCTTCACTTTAGTCATTAAAGAGATTAAGAAATACTTTTCGATTCCCATCTACGCCGTCAATACGGGATTAGGTCCTGTGTTGTTGATTGTCGCAGGGATTGCATCCTTCTTTTTCAAGTCCGATATTCAAACGATTTTGGATTCTGTAGTCGAAGCCGATTTACCAGTAGAACCTTTATTACTAATTTTATTTGGATTCTCCATCTTAATGACCTATACACCTGCCATTAGCTTATCCCTAGAAGGTAAAAACCTATGGATTATTAAGAGTCTTCCGATTGAACCAAAGACCATTATGGTTTCAAAGATTCTTTTCAATTTGATTTTGATTGTACCGATTGGCATCTTCAGTATGGTGATGCTTGGGTATAACCTAGATATTGATCCATTATCTTTAATCGTTATGCTTTATGTGATGATTAGTTTGGCTGTTCTATCTTCGATTTTAAATGCGTATATCAATCTCTATATACCGAAGTTCGATTTCCAAAATGAAGTCGAAGTCATCAAACAAAGTATCGCTTCGATGTTGGGTGTGTTTGGTGGATTTGGGTTATTAGTCACTGCGGGATTTGGGTATTATGGTTTAAATCAAATTCTAGATATGAATCTCGCGCTTTTCATTATGGGTTCTCTTATGGGTGCCATCAGTTTAGGTTTATTCTATTATCTTAAACCTGTTGCTGACAGACAATTTAGGC
>NZ_JAOEGN010000022.1 GCF_025446935.1 Paracholeplasma vituli | reverse complement strand
GGGTATTATGGTTTAAATCAAATTCTAGATATGAATCTCGCGCTTTTCATTATGGGTTCTCTTATGGGTGCCATCAGTTTAGGTTTATTCTATTATCTTAAACCTGTTGCTGACAGACAATTTAGGCGATTCTGATGTTATTAACCAGTAAAATCATTGTCGTAATTGGGGCACTATTTTATGTCCTAATGACGATTCGAATACTCTATCACTTTAGAAAAAAGGATACACCCGTATCCATGGAATCGTTATATCGTAGTTTGGATAAAGCCCTAAAAAAAGCGAAGAAGAACGTGTTTGATGATAGGGATATTAAGAAACTGAAAACCATTTATGTGATTAAGAAACTCTCTTTGACATTACTATCTTTAGCACCTTTGCTTATCGCAGTGATTATCCATAATAGTATCGCACCAGAAGGGTATATTGCATTAGAGTACAATACGCAAGCCATCCAACTATTGCCGTTGTTATTCCTCTGTATTGGTCTTATGGGATTTAGCATTTATCCGATGAAGACGACTGGTTTTGAATTACCAATGTATTTAAGGTATATTGGCGGTAAAAATATCATCGAAGAACACCGTATACAAGCCTTACAACAAGATCGAAAAACGGTTCATAAGTTAGGGTTTTGGGTACTTATCGTTAGTTTTCCGTTTTATTGGATTGGATTTTTCTCCTATGGGTATTACAATGAAACCGAGCTGATTCAACGGGATTACCTTCAATTTCAAGAAGCCGTCTTCGTGTACGATGACCTTGTAGAAGTTAAACGCGGATTTGAAGATTTTCGCGGTAAAACCACACAAGTGTATTACACGCTCTACAATGATAATGGACAACACTTCAACTTAATGTCAGGTAGTGGGTTCTTTGAACAAACCTTAAAGATTCATGAATACATTGAACAGAGACGTCCAGAACTTTTCGAACCTGTAAATATTACAGCTAAAAACACTGTGTTTATAAAAGAAAAAACTGCGCCCGTTCAGGCACAGTTATACGACATCATGGATTAAGCAGTTTGCCTAAGCGAATTGCTTTTTATTTGGTAGACCCACGTTCAATGAGTTTCACATCTAATACACTATGGAAATCACCCAACGGTTCATCATTTAAGAGTTTCACTAAAGATTCGAGTGCGAGTTCACCCATTCTGCGAATCGGTTGTTCAATCGTGGTGATGGTTGGTGAAACTAGTGTAGTATAAACGATATTATCGAATCCAACGATTTGGACATTCTCAGGGACACGACGACCTAATTTTTGTAAGATATTTTGAGCGTGGATGGCCAAGAAGTCAGAGGTTGCGAAAATGCCATCGATTTCAGGATGGGCTTCAATGATTTTCTTAATCTCTTCAATGTTTGGATTGAGTAAGTCGGTGTCATAAGACACATAAGGGATATTGTTTTGAACCAAGACTTGTCTAAATCCCAACGAACGTTCAGATACAGTGAGTAGGAACGATGGACCTCTAAGTTCAAGAATATATCGAGCACCACCAGAAATTAATTTTTGAGCAGCGATGATGCCACCTAAAATGTTATTGGATGTAATCGAAGGAATATTTTCAGCTAAAATATGGTCAACTGTAACAATCGGTAAATCGGATTTAATCAATTGTTCTACGTTATGCGCGTTTGAAGCGACAATGATGCCATCGATGTTATACTGAGAGTATATGTGAATATAATCTTTTTCACGTTTCGCATTATCCTGTGTGTTGGATAGCATAATCTTGTAACCTAAACGCATCGCTGAGTTTTCAATTCCTTCGATGAGTTCTGCGTAAAATTGGGTGTCGAAATGAGGCACTAAAACACCAATCAATTTGGAGTGCTTGTTGAATAAGCTTCTCGCAAGCTCATTCGGGATATAATTTAATTGATGAATCGCATTCTCAACCAAAACCCTGGTTTCTTCATTTACGTAGCCTTTTTTGTTAATGACACGGGATACGGTTGCGACACTGACATTTGCTTTTTTTGCGACATCTTTAATGGTTGCCATAGATAAACACCTCATGAATATTATATAATAATACTATATTTTTATAAAGCCAAAACGAAAGGGACTCACTATGATCAAAATTATTGGAGCGGGACTCGCCGGTAGCGAAGCTGCTTGGTATCTCGCCAATCATGGATATAAAGTAAAACTGTATGAAATGCGCCCGGTTAAAATGACACCGGCGCACCAAACTTCAAACTTCGCAGAACTCGTTTGTTCGAACTCATTGCGTTCAAATGACCCGCATAATGCAGTTGGAATGTTAAAAAATGAAATGATGGCGATTGGATCGCTCATTATGGAAGCCGCGTTTCAGAAAGAAGTACCTGCAGGGTCAAGTTTAGCCGTTGACCGTGTGGGATTTTCAGCGTATGTAACTGAAAAAATTAAACAACATCCCAATATTGAAGTCATTGAAGGGGAAGTAACAGACATTGATGTCGATACTTATACCATCATCGCGACGGGACCACTAACCAGTGATGCCTTATCTGAAAAGATCAAGACACTTTTTGATGCGAAACAACTCCATTTCTTTGATGCGGTTGCGCCAATCATTGACGGCGAAACCATCAATTATGACATCGCCTATTTGAAATCAAGATACGATAAAGGTGAAGCTGCTTACATCAACTGTCCAATGACTAAAGAACAATACGATGCCTTTTATGATGCTTTGATGAGTGCAGAAAGAGCTACCTTAAAAGACTTTGAAGTCAATGTCTTTGAAGGCTGTATGCCGGTTGAAATCATGGCCTCAAGAGGTCGTGAAACCTTATTGTTTGGCCCACTTAAACCAGTAGGTCTTGAACATAACGATAATCGTCCTTATGCAGTCGTTCAATTACGCCAAGACGACGCTGCCCATACCTTATTTAATATTGTTGGATTCCAAACAAACCTTAAATGGGGTGAACAAAAACGCGTAATCCGAATGATTCCAGGTTTAGAAAATGCAGAAATCGTTAGATATGGTGTCATGCATCAAAACACCTATTTGGAATCACCAGAAATCTTAAATGGATGTTACCAATCCAAAACCTATCCAAAACTTTTTGTTGCGGGTCAAATCTCAGGGGTCGAAGGGTATATTGAATCCGCAGCCTCTGGGTTATCGGCTGCCTATCATTTAAATCGAGTTCTCAAAGGATTAGAAATTCAACCTTTCCCAAGAGACACCATGATAGGTGCGATGAGCTATTACGTTTCGACACCAAACAAGAGTTTTAATCCAATTAATGCGAACCTAGGCATCTTACCAGCCTTAGATAAACATAAAAAAATAGACCGTAAACGCCTTTATGCAGAAAGAGCTAAGGCTTCATTAGAACAGTATCTAAAGGAGTAGTTTATGACAAACGAATCCGCTATCCAATCTTTTAAAGAATACCTCTTACATGAAAAGCACTATTCCGAAATGACTGTAGTTGCCTACATCGCTGACATCGTCGCGTTTTTAGAGTTTGTTCAAAAAGAAGGGTTTGCGGATGTTTTATTAGAGATAAAAAGAGAACGCATCTTTGGTCATTACTTAAACCACTTAAGTAATGAAAACTATAAGAATAAGTCTATCACTAGAAAATTATCATCCCTTAAAGCATTCTATAAATATCACAATAAAATGAAACACATCGATGTTAATCCGACCTTAACCATAAAGGCACCTAAAGTAGAGAAACGTCTACCAAAAGTGGTCTCCTCGAGTGAACTTAACCTCATTTATCAAACGATTGATCAAAGTACACCTCTAGGCATGCGTAACTATTTGATTTTTGATATGCTTTATTCCACAGGCATAAGAGCCTCGGAATTGTGTGGTCTAAAAACAACCGACATCGAACTATCGAATGAGTGCATCTTAATCCATGGTAAAGGCTCGAAAGACCGTTATGTGATTATCCATTCGAAACTTGCAGAAACACTTAAATCTTATTTAACCTATACTAGACCTTTGTTGTTATCCAAAGGAGATACCCTTGAAAACAAATCGGTCTTCATAAACTATAAAGGCACCTCATTAACAACAAGAGGTCTCCGTGTCATTTTGAATCAATTATTTGAAAATGCAGGTGAACTCATCCATGTGTCTCCACACATGCTTAGACATTCATTCGCTTCTAGTTTACTCAATAATGGCGCTGATTTAAGAGTGGTTCAAGAACTTTTAGGACATGAACACTTAAAAACCACCCAAGTCTATACGCACCTGACGACAGAAAAAATGCGTGCAACCTATAAAGAAAGTCACCCTAGAGCCAAAAAAATATGAATAAAATTAGTAATATCATTATTGAACCGGGTTTAGAATCAAAAACGCCCACAGATACACGTTATACAGTTAGAGCGTTGATTCTAGACCAAAATAAGCTGTTTATGTCTTATTCAAAAAAGTTTGACGACTACATGACCCCAGGGGGTGGCGTTGAACTAGATGAGGATTTCATCACGGCTTTAAAAAGAGAACTCCTTGAAGAGATGGGTGTGATTCCTAAATCCATTCAACCGATTGGATATATTGAAGAAATCAGAAGTACCAATCAAGGGCACATACTCTATCAAAAAAGTCATTACTATGAAGTATCCATCGATTACATCACAGATAATAAACCAGAAGCCTATGAGCTTAGATTTGGGATGACCCCAGTTTGGGTCGATATCGATGAAATCATAAATCGAAACGATTACCAAATTCGAACTAGAACCAAATTAGATGGCTTAGAGATTCATCCTTATTCCACATTGATTCGTGAGAATACGGTATTAAAATATATTAAAGAGGTCAAGAAGTTATGAGAAAATTTGAAAAGATTTCACAGTATAGACAAACCGATTTTGAACTCCCGAAACGGGCGACATCCCACTCGGCAGGTTATGACTTAGCTTCTATTGAGCAAATCGTAATAAAACCGGGGACGATTGAAAAAGTCCCAACAGGTCTTAAGGTTTCGATGGAAGATGGCGAAGCGATGTTCGTCTTTCCAAGGTCATCCTTAGGGTTAAAAAAACAACTGATGATGGCGAATAACGTTGGAGTCATCGATCAAGATTACTACAATAGCCCCATCAATGAAGGTCACATTATGATTCCGATTTATAACTTTGGTTCAGAGACACAAATCATCGAAAAAGGGGAGCGCATCGCGCAGGGTATTTTCATGAAATACTTAAAGACAGATGACGATGTCACATCGGACGAAGTGCGTGTTTCAGGGTTTGGTAGTACCGATAAATAGCGTTTTAATCGCTTAAATTCGATGTTCTCAATGTTTAAATTGATTCTTAAAAAATTGGGTTGCTATTTCAAGATAAGTAACCTATAATGAAACTATACTTAATCTGGTTTTATGGTGTACTCAGTACATAACAGGGAAGAGAGTTAAAGCTCTCGCTGCCCCAGCAACCGTAAGATGGACAACTCACAAATACCACTGTGCATAACGGGAAGGTGTGATGCGGATGAAATCGAGCCGGTAGACCTACCTAAAACCCAATCAAGTACCGCCTGGGTGATGCGTGTATGAAAACAATTTTTTAATTGTTATTTATATCTATACTCAAGGCGGGTATAGATTTTTTTATTGACGAGTAGGCTGGAGGAGAAAATGATGTCAAATTGGATTAAAAAAGTGTTATTAGTTGTTTTTGTCTTAACCCTCACATTTGGGTTAAGCGCGTGTCAAACCAAGCCAGAAGAGGGCGATCAAGTCACAGTAACGGTTGAACTTTACAATCAAACACTCTTGGTTTCAAAAGAATTTAAAGTAAATGAAAATGTCTCGGCAGAAGCGGTATTAGAAGAATATTTAACTGCTACATATGAAACATTTAGTTTTGGAAAAATGCTAAAAACATTAACCTATCAAACGCATCAATTGATTCCTGGTGACCAAGAGTTCATCGCATTCTATGTAAATGGGGAATCTTCAATGGTTGGTGTGACAGAATATTATGTAAAAGCAAACGATGTTTTATCCTTTAAACTAGAAAGCTGGTCTTAATGTGCGTATTCGAATTTTTGACCTCGCTGTGATGGCTATTTTCACTGCCATTATCTTCGTAGTCGAACAAGCCCTATCGTTCATTCCAAACGTCCAATTGACGGTGTTTTTCTTCATCCTCTATACACGCTTATTGGGTATGAAAAAAACACTATTCATCGCTGTATTACATACCCTTTTAGATAATATGTATATGGGTACCATGATCTGGCATTTGGTCCTTCCAATGATGGTTGGCTGGTCATTAATTCCAATACTATTAGGTACAGTATTTAAAAACGCTCGTAGTGTGATTGCACTCACCCTTTTCGCATTTGGTTTTGGTTTCTTATACGGTATTCTCTTCATACCTTTCCAAGCGTATGTATGGGGATATGATTTATGGTTATATTTCATTTACGATTTACCGTTTGAATTCGCAATGGCAATCTCTGGGGCTTTGTCTGTTGCACTCTTGTATCAACCGGTTCATTTTTACTTGAATCAAGAACTATCCAAATACGATTTGATTGATTCAAAACGCTATGTATCCTAAAAGAAGTCGCGAGATTTCTTTTTATTTTTTAGTTAAAAAGTATTGAAAAGATTTAAAAAGAGTAAAACAGGTTGCAATCCCATATATAATATGATATAGTTAATAAGGCATTAAAATACACATGCATGAACAGTCATTTACCAGGTGCCCACACCGTGGGTGGTTGAAATGATGTACGTCATGCAGAGGAACACTAACAAATGGAGGAATGAAAAATGTCAGTCGTTTCAATGAAACAATTACTTGAATCCGGTGTTCACTTCGGTCACGCGACTAGAAGATGGAACCCAAAGATGGGTCGTTACATCTACACTGCACGTAACGGCATTTACATCATCGACCTTAAGAAGACTGCTGAGTCTATCGAAAAGGCGTACCAAGCTTTGTTTACCATTGCACAAAATGGTGGTAAAGTCCTATTCGTAGGTACTAAAAAACAAGCACAAGAAGCAGTTAAAGAAGAAGCAGCTAGAACTGGTCACTACTATGTTGACCAAAGATGGTTAGGTGGAACTTTAACAAACTTCAAGACCATTCGTAGAAGAATTAAGAGATTAAAAGACTTATACGATATGGAATCCCAAGGCACATTCGAAGTATTACCTAAGAAAGAAGTTATCGGTCTTAAGAAAGAACGCGAAAGACTTGAAAAGTTCCTAGGTGGTATTAAAGAAATGCAAAAACTACCAGAAGCGATTTTCATCGTTGACCCACGTAAAGAACGTAATGCAATCTTAGAAGCACGCATCTTAAACATCCCAGTATTCGGTATTGTAGATACCAACTGTGATCCAGATGACGTTGACTATGTCATCCCAGCAAACGATGATGCAATCAGAGCCGTTAAACTCATCACTTGGGTTATGGGTAATGCTGTCATCGAAGCTCAAGGTGGCGTTGTTGAAAAATTCGAAGATTCTGAAGAAGTAAACATGCAAGAAGCTTCTAGAAACGTTGAAAACAAAGAACGTCCAAGACGTCCTCAAAGAGACAACGGTCCTAGAGATAACAAAGACTATAAAAAGCCTTATGTTAAAAGAGAAAACCCAGCACAACCAGCTTCATCCGCTCAACCAACTGAACTAGAAAAACTTAAAACAAGTGAATTAAAAGAACTTGCCAAAGCAAAAAATGTTCCTGGCTATGAAGATATGAAGAAAGCTGACTTACTTGCAGCATTAAAGTAAAAGGTAGATAGGGATGTTAATTCATCCCTTTTATTATAATAAGAGACACAAAAGTATCAAAAAAAGGTATAATATTAATGAAATTAGGAGGATATTAACCATGGCAGTTACAGCAGCACAAGTTAAAGAACTAAGAGACATCACTGGAGCAGGGATGTTAGATTGTAAAAAAGCATTAGAACAAACCGATGGCAACGTCGAAGCAGCCGTCACTTATCTAAGAGAAAAAGGGATTGCGAAAGCAGCCAAGAAAGCTGACAGAATCGCAGCAGAAGGCTTATGCAACGTCATCATCGAAGGTAATGTTGCAGTCATCTACGAATTAAACTCCGAAACAGACTTCGTCGCTAAGAATGAAAAATTCTTAAGCTTATTAGATTCAATCGGGCACATCATCTTAACTTCTGGTGTAGAAAATACAGAAGCAGCTATGCAAGTTGTAAGCAATGGAAAAACTGTTGAAACTTTACTTGCAGAAGCAACCGCAACAATTGGCGAAAAGATTACCTTAAGACGCGTTCAAAGAGTCGTTAAAGCGGACAACCAATTATTCGGATCCTACAAGCACATGGGTGGTAGAATTGCCACTGTCGCAATCTTAAATGGTGGCGATGACGCGGTTGCTAAAGACATCGCAATGCACGTTGCAGCACAAAAACCACAATACTTAGACCAAACTCAAATCTCTGCAGATTTCATCGCTAAAGAACGTGAAGTATTGGTTCACCAAGCAATGGAAGAAAATGCAAAAGAAGCGAAACCAAAACCACAAAACATCTTAGAAAAGATGGTTGAAGGTAGATTAAACAAACAACTTAAAGACATCTGCTTAGTCAACCAACCATTCGTTAAGAACCCAGATGAAACTGTTGAACAATATGTTAAAAACAATAAAGCTGCAGTTGCATCCTTCGTTCGTCTTGAAGTTGGTGAAGGCATCGAGAAGAAAGATAATGACTTTGCTAAAGAAGTCATGGAACAAGTTAGAGCTTAATTTATAAATAAAAAATCATCAAAGGTCGAGGTGTCTATGAGCTATAAACGCGTATTACTAAAAATGAGTGGCGAAGCGATGAAAGGTCATACTGAATATGGTATAGATCCACAAACCGTCATGAAGTTAGCAAAAGAAATCAAGGAGATCAAAGACCTTGGAACCGATGTGGGTATCGTTGTCGGTGGTGGCAACATTTGGCGTGGTAAAACCGCAGAAGGTCTCGGTATGGATCGTGCACAAGCCGACTATATGGGGATGCTTGCAACCATCATGAATGGACTAGCACTTCAAGATGCTTTAGAAAAACTAGGCGTACCTACTCGCGTGATGAGTTCCTTAAACGTATCCGAAGTCTGTGAACCTTATATTCGTAGACGTGCTACACGTCATATGGAAAAAGGACGCGTCGTCGTATTCGTTGGTGGAACTGGCTCACCGTACTTCTCAACCGATACAGCAGCTGCACTTCGTGCCGCTGAAATTGATGCGGAAGTCATCCTAATGGCGAAAAATGGTGTTGAAGGTGTCTATAACAAAGACCCAAGAAAATATCAGGACGCGATTATGTATAATGAATTAACCCACAAATTTGTCTTAGAACATGGGCTTGAAATCATGGATTCCACAGCAGCAAGCCTTTGCAAGGATAATCACATCGATCTCATCGTATTTAATATGAACCAAGAAGGCAATATGAAAAGAGCCGTCTTAGGTGAAAAACTAGGTACAATCGTAAAATAGGAGAATAAGATGAACGAACAAGCCGACTTACTATTATTAGAAGCAGAAGAAAAAATGGAAAAATCAATCCATGCGCTTCAACATGATTTTTCATCGATCCGTACGGGCAGAGCTAATCCTGCCTTATTAGATGTAGTCATGATTGAATACTATGGTGTGGATAGCCCAATTAAACAAATTGCTTCCATCTCTGTACCAGAGGGGAACCAATTATACATCAAACCATTTGACCGTGGTACACTCAAGAAAATTGAAACTGCAATCCAAGCGTCCGCTTTAGGGTTACAACCTCAAAACGATGGCGTAGGTATTCGACTTGTATTACCTCAACTTACGACTGAACGTCGTAAAGAATTAGCAAAACAAGCCGAAAAACTTGCCGAACATGGTAAAATTGCGGTAAGAAATATCCGTCGTGAAACCAATGAACACATCAAGAAATTGGATTTAACAGAAGATGCTGAACATGGTTACATTGAAGATGTTCAAACATTGACAGATAAGTTTATTGAAAAAGTCGATCACGTTACCAAAATCAAGATTGACGAAATCATGGCAATTTAAATTCCAAAGGCTGAATTTTTCAGCCTTTTTCTTTTTTAGCACCTTTAGATACTTACAATATTCTTAAATTAGGGGTATAATAAGAAAAAAGGAGAACGAAAATATGGCTAAGAAAAACAGTTTTAGTTTGCTTGAAATGATTCTCATTATCTTCCCTTTAACCAATGCTTTAGGGATTGATAGATTTATTTTAGGTGATACCAAATGGGGCATCATTCGTCTTGTGATCACAGTCTTATCGCTTGGAACAATCGGTACAATCTTATGGATTGTTGACTTGGTATTCCTTCTTCTAGGTAAATATCAAACAGACATGATGAAGTATTTGAAATAATCCTTAAAATTAAAAAGAACGCAGTCAAAATGCGTTCTTTTTTTGTGTTTTGATGGGATTTTATTTTTCATGGCGAGGATGACTCAAAATCATGTATAATGATATCGTACGGTGATTTTTATATGAATATAAACAAACTTAAACAAAGAGAAATACCCAAACACGTGGCTATTATATTAGATGGAAACGGTAGATGGGCAAAACGAAGAGGACTCCCAAGAACCTATGGTCATTACCAAGGGGGACTCAATATTGGTAGAGTCGCAGAATATGCGAATGAACTCGGCATAGAAACCTTAACGGTCTATGCTTTTTCCACTGAAAACTGGAATCGTCCACAAGAAGAAGTTAATTATTTGATGACTACTCCGATTAAAGAATTTGAGAAGTACAAATCAAAAATACTCAACTCCAATATTCGAGTAAAACACGTCGGTAGAAGACAAGAACTTTCAAAAGAACTATTGGATATCATCGATTTATTAGAACGTGAAACCGATAGTCATACTGGCACCACGATTCAAATCGCATTCAACTACGGTTCTTACGATGAACTATTGACAGCTTATCAAACGATGATGAAAGCAGGCATTAAGACACCAACTAAGGAAGATGTCTTTGGCCATCTCATGGTTAAACAACCTGTGGATTTACTCATCAGAACTAGCGGAGAACAACGTTTGTCGAACTATTTATTATGGCAGTTGTCTTATGCAGAACTTTATTTTACTAAAACGGCTTGGCCAGCATTTAACAAAAAAGCATTATGGAAAGCCATCGCCCATTATCAAAAGCGCGATCGCCGATTCGGAGGACTAAAAAAATGAAACAACGCATTATCACTGGCGCAGCATTGCTCGCCATATTTATTCCGATTGTTATTCTAAAACCTTTATTCATGGTATTTCAAATCGCGATGATCGCGATGGTTATCGTTGGGGCTTTAGAACTGATTGGTATGTACAATAAACAAAAGAAGTTCTCCAAAATTCCGAGTACACTAACGGTGATTGCGGCGATTCTCACGTACTTAACTGCAGTTCTCGCCTGGAGTAGTGATACCATTCTACCTGGATTAACCCCTATTGACATTAAAGTAAACTTTGTCGCAATTGCGATGGTTGTCGTATTTCTAATGTTCGGTCTCATTGTTTTCTACGATGATTACGATGGGTCTGATATTGGTAAATCGATTACGATTATCTATTACATGGGTCTCGGTGCAGCCGCTATTTCGATTTTAAGATTAATTGGTGTACGTTTTATCGTTTATTTATTCTTAGTAACGATTTCAACCGATATGTTCGCTTATTTCTTCGGAATGCGTTTTGGTAAACACAAAATGGCTCCAAAGATTAGTCCGAAAAAATCTTGGGAAGGTGCGATAGCAGGTACTTTAATCGCAACTACCCTTGGAACCGTGTTTGCATTATTCTATGGAGATATCTTTACGATGGAATTTTTGAATAACCCATTCCAACAAACATTATTACAGAACTTTTCTTCCTTAGGATATGAACCCCTTTGGATTCAAGCCTTGGTATTCATACCAATAACAATGATTGCATCTGTTCTAGGTCAAATCGGTGATTTGGTTGCCAGTCGATTAAAACGCACCTATGAAATTAAAGACTTCGGTAAGATTTTCCCAGGTCATGGTGGCGTATTGGACCGTTTTGATTCGGCAATTTTCGTAGCTTTATTCTTAGTAGCGGTATTCATGGCGATTAATTCATTATTCCCACTTGAAGGCGTATTCTTATGAAAAATATTTTTCTTTTAGGTGGCTCCGGTTCTATTGGACTCCAAACACTCCATGTGATTGAACAGTATCCTGAGGACTTTAAACTTGTTGGGATTTCCTTAGGTAATCGAAATCACGCATCAAATGAACTGATTTTAACCAAACATCAACCGTTGATCGTGTGTTTAAAAGATGATAGTCGTTTAGGTGTTTATCAGAATTTATTCCCAAATACTGAGTTTGTTGTGGGCGATGAAGGCTTATTGTCTTTAGCAACTTACCCTATGGATGGGTTATTAGTCAATGCATTGATGGGGTCAGTTGGGTTATTACCCACCATCAAAGCCATAGAATCCAAAAAAAATATCGCTTTAGCCAATAAAGAAACGCTTGTTATGGCAGGTGATTTAATCCGAAAATGGGTTAATCAATATGGAGTTAAACTGATTCCAATTGATTCCGAACACAATGCCATTCTACAAGCCCTCTTAGGAGAAGATAAAGACGATATTCAATCCATCACCATTACAGCCAGTGGTGGCGCATTTAGAGATTTACCGAGAGAAGCATTAGTCCAAGTAACCAAAGGGGATGCTTTAAAACATCCAAACTGGCAAATGGGCGCTAAGATTACCATCGACAGTGCTACGATGATGAATAAAGGATTAGAAGTTATTGAAGCACATCATCTATTCGAATTACCCTATAATCAGATTAAAACAGTCATACATAAGGAATCCATCATCCATGGCATGGTGACCTTTAAGGATGAATCCACTAAAGCGATTTTGGGCTATCCTGACATGCGTATGCCCATTTTATATGCACTTAGTTACCCAAGACATTTAAACTTACAAATTAAACCATTGGATTTAGAAACCCTCGGTACACTCACATTTAAACCGATGGATTTTGAAAGATTTCCACTCTTAAAACTTGCCTATAAAGTAGGCGAACTCGGTGGACTATATCCAACTGTTATGAACGCTGCTAACGAAAAAGCAGTTGCATTATTCTTAAACAACGACATCACTTTCTTAGAAATTGAGAAATTAGTCATAGATACTGTAGAACATTTTAAGGACAACATTGAATCTCCGTCTTTAGAAGACATTCTACGTTGTAACCACGAGATTTATGAAAAGGTAGGCAAATAACTATGGATTTAATCATTAACTTATTAGCCTTCGTGTTTTCACTAGGGCTCATTGTAGCTCTTCATGAATTAGGACACTTTTTCTTCGCGAAACGAGCATCCATTTTATGTTTTGAATACGCGGTAGGCATGGGACCAGTCATCTGGTCGACACGTAAAGGGGAAACCCAATACGCATTAAGAGCCATTCCAATTGGTGGATTTGTCTCGATGGCAGGTGAACAAGACTTGTCAATAATCATCAAGAAGGGTCAAAAAATCGGTCTTAATTTGATTGATGGTGAAGTGTCTGAAATCATCTTAGGTACATTTAAACCGGCAGAAATCATCCTTGAAGTCGAATCTTACGACCTCTATGATCGTAAGAATGAAGGCCTTTTCATTGAAGGTACAGTGGATGGAATTAGCAGATTTTTAACGGTAAAAAAAGATGCATTTTATGTTTTTTCTGAAAAGAAGAAATTACAAGTTGCACCCTACGAAAGATCGTTTGAATCCAAGACATTATGGCAACGCTTTTTAACGATATTTGCGGGACCAGCTATGAATTTTATCCTTGCATTCTTTTTATTCTTAATCGTCGCTTCTATCCAAGGAAAACCACTTAACGTAAATAGAGTTGGTAATGTAACAGAAGGAAATCCAGCCTTCATCTCAGGATTACAAGATCAAGATGAGATTTTACAAATCGGTTCAACCCCGATTTCTAATTGGCAAGATATTGGTCCAGCCCTACAACTAGTGAGCGGACAATCGGATGTTGTAATCCAAGTAAGAAGAAATGGTCAAGTATTATCCCTAACCGTAAACCCACGTGTGGATATCAATTCCATGGGATTATCCAATTACACCGGCGATAACACTGTAGGCTCATCAAATGGCGCAATCGTTGGGAGTGCTTTTGGTAAAGCATCGGGATTATTAGAACAAAATGATATTATTACCTCAGTTAAATTAAATGACGTTACCTACCCGATTACAGGATGGTCAGATTTAGTCACATTTGCTAAAACCACAAATGGTGGGTCTGTGTTTGTCACATTTACTCGTGATGGTGTTGAAAGTACTGTGAACTGGATTGTTTGGGAAAATGAAGTATTATCTAGTCAAGCGATTCCTGCTTACACGACTACACTCGGGATTGAACCCGATTTCAAGTTTGATCTTGGATACAGTTTTGTCTCCGGCTTCACCGGTATTGGTGAATCTGTGAACCAAGTTATAGCTGTCTTAGGTTTATTATTTGGTGGGTCTAACCAAATTGGTTTGAATGACCTTTCTGGACCTGTTGGTATTTTCAATATTGTTGGGCAATATGCTAAACAAGGGATTGCACCATTTATTTGGTTTGTCGCGTTCTTATCTGTAAATATTGGTGTTATGAACTTATTACCAATTCCAGCCTTAGATGGTGGAAGATTAATATTCTTAGGTATTGAAGCCATTATCAGACGTCCATTAAACAAAAAAGTTGAAAACACTGCGAATAATCTAATGTTTTTCTTACTCATGGCTTTGTTTGTCTATGTGACATTCTTTGATATCTTGAGGTTATTCTAATGAAGATTTATACGAAACGTGGAGACCTAGGCGAAACCGACCTCATCTCGCGTCGTGTGGTTAAGTCTGATATCGCCATTCAATTGGTTGGTGAAATCGATGAGGCTTCAGCTCGCCTTGCACTGTGCAAACATTATATTGATCAAAAAGAAATTCTAGATAAACTTAGTGAAGTGGATCATTACTTGTTCTTGATATCATCCATCATAGTTGATGATGAAGATAAGTTGAAGATCCAAATTCCAGAGTCAGCCATTACTCAATTAGAAACAGATATCGATCAAATGGATAAAGTCTTACCACCCTTAAAACGATTTATCACCTACGATGGTTCTATAGAAGCAATTCAAATATCTCTACTTCGAACTCAAGTTCGCAAAGTAGAACGATTACTAGTGGACTATCCAACACAAAAAACGGTTTTAAAATATATGAACCGATTATCCGATTATCTCTACACATTGATGCGTTATATGAATCTCATGCAAAACGTCGAAGAAACCAAACGAAGCTAAATCGGCTTCGTTTTTTTACATACACGTGTGTGTAACGCACAGGCGCATTTTTAGTAGTCTAAAAGTCTGTGATAGTGCTAAATAGAGCCAAAAAAACTTTTTTCAAATTTTTGATAAAATGTGTTGACTTTAATTTTCAAGTGAGTTAGAATTATACACGGCCGATAGAGAAAATGGCTCAGCTAACAAATCGAATAAAACAACAAATAAAAAAAGTTGTTCAAAGTGGTTGACTTAAAAACTTAACCGTGTTAGAATAAATGAGCGCTCAAACGAGAGCCACAAATTAGGTCTTTGAAAACTGAATGATGATGAGTGTATAAAGAATAAACAAAAGCAATTCTAATGAAAGCTTAGAAAAAAAAAGATAAGAGCTAATTCTTACAATTCAAATATATTTTGGAGAGTTTGATCCTGGCTCAGGATGAACGCTGGCGGCGTGCCTAATACATGCAAGTCGAACGCACTAGCAATAGTGAGTGGCG
>NZ_JAOEGN010000021.1 GCF_025446935.1 Paracholeplasma vituli | reverse complement strand
TCAGGTCATAGGTATAGGTTACTTTTATCGTGTATTCGTTATTCGATAATAATCCAGTGAATTCTCTCACACTTAAATCAGTGAGTGCTTCTATTAAGGTTTCACCTCTGTAGAGTTCTATCGCTGATACCGAGCCCACTTGATCTCCATCGGTGACTGTGATACCGAAACCAATGCTGGTTTGCGTTGGTAAGACATTGTCAATAACGACTGTTGGCGTCGCTTTGGTCATTGTGGTTGTTGCTTGTGAAATAACAAGTGCTTGCGAACCTGCTCCATCATTCAGGTCATAGGTATAGGTTACTTTTATCGTGTATTCGTTATTCGATAATAATCCAGTGAATTCTCTCACACTTAAATCAGTGAGTGCTTCTATTAAGGTTTCACCTCTGTAGAGTTCTATCGCTGACACTGCACCTACTTGATCCATATCATTGATATTTAAATCATAAAAAATGGATGATTGAGTTGAACTTATAGAATATATAGTGATAATCTCTTTTGTTCGAACTAATTCTCGGTGAAGAATACCGACTCGATTACCCAATCCATCCAAACTGTCATAGACAGTTGCAATGGCATATTCATATTCTGAATCGAAAGGTAACTTCTCAAATCTGACCAGATTGGATCCCAAAACCAAATCTTTTGTATCTATAATTTCGGAACCATTGTAGAGATACGCTTTTATTGTGTTCCCCGCTTTATCGATAAGATCACTCTCGTCCGTTATGGTGATATTTAGAGTGATTGATGTCGCATTGATATCGGAGTTGATGATGGTTGCTGTAGGGACACTTCCATAGGTGACACCAAGTTTCACTGTGCGATCACCTTCGAACACAGCATCCCTAGTCTCATTGGTCACGTTCTCGATGTATTTAATCTCATCGATCGTAAACTCCTTAACGCCAGATACATCTCCAGCATTGACTTTGAGGATTAGGTTTTCTGAGTCAGAGCCTTCTTGAAATTGAAACGATTGGTAGGTTACACCGTTTAATGTGAAGCGTAGGATGACCTGGCTGTCTGGGTTGACAAGCTTAACCGTGATGAGGACGTCCTGGTTCCTGACAGCGAAATACTCGACCTCGCCTGAATCAATCACATCAATGTCATCCTTGATCTCATCATCTATGCTCATCTGATCACCATCATTTGATATAAGAGAGGTCAAAATGGCATGGTTAAAATTGCTTGTTTGATTGATATTTGATGATGAGATGATCATCCCCTGGTAGACTGGGGCTCTACCCCCATCGGGTTTCAGGCTTTCTGTACACGATGATAATATGAGCACAGGTGCAACGAGAAGTAAGAGATAAATCCATTTTTTCATGGTGGTCCTCCGAAATAGGTTGATTAACTATTATTTTATCATAGAAAAGCTATAAATTTATTTCATCATGGTTTTTCCTTACAATGGTGTTAGATACTCATGAGATTTGATATTAATTTAAAATACACTTATTAACTTTCTGCCACTCAAATCTTGCTGAAATTTTGAGTTCTGCAAACATAGAATTCCATGGGTGCGACGAAAATTCAACTCACCCCTTTTCACCCTAGAAGTTCATGGTTTTTAGGTTTCTGGTGTCAGTAGAGGTTTCGTGAGTCACCTACATCTTTTTATCATTTTGTGATCTTTATTAAGCCAAACGTGTATTTTTAATCAAAAAATCCATCATTATTATTTTAAGTAAAAAATGACTAGACCCCAGTACTTCTAGGGAAAAAACGGGTCTGACGATTTTTTGAGTTAAATTTCTTTTATTATTTAATAAAAAAATCGATTATTTTTAATCGGCTTTTCGGCTTATTTAAGCCATTTATATGGCAAAATATATGTATAAAAGTGGTGCCGAAAAGGCCGAGAGAACGAGCGACCTCTAAGAATATTTTATATAAATTTGACTTATTTAAATCCAATAACTGATTTAACCTATCAAGTCCATAGCAATATTAATGTCGCTTAATCCAATTAGATCATTTTCATAAACAGAGATTTTGATTCTATTGTTTTCAATGATTATTTTCCAACATCAATCCAGTAAAAATAGAGCAAAAACTCTTTAGGGATAAGGTATTTATATATCGGTGAGTGTTCAATATTATTTGGTTTTATTTTTGACCATTCTTCCAATAGATCATTATCACCCTCAGTGATTTTTCACGGAATACAAAAACACCGTTCCTGTAAAAATATACTCTTTGCTTCGACTGATTCGTTTAAATTATGAGATCAGTTTTTTATCATTTGTGATAGTAACAAAATCTCTTTCTTCTTTATAGAAAACATCAGTATACATGCCATTGACTAAATCAACAACATAGTATCCATCACCATATGGTTCCGGGTGTGGGTAGAACTTCTTAATCAAATTTCTCGGTACTATTATTTCAATACTATTCATAAGTATCCCCTTTTGGCAATATGCCATTTATTTGCAGGTTTGCCTGCATTACTATGTGTACAAAGATATGTATGGGGATTATCTATTTTCTAATTTTGTCACGTAATTCTTTGTTGATTTTTACGTAGAAACTAAAAACTACCAATTCTAATAATAAAGTTATGGGAATGAAAAACATTGCATTTGCACCATATTGATTATATTGCTCATTGGCAATGTAACCCGCAAAACCATAGAAAAAGCATCCTATCAATGAGACTAATAATGAAATTAAACCAGTAATTAAAAATGCACGCGTCATTGAAAAATGTAAAATGAACGTTACTATACCTAAAACGAGTGAACTCGCAAAGAAGAAAATTCCTATTGACAGGAAAATAAATACTAGTGTTTGTTCTAATTCACCATAGCCATACGATAGTTCTTCGTAAAAAATTACAAAAGAACTAATAATTAGTGCAATATTTGAAAGAATAAAGAGCACAAAACTCTTTTTAAGTCCTCTAAATTCAGAATCAAAATCTATTTTTTCCATAGTATAAAAGTAATCTCCTTTTTATTATTTTCACTTATTCAGAGTTTCCTTACTTATTTATGCAGCAGATTTTTACCAGAATGTTAAAATTTCACTAGCAAGTTCGTTAGTTCTTCTTTCTATTTTATCTTCATTCCAATCTATTTCAGATGTAATTTCTGTACAAATGGATAGTTGAGGATATGCATTAATTCCAGGTTTTTTCCCTTTGCCCTTTTTCTTAATTTCAAACGATTCATTGCTAATGGTTGAATTGAGTTTTTGTTTTAGAAGTGTCATATTTCCAATTTCATAAATTGCTTTCTGTCGATATTCATTAAGTAACTCTTCCGAAAGCAAATCTCCATTTTGATCCCTTCTATCCAATGGTATTACTGATAAATTCCAATTTGTTAAATATGACTGTGGCATTATATGCTCAAGACTAAATGTAAATTGAATAGTGCTGGTACCAGCCATTCCTTGACCGTTTTTTAACCTGTTTAGTTCAATCATATAAAGCAGTATTCTACCGTACTGGTTATTCTTAATATTTTTCAATGAATTTTTGAATTCAATATCGTTGATATCGCTCCTTTGTAAGAGTGAATCCAATGTAGTTCCAGAATTAGGATTGATTAAATCGGAGTTATTCTTGTTGAAATTTTTCTTATTATCGCTTCCACAAATTAGTGTTCTGGCAACATATTTTTCAAGTTTTCGCAGTAATGTATTTAATTCAGTATCACTAATTTTCTTGTGCTGATGTTCATAATATAAATATAATATGTAAGGATCAAAAGTTGATGTATCAAAACTGTCTAAAATTCTATGAAATACTTCCTCTCTTTGTTCGAGTGAGAATGCATGTCCCAGATCGTCATCAAAATCAACAAACTTATCTCTATATAGTTTAGCAAAATTACAGATGTCTTTGACCAAATTCAATAAATTATGATAATCCTTTTTGCTAATATATTCTTTATATTGGTCAGGAAGATCTTCTATTTTATGTAACTGAGGATCATAAATCTGTTTGATTACAGCGACAGAGTGCAGTAGGACTTCTATTCTTTCCCTTTTAATTCTTCCGGAAATTGTTTCTCTTTCCCAGTATTTCACAGTTAAGCTGTCTTTTATGAACGTTGCAGCCCAAGTTTCGTTATAAAAATCTATTACTTCTTGTTGCTTATTTGAATCTGACATCATTTTTTCAAATATTGCATTTTTAATGATATCAGCTGAAGTTAGTTTTACACCACTTGAATTTACTGTATCAAATATTTTTTGTTCATTTTCTTTGGAATCAATTTCGATAACTACAAATGTTTTGTATAACTCACTCTCAGTATCTAAAATTAATTCCATTATCATTGAAGAGGACTTTGCATCTAAACTTTTTAATCTTTCTCTAAAATACTTATAACATAAGAAGATTTTCGATGTATTATTACTAGTTAAGTAATTATCCGTGTAATGGGAATTAATGCATTTTTCGAATTCATCTTTATCTAGCTTAGAATGATGAATTTTAAGTTGTTTATTTGGACTTGATCGACTTTCATGAATAAAAAGTGTACTCAAGTACTCCTGATAAAACGTGTCCCCAACCTGGATTTTTTCATCAAAAAATGCCTTAATAAATAGACTAATAGTAGTTAACCTCTGTTGACCATCTATAATACTATAGATAGATTTGTCCCATTCTTTTCTTCCACTATCTTTAATTATTATTGAACCTAGAAATGCAGTTTTACTTGCGCGAATGCTTTCGATAATTGAATCGTAAAACTCCTCCCAGTTATCTTGATTCCATACATAACCTCTTTGAAAAAAAGGAATATCGTATCGTCTATCCCTTTTCAAATAACTAAAACCTTGTGCTTCTGCTTTCATTTGCCACCTCTGTAATGTCTAACTTAATGTAATTATATCATAAATAAAATATTTCCAAATTATAAAAATTTGTAACAACGCAACTGACGCCACTAACTCCGGTTTGATTTTGGGTAGAGACCATAGAAGTTCATGGGTGTGATAAATTTCATCTTGTTTATTTTTTCCCTAGAAGTTCATGTTTTCATGATCTATTGGTGCCAATAGGCGAAACTATATTTCCGCACCACTGATTATTAGATAGTTTAGTAATATAATCAAAAGACCTTTAAAAATAACTGTTGTTTAATCATCATCGGTACCATCAAACTGAGCTAGACCCCAGTACTTCTAGGGAAAAAATGGGGTACCTTGTTATTTTATAGCTAAAATATGCGTTTTCACAAACAAAAAATCGATTGTTATCAATCGATTTAATGGCTTTGTTGTGCGATTTATGTTGAAAAATATATGTATAAAAGTGGTGCCGAAGATAGGAATCGAACCTACGACCTGCTGATTACGAGACAGCTGCTCTACCAACTGAGCTACTTCGGCACGCGTCATTATCATAGCACAATTTAGGTTGTGATTCAATTCAGTTTTGTGAAAATGTGAGGATTTATAGTAATCTGTTTGATTATCATAATACGTCCTTTAGAGTTATCTCCTTAGGGTGAACTTGATGGCACTGTGGACAGATAATTTGGGTATCCTGATTAATCTTAGTAATGTTCTTGAAGTACATCAGAGACTCAACTTGTTTCTCATAATACCAGTAGTCCTCTAATTGCTTATGTTTAGCATCCATAATATAACGTTTGTGGACTGGGATATCCGTGTAAAAGAAGAATTGTTTCGTTTCACTACACTGCGCTTCTTTAATCATAAGCATGCATTCGCCACATTGGTGACCTCCATCAATAGGAGATAGTGTACCCCCGCAAAATGGACAAACTGTTCTTTCTGTGTCTGAATAAATCATACCTTTAAGGATGACTTGTTGAAGTCTTCTAAATGAATCAATATCATCCATACTAATATAAATATCTTCACGGTTAAAATAGTCTTCTTCAAATGGATTGACTTTAATCACTTCATGAAGACGTCTCTTGATTTTATGCTCTTTAATTCTTGATTCATCGTAATCGTGACCAACGACCATAATTCGGTAATAGGTATCCTTCTTAAAGTACAACAACATGGCGTTATCTTCTAGGTTTTGGATGGATAGTTTCCAATCTTTAAATGTGAGATTAATACTCAAATCATTGAGATTTAACTTCGCTTTGGAATCCATTTCAAAGTTAAAATGACTCGCTGAAAATAGCGAAAGCATTTGAATGTAACGCATATACGTCTTTCGAACCCAATCCATATCGATATCGAGTACATCACTGGTTGGAATTACGGCGTTACTTAATAAGCTCTTATACGTTTTATAGACTTGACGATAATCCTTCTGACTTAAGAAGATATTGGTCTTTTTAAGCGGAAGGTTTTTATTTCTTTGATTGTTCTTCTTATAGACGGCTTTACTCAAACGGGGTTGAATCGTTCTTTGAATGGTTGAAAGGTCATTCAAGAGCTGCTTAGATACTGTAAAATACTGGCTAAAATCACGGATATACCCCGTATGAAGCTTACCTAAGGCGAGAAAGTAATTCAGGTGATTAACCTTCTCTAAGAGGTTAAAACGCATGATATCACTCGCGTATAGAAGATTATTGAGGATACGTCTGTTTTTATTCGCTAGATGCATGATTTCATCGATATAGTTACAGAACACGATGTTCTCATAAATTGCGTAATCATCCTCGTAAATACGGGTTAAAAGCTTTCTCGGTTTAACCCCTCGAGCGGTTAAGTTCGCGACATGTTGTGAGTGATTGGCTAAGTGTAATAACGTGTTTTGATTGATGATCCTAGCATTTTCAACAGGCAAAACATCATCGGTATCTTTCAATACGATGATGGGTTTGGTGAATATACGTTTGACTGCAGGCAGTGTTTTTCGGATTGAATCAATGGTATGTCTTAAAGCGTTAAAATCAAATTCAGGTTCTACCGAAAATAAGGTGACATCGTGGACGACATAATAATCAAACTCGATATAGGTGAGCGTTGGGTGTTTTAGGATGAAGGACTCAATGCCCTTTAACAACAAAGCGAAGCGCTTGGTGGCTTCGATTTGATATCTGTCTGGTGCTTTGGTCATATTAGTCGTTATCCAAACGTCTGACAAAGGCTGCACAGTGGTTGAGTTTGAGTTTTATAAATGCGTCTACTAACGATTCTTTGTCATCGATGGTTTTGGTTTCAAGTTTCGAAACAACCTTGCTTAAAAGGATTTTTTCAATCGCTTCGGCTTCAACGTCTTCATCTTTAAAACACGCTTTATAAATGTTCACGAAATCTTCAATTTGTTTTAAAATTCGGTTACCAAATGAGATGTTTAATGGCGCTAATAAGATTTCAACGGCTTTGATGAGTTCGCTGTTTTCAGCATCAAAATTACCGGATGCTTTCGCTTCATCAAAGAGGTTTTGAATGGTTCTAAAATCGTAATATTGTTTATCGATTGGGTCAGTATAATTACGTACTTTAGGGGCGCGTTTCGTAAAGTTCATCGTATGCGCACGGTCATAGACTTTATCTGAAATCACGAATGTGGATTCATCGCGGTTCGCAGTACCGATAAACCAAACGTTTTCAGGCACTTTTAAAGTGTTGCCTTGTTCAAGCGCTTCATAATTGATCATCTCCTCTCCTTCTTTACGAGCTAGTTGGATGTTGATGAGTTTGATTTCTCTTAAGTGCGGTTCGTGTTCCATTAACGATAAGAAGTCAGAGAAATAGTATTCAATTCTCGATAGGTTCATTTCATCTAATAGGATAAAGGTAAATATGTCTTTATTGAGTGCGGCTTTATAGAGTGCGAGTGTAAACTTCTTAGGGGTATATTTCATCGAGAACTCGTTATAGTAACCTAAAAGTTCGTTCTTATCTTTCCAAGAAGACTCTACTTCGATGATTTCACAGTTACCAAATACTGCTTCTGCGAAGATTTTCGGTAAGCTGGTTTTACCTGTTCCTGACATCCCTTGTAGAATCGATAGTTTCGCAGCACCCATCCCGGCTACGAAGGTTGCGATATCTTCTGGGGTATAGGACAAGTGAAGTCTCGAGTTTTTTGCGTATTCTACAACAAAGTGGACCAGTTGATTTAAAGAGGTATTATTAGTTCGATAAGTTTCTCTTAATGCTAAATCTGCTTTGAAGTGATCGATACGAATATCTAAATCCGTAAAAGCTGGACATGGGTCAAAGGGTTGATACTCATTATCTAATGATTCACCTTCAACCACACTGCTACCATTCGATTGGGAATCTGATTCCGATTCGGATGAAATCGATTGGACTTCAAGTGGTACATGGTTAAAGGATTTTCTAACAAACATGATAATAAGTACTAAAGTCGCAAAAATGAGTGCATAGATGGCATCAGTACCAATACTGTATTGATATTCCATACCTTCAGGTAAGGTAATGCCATAGAACGTAAAGATTTCATGGATGACTGCGGTATTGATTTCTTGACCAATTTGGAAATAATAACCCGATACAGAAATGATAAAGATGAAAAACATATTGATACCCACAGCTGTTTTCAATAAAGAATTAAATGATTTATCATTTGATAGATAACTGGTGATGACAACCACCAAACTAAAACCGCTGGCTAACAACATGACCACTAAAACGAAGGCTACCAATCGATACCCCGGATCTAGGCTTGCGTAATCTGTGAGGATTTTTATTCCTGTGAGGTTGACATTATACTCAAAACTACCGAAAGTAACTTTCATCACGACAATTGGAACAAATAACAAAGCAGCCGTAATCGCTGTAATTAATAATAAGTATAATAGGGGTTCGCTTTTTACATAACGGATCTTAATCGGTTTGGGTTCGAGTGGATGGTCGATATGAAACTTACCTTTCAATATCGCGAAGATGAAATTAATAAGAACCATCCCTAGAACAGGTATCAATGCGTAACTAGATGTGTTCACTTGATTTAAAGTGTAATATACGGTAAGACCTAAACCTACTAGGAAAAATAGAAACGTGGTTGTGAAAACTGCATATATAAATGTCTTTGATTTTTGTATAAAATGGGAGCGGTCAAAGAAGTAATAAGAAATGACTTGGGCGAAATAGAGTAATAATCCAAGTAATATGGAGAAATAAGCGAGGAATCCGATGATGACATCGATATTGGTGTCACCCCCGAATAACGCTCTAATTAATATGGCGTGGTAGGCTGGGGCCGAATCAAACCGAGAATACATTGGGATACCAAAAAGTGTTAGGAATACCAAAATCGATAGGATATCTACGACAAGAACACCAAAATCTACTTTTTTATCACTTAGTTCAGTAGTTTCAGACACTTCAACTTTATGGATGTGCTTCTTTCTTAAAATCAAGAACACTGTTGAAACCAACATAAAGATGGTTTCAACTACCAACAATACCAACGATCCAATAGATAAGAGATTATTGATGACTTGGAACACAACGAGTGTGACGATGATGACCAATAAGGATAGTACAGAGGCTACCATAGCTTGTTGTTTGGATCTAAAAATCTGAATAATAGAAATGATTTGAGGGATTAAGGATATATAAAATAGAATGACCACAGCGAAGGCGAAAATATTTAAGGTCTCTCCATCTGAAATATGTCGTGACAATGCCCAAAAATCATTTGTCTCGAATGGGGCTTTTAGGTTTAGCGCCAACAGGATTGCCATCAAGATGGTAACCAATGCGTTGGATGCGGTAATCAGTAAGCCTAAAAATTTGGAATTACTGAACAGTTTCTTCATACGATATCCTCCTAGAATAGCTACTTGCGAAAGAGACGAATGGTTCAAATTCTCTAAGTAGGTCATAACTTATTTACTATTCTACCATAAATGAAAGACCGATTTGAGTCTATTTTAGCCTTTAGGAGTGAAAGATTTATTACCTATCGATATATCGATAATGAGCCCTCCTTAATTACCATGAATAAAAAGATTTCTATATGCCTTTATTTTGAAGTATGCTACAATGAAACTAAAATGTGAGGGTTTCTATGATTACGATTAAGAAAGTTCAAACCAAAAGCGATTTAAGACGATTCACATCGTTTCCGAATAGATTATTCAAACACGAGCCTAACTTTGTCCCAGCTTTATCGATTGATGAAATGCGTGTATTTGATTATAAGAAAAACCCTGCCCATGAGTATTGTGATTCTCAATGCTTTTTAGCCTATAAAGATGGAAAAATAGTAGGGCGAATCGCAGGTATTATCAATCATGCCTGGAATGAAGCCAAACAAACTAAAACGGGCCGTTTCTCAAGGATCGATATGATTGATGATATTGAGGTTACCAAAGCCCTCATTGAGGCTGTAACCGAGTGGAACCGTTTAAAAGGAATGGATACTTTAATTGGTCCGATTGGGTTTACTGATTTAGACCGTATGGGGATGCTTGTAGAAGGGTTTGATTACCTTAACATGTTCATCACGATTTGGAATCCACCCTATTACCATAAGCATTTAGAAGCCTTAGGTTTTGTTAAAGATGTCGATTGGATTGAAAAGCGTATTATGCTGACTTCCATTCCTGAGAAGATAACTAAAGTGTCCGAAATCATCCGTAAACGCTATGGTTTTAAACTTCTTACACTTAAAAAACGTAAAGAAGTGATGAAGTATATCTATCCCGCATTCAAGATGTATAATGTCGCTTTTAATGAACTCTATGGCTTCTATCCAATCAGTGACAAAGTAATGGATTATTACATTAAGCAAATGATATCGATTGTTAAACTCGATTACCTATGGTTTGTCTTAGATAGTGAAGATAGTGTTGCAGGATTTGGCTTAATGATGCCTTCTTTGGCACTCGCTAATAAGAAGAGTCAAGGTCGTTTGTTCCCTTTTGGTTTCCTAAGAATCCTTAAGGCTTTAAAGAAACACGACGTGGTTGATTTATACTTTATCGCCGTTGATCCTAAGCATCAAGGTAAAGGTCTACCAGCCTTAATGTTAGAAGACGGTATTAAGAAGGCCATGAAACAAGGAATCAAGTTCGCAGAAACTGGTCCTGAACTGGAAAACAATATTGCCATTCAAGCTCAGTGGAAAGATTTCGATTACATCAACCACAAACGCAGACGTTGTTATACGAAGAAAATATAGAGAAAAGGATTTGGTCCATGATGACCAAATCCTCTTTTTTTACTTAAAAACCTTTATCATTATTTGCTTCATATCTTCGACAAGTGCGAGTCTTGGGTTCGCAGGTGTACATTGGTCCTCATACGCAGCATAGGCTAGTTTTTCAACATTCGCCATAAATGCTTTTTCGTTCACCTTTTGAGCTCTTAGGTTCATTTCAATACCTAAACTTTCGCCTAAGTTATAAACAGCTTGAGCCAATGATTCTACACCTTCTAAAGGTGTTTCTGCTTTCAAACCTAACATTCTCGCAATCTTTTGATACTTCTCATCGGCTTGGTAATAATTGTATTTTGGCCAAGTCGATAGTTTAGATGGTTTTTGTCCATTGTAACGAATGACTTCAGGTAAGAGTATGGCATTTAATCTGCCATGAGGGACATGGAATAATCCACCGATTTTGTGTGCCATCGAATGGGAGATACCTAAGAAGGCATTACCAAATGCCATCCCCGCCATAGTGGATGCATTATGCATTTTTTCTCTCGCTTCAAAATCTGATCCGTTATCCCAAGCACGTTTTAAGTATTTGAATACCATATCTATCGCGCTTAAAGCGAGGGCGTCCGTGTAATCATTAGCCAGTGTGGAAACGTAAGCTTCAATCGCGTGAGTGAGCACATCCATTCCAGTATCAGCTGTTACTGTCTTAGGTTGTGTGAGTACTAATGCAGGGTCCACAATCGCAACAGTTGGTGTTAAAGAGTAGTCTGCAAGTGGATATTTTTTATTGTCTTTCTTATCAGTAATGACTGCGAATGGCGTTACTTCACTACCGGTACCTGAAGTTGTTGGAATGCAAACTAAGCTACTCTTCTTACCTAATTCTGGGTATCTAAAGGCACGTTTACGGATATCCATAAACTTCTGTTTGAGATCATCAAAATTCACATCTGGGTGTTCATAAAAAAGCCACATCGCTTTCGCAGCGTCCATCGGAGAACCGCCACCGATCGCGATAATCGTATCCGGCTCAAAGCTTTTCATGATTTGATACCCCTTCTTAACGGTATCAATCGATGGGTCTGGTTCAACATCACAGAAGAGTTGAACCTGGACTTTATTACGTCTTAAGTTTAATTGGTCAGTAACCTTTTGAACATAGCCCAAATCGACCATGACACGGTCTGTTACAATGAATACTTTGGATACGTCATGCATCTGTCTAAGATATTCAATCGCATCCCTTTCAAAATAGATTTTCGATGGAATCTTAAACCATTGCATATTATTTTTCCTGCGTCCTATCTTCTTAATGTTGAGGAGATGATTTGCGCTGACATTATCACCAACGCTATTACGGCCATATGAACCACAGCCTAAAGTTAAGGATGGAATGAATTGGTTATAGACTTGTCCAATACCCCCAAATGTAGTCGGTGAATTATGGATGATCCGAATCGCCTTGATTACAGTACCAAAACGTTTGACGACTTCGGTGTCATTGGCATGAATACATGCACTGTGACCTAAGCCATCAAATTCTACCATACGTTTCGCTTTGTCGATGCCTTCTGAATCATTTTCTACAGTGTAAAACGCGAGTATTGGAGAGAGTTTTTCTTTGCTAAAAGGTTCTTCGATACCAACCTCTTCACAATGAACACCTAAGATTACGGTATTAGAAGGTACTTTGATACCTACCTGTTCGGCTAAGGATAGGGCCGATTGACCAACAATATTAGGGTTTAGTTTAGCCTTTGGATAATCTTCTTTCTGATCCACACCAAAGGCGAGTTTCATCAGTTTCAATTTTTCCGTGTCATTTAAAAAGTACACACCAAATTGCTTAAATAAATCGATGGCTTCATCGTAAATAACTATATCGATAAAGCAGCCTTGTTCTGAGGCACAAACCATCCCGTTATCAAACGCTTTAGACATCACAATATCATTTACTGCTTGTCTAACATTCGCGGATTTATGAATATAAGCTGGCACGTTTCCAGCACCAACCCCGAGTGCAGGTTTCCCACAAGAATAGGCGGTTTTCACCATGGCGTTTCCACCGGTCGCGAGAATAAGGCTGGTGCCGTCATGCTTCATTAATTCCAAAGTGTTGTCCATCGATGGGGTTTCAATCCATTGAATGGCATATTCCGGTGCACCCGCAGCGATGGCAGCTTCTTTGACAATACGGGCCGCTTCGGCTGAGCAGTTTTGAGCATTTGGATGAAAAGCAAAAATAATTGGGTTTCTGGTTTTTAGAGCGATGATACTTTTAAAGATGGTGGTTGAAGTTGGGTTAGTGACTGGAATGATGCCACAAATCACGCCGACTGGGTCTGCAATTTGAGTAATCCCACTTACTTCATCCTCACTGATGACACCGACTGTTTTTAGGTGTCTGATGTGGTTCACCACGTACTCCACTGCGAATAAGTTCTTCGTAGCCTTATCTTCAAAAACGCCTCTTTTGGTTTCTTGAACAGCCATCATTGCGAGCTTACCATGTGCTTCTAAAGCAGCCACTGAAACTTTCGCGATGATGTGATCAATTTGCTCTTGAGTATAGTCATAAAAAGCCTCAAGTGCTAACTGAGCGTTTTGGACAAGACTACCCACCTGTGTACAGGTTTGTTGGATGTCTTTTTCCATAATATTAAGTTTCCTTTCGTGTTTTGTACCTTCATTGTCTCAAATGATTGTACCAAAATCAAGACTAGTAAACGCGGAAACGTTTTCTCGCTTTTTGAAAATGTTTTCATAACACTTTCAGCTATAGGTGGTTTAATTAATCGCTTAACAAAGGGATATATCGAAAAAAAGACATTATGGGATGTAAATCCGCTAATGTCTATTTTCATTAATTTAGTGCTTTTAATACTTGATTATATATCAAATCTGTAATGCCATCTTCCGTTAACCCCATATCCTCTTTAAGGTAGGATAGTAACAGGCCTGAGATTAGAGATTGAATGATGTATTTCGCATAAGGATTCATTGAAGATGGGTTAAATTCTTTAGAATGAACGCCGAGTTTCATAATTTCGATGAAACGGGCATTCATTTCAGTTTGAATGTTTTCCATCAACGCTTGATGTTCTTGTTTTAATGACGGTATACCATCTAATTGAATATCCATAATCGCATCCATGATGTTTTTCGCATCGCGCATGACAAATAGGATCCTTAAAATTTGTGCTTTAAAGGACGCTTTAAAGTCTTTCATTTCAATAGGTTCTAAAAGAATGGTTTTATACTGATTTAGTAGGTATGCATACGTACTTGAAATCATGTCTTCCTTACTTTTAAAATGTTCATACACCGTACTTTTACCAATTTCAGCTTCCTGAGCAATCTTAGACAAGGATAACTCATTAAGGTTATTGCCTTGTTTGATGTGTTCAACCAGAACGCGAATGATTCTATCCTTGGTTTGCGACATCGTTTTGAGCCTCTTTTTTCATGGTTTTACGGTTGAGTAAGGCATAAATTGTAGGAATAACGACTAAAGTCAGAATGGTTGAATAGATTAATCCACCAATGGTCGTAATCGCCATCGGTTGTAATAATTCTGAACCTTCACCAAAACCAAGTGCTAGGGATGCTAAACCTAGGATGGTAGTCAAGGACGTCATTAAGATTGGTCTTAGACGGGTCTTACCCGCTAATACAATCGCATCCTTAATCGTCATGCCTTCCTGTCTAAGTTGATTGATATAATCGACTAAGACAATCCCGTTATTAACCACAATCCCAACAAGAATAACGAGCCCCATAATGGAGACCAAACTTAGATAGGAATTTGTAAACAATAGGGCTAACATACCGCCTGTAAAGGCAAGTGGAATGGTGAAAATGATAATGAATGGGTAGATTAAGGATTGGAACTGAATTGCCATGACCATGTAAACCAATAGAATAGCGACAATCGCAGCCAGTGCTAAATCTGAAACAGCTTGTAAAATCTCTTCCGATTCTCCTTCAAAAGACACATAATAACCATTACCGTATTGTTTGAATTCGGCTGAGTCTAAATACGCATTGACTTTGTTGGTGGCTTCTTGTGAAACAATCGTAACGTTTTTACCATCCGCAATCTCAGCGGTTACGGTCACAAAACGGTTTGACCCATCGGTATTGATGGTTTTAAAGCCTGTGACATAATCAATGGTTGTTACGGAGTTTGGTTGGTCTGTAAATAAAGGAGATAATGCTCTGGTTGAAAGCATTGGGTCTGCGCTCATCAAGTCTGGGTTGTATACGATTTCCCCGCCAACTACACGTAGGTACGGATTTAATACAAACTTGATGAAACCGCCTGTCGCTAAACCGCTTGGGTCGATCGTATAGATGCCCATACCCGACGTATTGATAAATCGGTCAATCATCGCTCTATCTGCATCTGAGAATAATCTCACCCCAGCTAAGAAGTTTTGATAGTCTCCAAATAGGGCAAAGGATAGCCCACCCGATACTGCGTCATTCGGTAAACTGATATCGTAAGTGACCCCTTCAATGGTAAGTGCTAAGGTCTCTGTTTGACCTAAACCGGTTAGGTTTTGATATAAATAGGCGATATTCGCATTTACATCGCTCGCAGTTAAGCCTAATACCATCGCGTTGTCTTTGTTAATTGTAATCTTTAAGTTGTCTGCACCTTGAGAAATGCCATTATCTGGTTTGACTACACCCTCAGTATTTTCTAATATCGCGGTGATATCATTCGCAATCGCTTCAAGTGTTTGTAGATCGTATCCAGAAACTTTAATGGAAATCCCGGATGCGCCACCTAATGCGCCGGTTGAATTTTGTGCAGACACAGTCGCTTCTACAATATTCGAAGCCTCAAAGTTAGGTATATTTGAAAAATCAAAATCCGCGAGTAAAGCCTTAACAAGTTCTTCATTTTGTTTTGTAGATTTCGAACGATTATCTTTTAAATTAATCGTCAATTCGATGTTCGAGCCACTGTTACCAGCAAGCATCGCGAATCCACCAAAGCTTGAACCGCCACCAATATTCGCCGCGACCGAATCTACATCCTTAAACTCTAAGAGCTCAGTTGTAAGTGCATCGGTAAAAGCGGCTTTCGATTGGAATAACGATTGTGAGGTGGTTGTAATGGAGACGTTAATGACCCCTTCATCAGAAGTGGGTAATAAAATAAATCCTTTAGAAGCGACAATCCAAATGGAGCCTACCAATAATACTAATACTGTTACTAAAGTTAATGCTTTATGGCTCAATGTGTAAAGCACAGAACGTTCATAAATGGTTTTCATACGAGTTACCCATTTGCCATCGACCTGAGGTTTATGGTCATCTAACATACGAGAAGCCATCATCGGAACGAGTGTTAAGGCGATGAAAAGCGATGCACCTAATGAATACGCAATCGTAAGTGCCATCGACATGAACACATCCGCAATCATACCTTCAATGAAGACGATTGGTAAGAATACAGCAACCGTTGTGATGGTTGAGGATGTAATCGCACCCGCAACTTCCTTAGCCCCTTGTATGGCTGCCTCTTTTTTGGATTTACCTTCTGAAATCATACGGTAAATGTTCTCAATAACGACGACTGCGTTATCGACAAGCATCCCAATCCCTAACGCCAATCCACCCATTGAAATGAGGTTTAATGTCACACCCGTGAAGTACATTAACATGAAGGCGCCAATAACAGAAGTTGGAATTGCTAAACCTACAATTAAGGTTGGTTTGATGTTTTTAAGGAATATGAACAAAATAATCACGGCTAATAAACCACCCACAATTAAGTTACTTAATACAGAACCAATCGATTGTGTAATGTACTCACCTTGGTCTAATAAAACCTCATAGTGAGCCGTTTCACCTTCTTGTTCCATAATCGTGTTTAAACGTTTTGTAATATTATTAGATACTTCCGTAATGCCGTAATTGGATTGCTTGGTAAATGAAATTTGAATTCCTTGGACATTATTGATTTTTGAATAGGTATCTGTATTCGCATTGATAAACTTAATACCCTCTGCAACCGTGATATCACTTAGTTTGATGATATTTGTACCATCAAAATGAACAGGTAGATTTTCAAGGTCTGACAACAGATCAATCTTATCACCTAAGTAAAGCATGCGTAATTCGCCTGAGTCTAACGCGACACCAATCAGACCACCTTCGTTTTGTTCTTCAATGATTTCAAGAACCGTTTCATGGTCTAATCCATAGGTAGTTAGTTTGGTTGTATCTAGATTAACTTGAAGAACAACATCAGCTTGTCCAGATAAAGATACGTCCGCGACTCCGGGAATACTTTGTAGATCAAGTAATAAATCCCGTTGAATCCATTCAGTATTACGAATGAGAATTTCTTCATCGGTTAAGGTTTCTGAATAGTCTTTAAATAGTGTGACCGTAAGTACCGGTAACATATCTGGACTGATTCTTAGAATACGGGTATTACCTACGCCAGAAGCTAAGGCAATGTTGTTTAGAAGTTCACGTAGTTCGATGACAACAGAATCCATATTCGTTCCATCTCCAAAGGTGACAATGGAGACTGCAAAATGTTCATTTGACATCGATGAAACTTCTCTGAAGTTCGCAATCGTTGCGACAGAAGCCTCGATTTTACTGGAGACTTCTTGTTCTACTGTTTCTGGTGAAGCCCCTTGAAACTCTGTAATGGTTACGACAAACGGTAACTCAATTTCAGGAAATAACGTTAAGGGTAATTTGGTAATTGAAAAGATCCCAAGAACGATGATGATGAGTACACCCATAATCACTGTAATTGGTTTTTTAACACTATAACCGCTCATAAATATGATTCCTCCATAAAATCCGACCGAACGGTCGGTCGGTACTTTCAAAGTATACCATCACCTCTATGAACTTTCAATCATTTTGCGATTTTTTTCATTAACTATCCAACTTTGGTTTAGAAAAATAAAAGCCACCTTCCGGTAGCTTATCAAAATACATATTTTGCAGCACGTTTTGAAACAAAGATTTCAATCGCTTCTTGGAATACTTGAATTCGAACACTGTTCTTTTCGGTCTTTTCACCGTCAGTGTTCCAATCAATATTGGATCTAGGATCTAAGGTTTCGATTTCATAGAATGATGAAGACAATCGGTGTCCACCGCGCATGACCAGGCCACCAATCGCAAAGAATGTGAGTACCTTTATCAAAGCCCAAAAACGTTGTCTTTCGAATAGCCTGGCTTCAATTTTCCCATCGTTGAGTTTAGACTTTTTCATAAGGTATAAATTTCTACCCCCGACACGTGGGCCGTTTAAAAATAGGAGTAAAGTGAAGGTATGATCAATTGCACCACCATCGTATGTGATACGTAGTGGCATTTTATAGTCAAATAACAAATCCGTGATGCCTCTTACAATATATGCAAGAATACCAAAACGTTTTTTATCTTTTCGTTTCACATCGTAACTTGCTTTTGCGAACCTTCCGGTCGCTGCGGCGTATGTAAAATAGGTATCGTTGATTTTAGAAATATCCATTTTCTTGACAACACCAGTTTCCAAAATAAGCTTCACGGCTTTCTTGATGTTCATTGGGATCCCGAGCATGTGAGCCACATCGTTGACTGTACCAGTTGGAATGTAGGCAATCTTCGGCCGTTCTGCCTTGGGCATAATACCATTGACAACCTCGTTTAAAGTGCCGTCGCCGCCAGCTACTAACAACATATCGTGATTACTTTCAATCGCATAACGTTTCGCATCTAAAGGCTTTTTGGTTTTTAAGACCTCAATATCATGACCTTTAGCTTTAAACTCATTGACGATGTAGTCTGCGTTTTGTTCAATTTTGCCAGAGCCACTTTCTGGATTATAGATAAAACCAACTCTCATATCAATCATGTAAGATTTAAATTGTATTAAGTTAGCACTTAAGATGAATTCAAACCTTTCCTCTTTCTTTCTAATTTAATATACTAATAATGTACTGTGGATTTGTTTCATACTAATACAGCTAGACTGT
>NZ_JAOEGN010000020.1 GCF_025446935.1 Paracholeplasma vituli | reverse complement strand
GAAGGATTAAGACAGTACAAATTAGCTTTAGAGATATAAAAGAACTAAGAACCGTAGGGACTACGGGGATAGCCTATTGAGTCACTGGTGGGTACACTGGTTTGGATAGGAAGCCCTCACTTCTATTTAAGTGGTGGGTAGTTCACAGGAGAATTTAATATGAGCTTTGAAGATAAACGCAAATTTGGATTTTTCGAACACCTGCCAATCATCGTCCGTGCAGCACGTTCATTTTTATATTTAAGACTTTTCAAGAAAAAGAATGGTATGAATTTTAAGTTTAAAGAGCGCATTATGCTCGCAGTCACTGAAGTTAATGGGTGCACGATTTGCTCATTCGTCCATACCAAACTCGCTTTGAAAGCGGGGTTAACACAAGACGATATTCAAGAATTGTTAGCTGGTGAACTTGTAGGTGTACCCAAAGAAGAAGCCTTAGGGGTTTTATTCGCAAAGGATTATGCCTTCAACAAAGAAACCATCGATCCTGCTTTCTATCAAAAATTAGTAGACACTTACAACATACGTAAAGCGAGAGCTGTTTTAGGGGTTAGCGAAATGATCACTATGACCAACAGCATGGGATTAGCGCTGGGTTACTTGAAACGTTCATTGAGCTTTAAACATGTTAAAGGGTCTAACATCTTGAATGAAATCTTCATTCCACTTTCAACGATGGTCTTATTCCCCCTCTTATTAGTGTTATTTTTGCCCTATATTCCTTTCTATAGTGCACGTTTTAAAAACAAATAAAAATATTTTTCAAAAAAGCGGACAAAATCCGTTTTTTTTTCGTTTTATTAGGTAGAAAAGCATACGGGGGTATGAATATGAGACTTATTAAAGTAGATCAAGACAATATTTTTATCGATGGTGATTTCATCGAAATCGAAGACGTAACGGCTGAACTATTAGAAGACATTGTTGCTCACGCGATGAATGACCAAGTGGTATTTGATATCCACCCAGGTAATCGTCATCCGCTCGCAACGTTCTTAAGAATTGTTGAAAAAGATGCTCAACCGGACTCACCATTTCGAAAAAATTATCACCAAGTGAATCAAAAATAAGCAGTACCAAAAATACCTTCTCATAGGCTAAAGGCCTCCCTCCCTTTAGCCTTTTCATTTGTCAAAAAACATGATACACTAATACACGAGGTAGATAACAAATGAGACTATTATTTCAAGGCGATTCAATTACGGATTGCAACCGCAATCGCGAAAATGGAATGGATTTAGGCCATGGCTATGTCCGCAAAATCCAAGAAGCTTTACCCAACCATGAAGTATTAAATAGAGGCATTTCAGGGAATAGAACCATAGATTTAATGCAACGTTGGCAGAAGGACACATTAGATTTAAAACCAGATTTCTTATCGATTTTTATCGGTATTAATGAAGTTTGGCATTACCACTATGACCAAAAAGTATTAACCCCTAGAATGTATGAAGACTTCTATGAAAATCTGATTAAGCAAACACAGTATTTATTACCAAACACCAAAATCTTATTGATTGAACCTTTTGTTTTCCCAATTGGTGTGTATCAAAAGAGCTGGGATGTGGAGCTTTTAGAAGAACAAAAGATTGTAAAAAAACTAGCTACACAATTCAACACCCTATATTTACCATTACAATCGATTTTAAATCAACACCTAGATCGCTACAGTATGGAAGCTATGGCAGGCGATGGTGTACATCCTTCTGACTTAGGTCATGAAATCATTAAGGACGCAATCCTTAAAGTCATCAAACCTGCGTTAGGTTTATAACGGACTCTTATTGCGATTGGTACAGGCTCTATACTTTAGTGGAATACGGCACATCCAAGCGGTTTTAACATCATTTTTATTAACAAAATTAGTATGAAAAATCAGCAGATAATGCTGATTTTTTTCACTTTAATAATAGTTAATAATATCATGGTATTTCAATACTAACGGTGTTATAATGAAAGTGTTAAAATACATAGAAGGAGATTATTATGGCGATACTTAATCAAATCCCTACCAAAACCATTCCACTATCCAAAACAAAATTTACGAAGTATGAGGTTTTTCAAAAAGACTCACCCGTACAATTAGCTGGCTATTTTATCTATAAAGATATGGATAGTCAAAATGTTGTAGTCAGTAAAAAAATCAGCTTCGGATTCAGAAACCTATCCAATCAAAATGTGGTGGCTATCAAAGGACGATTCAGCCAATATGACCCATTCGGTGAATCCTTAGGTGAACTCAATTATAGTTTGATTGAAATTGATAACCATACACCAGGTTCAGTGAGTGGTGAAAAACTTTTTATGGACTGCTTACTATCCACTGCAACCATTGAGTTTAAGATTGACCAAGTTATCTTTATGGATGGATCCAAATGGAGTGCTACCACTTATGAATTCTTATCGATGGAGTTTTCAAAGAAAGAAATCTTGGAATCTGATCTAGAAGTCATGAAGTATGGGTGGGGTGTTACTGCGCGTGGGGTCCCACTTAAAAACTATTACACATCCAATGAACATTTCTATGCCTGCCCGTGTGGAAATGTGAATCCTATAACCAACACGGTCTGTCCAGTATGTAAAGTCGAACACGAATCCGCGAAATCGTTTATGAATGAGACTGCATCCACTGAACTCGTGGCTAAGATGGTAAAAGAAGTTCTATTCCAAATAAACAGATTATTCCCGGATGCGGTCTATTTAGATTCAAGTGATAAGATTCGTTTTACCGAAAACGCAGTTTTATTTGATGATCAACCTTTAAAGAAACTAAGAGAATTTGGTACTTATTGGAAAGGTGTCCACCCGCTCATTAAAGCTGAAATCAAGAAGAAGGGTGAATTCCTTAAACGATTAGATGATATCCAAACTCAATTGGTAAATACTGAAAATCAAAAGAAACTAAAAGAGGCACAAGCGAAGAAAGAAGAAGCCCGTAAATCTCGAAACAAGATTCTACTTATCTTATTAGGGGTTGTGGTTGCGATTCCACTGGTTGCTTTAGGTGTTGCCTATTTAATATCCTTATTTTGATAAAAAAAATGCTTGGACTTTGACAGTCTAAGCATTTTTATTTTTGTCTTAAATTAGCTTCTAACGTTATCGATCATCGTGTTGATTCTATCGATATCTGCTGGTTTTAAAGCGGTTAGTGGTGCAACGGTTAAAACGGCATCCTTATCGTAATAAGTTTGGTTTGCTAAAGCCCAGTTACGGTACCATGCATCGGTTGAAGATAAGTTCGCAATAATTAAGTCATAAGCTTCGACTAAACCAGCTGCATAACCAACCACTTCAGCGTTTAACGCAACCATTTCAGGTTTCAACATGAAGTTGATGAATTCATGGGCACGGTCAACGTGTTTAGACGTGTTCGGAATCACCATCATATCTGAGAATACGAAAGTCGTTTCAGGGATATAAATGTTGAATTGAGCTTGAACTTGAGCTAAGGTTTTACCTTCTTCTAATTGGATGTATAAACGGTCTAGATAATCCCCTGTGTAAACAAGAGCCATATCTAAGTTACCAGCCTCAACGTTGCGTTTTAAGGAGTCATCGCCCCATTCAACGAAGTTTGCTTGGTCGATGGCTGCTTGAGCTTGTGCTAATAATTCGGTTGAAAACGTGTTCACGTTTTCACCTAAATATAACATCGCACCTGCGTAAGCGAATTGTGGAACGTCATACATACCACGTTTTACGCCTGCAGGGGCTTTGGATGGGTCGAAGTAAGCACCCCAACCGTGTGTTTCTAAAGCAGTTTTTAATCCTGCAACACGGTTATTGTAAATAATACCGAATGTACCCCAGAAATAAGGAACAGCGTATTCTGTATAATCAACAGTTTTAGATGTTCTTTCTAGGGTAGTCGCAGTCATCGAATCAAAGATTTGATCGACAGCGGACATGTAAGTTACGGATGAACGGTTAGGAAGTAAATTGTAATCGAGTTCGATTAACATGTTTTCTTCTTGCATCTTCTCGATCATATAATCGGAAGGAATGACGATGTCATAAGCAGTTGTGCCACTCTTAATCTTAGAGTAGAAGGATTCATTCGAATCTGTTACGTCGACGATAACACGGTATCCGAATTCTTCTTCAAACTGTGCAACAACCTCATCGTTGATGTATTCACCCCAGTTTAAGATACGTAGGGTAGGGCGGTTATCACAAGCGACTAACGCAAGTGAGACAATCCCCATTAAAGCCAAAACCATTATTTTTTTCATTACTTTGCTTTTCCTTTCTTATGGATAAATTGAGAACCAATCAGTCCGACCATAATGACTAAAGTCAATAAGGTGGAGAATGCATAGACAGATGGGGATAGATTACGTCTACCCAACACCCCATAAATCCAAATGGAGAGGTTGTCAAAACCAGCACCGGTATTGAAGAAACTGATGACGAAGTCGTCGATACTCATCGTAAGTGCTAACAACATACCACTGAAAATCCCTGCTTTAATGGCAGGTACTACGACATAGACCAATGCTTTCATCGGTTTTAAACCGAGGTCAGCAGCGGCGTCTACCAAGTTCGCATCCAACTCTTTAAGTTTAGGCACTACACTCAATACCACATACGGTAATGTGAAGAAGAGGTGGGCTAAAACGAGGGTCGGTAAACCAAAGATACTAATAGACGCATCTGGATTAAACAGTTGCGCAATCATATTGATGAGGACCATGACAAATCTAAACATGATCATCAAAGAAAACCCGGTGACGATATCGGCATTCAAAATCGGCACGTTATTTAAAAACATCAAACCACTGCGTTTGTTTTTTGGCAAGTGGAAGATTCCAATCGCAAAGAATGTTCCCAAAATGGTTGCGAGGGTAGTCGCGATGAAGGAAACCAATAAGGTATTCTTGATCGCACTCAAGAGCTCGCGTTCATTAAATATGTTTGCATACCATTTGAGCGTGAAGGTTGAAAATCTGGTGGTCACCACAGAACTGTTGACCGATTGAATCGCAATAATGATGATAGGTAGATATAACATCAACATCATTAAGACGAAGAAGATGATACCAAACCATTTTAAGAATGGAGCTAACCATTCACGGTTTTTAAAGCCATAATCTTCAATGCGTGCTTTTGGGAAATTTGTCATAGTAAGGTTTCTCCTTCTTTGTCAAATCTTCTAAGCAATAAGATCGCACCGAAGATAATCAATAATATGGTAGAGGCTAATAATGCACCATCATTGAAGATGGTGTAGTTGAATTTGGTTTCAATAATATTACCGATAAACACGATTTGGCCTTTAGATAAAATCTTAGGAATCGCGAAACCTGAGAAGGTTGGTAAGAATACCATGATGGAACCCGTAACGACCCCTTTAATAGAAAGGGGAAGCACAACGTATAAGAATGTTTGGAAAGGTGTTTTACCCAAATCAGCAGAGGCTTCAATGAGCGAGTTGTCAATTTTTTCTAAAGCAGTGTAGATCGGTAAAATCATGAATGGTACATACGTAAATACCATCCCGATTACGACTGCGATGGGTTTACCAGCCATACTTGAGAATGGACTGAAACCAATAAGTGAAGTTAGAATATTATTTTCTGACATGATATTGGATAAAGCATCGATACGGAGAATTAAGTTACTCCACATCGGTAAAATGACCAACGTCATAATGATAAACTTGTTAGCAAAATTAGAGCGGTAGACCAAATACGCAGTTAAGTATCCGAATAACATCGATACAACCGTTGTGATGGTTGCGTAGGTTAGACTGTTTCGAAAACCGACAATAATCGATTTTTCACCGAACAAGTCAAAGTTTTCTAAGGTAAAACCAATATTTGAAAAACTAATGCTGGAGGTTAGATTTGTAAATCCTAAAGCAACTAACCCAATCATGGGTATGAACACCAGGATATACAACCATATGCGATATGGATTGGCTAACTTGGTATACGTCTTATTCATTTTCCTTACCCATTAAATGGATTTCATAAGGGTCCACTTTAAGACCAATCTTGGAACCCACTTCAAAGTGTTCGTAATCATTAACCATAATGTCATGATCATGAGCACGCACAACGTGTTCGTTGTGAACCCCTCTGAATAGACTGAAGGTGACTTGACCTTCGATGGATGCTTTCTCAGCTGGGACAACGTCAAAGTCTTCTGGACGGATGACCACATCGACTTTTGAACCAATTGGGAAGTTTTCATAACCAATGTATTTGAACTTAGAACCTAAGAAAGTAACTTCTTGTTTACCAGTTATTTCACCATCGAATATGTTGGTTTCACCGATAAAGTGTGCAACATAGCGATTAACTGGTTCATTATAGATGGATTTTGGCGTTCCGAGTTGTTCAATATTACCATTACGCATAACGACAATACGATCAGACATTGTCATCGCTTCTTCTTGGTCATGCGTGACGAAGATGAAGGTAATCCCTAAGTTACGTTGCATTTCCTTTAATTCATATTGCATGTTTTGACGTAACTTCAAGTCTAAAGCGGCTAGAGGCTCATCGAGTAATAGAATTTTTGGACGGTTGATTAAAGCACGAGCTAAAGCGACACGTTGTTGTTGTCCACCAGAAAGCTGGTCAATCTTACGGGTATCGTACCCGGATAGTTTTACCAACGCCAACATTTCTTTTGCATCCTTAATAATGAAGTCAGCAATCGTCTTTCTTAATTGACGGGTGTCTTTTAAGAGCGATCCATCTGGACTGATGGTTTCAAGACGACGTTTGTAGAATGTGGTTAAATACGATAGCGATCTATGGTGTAAACCAAACGCAACGTTATTGATGACATTCAAATGTGGGAATAACGCATAGCGCTGAAATACGGTGTTGATCGGTCTCGCAAACGCAGGGATTTCAGCGAAGTCTTTGCCTTCAATGGCAATGACACCGCTGTCTGGTGTGACGAATCCACCCAACATTCTAAGCGTTGTGGTCTTCCCACAACCGGATGGACCTAATAGGGTGACAAACTCATTTTCATAAATGGTCAAATTGATTCCATTTACAACATTTTCACCGTCATAGGTTTTAACAAGATTAACTAATTGAATTAAAGGTTTCTTTTCCAACTTCGGGCTCCTAGGTACATTAATATTTTTTTACTGATGATTATTATATACTTATTTTTCAGGATTTCAAGCATTTTAAACGAAAAAAAAATAGTTTTTTTTTGATAGTGCTTACATTCATTTTTTGCAACCCTCAAAATCGCTTTATTACGCTATTATGCTTGATTATTTGATTTTAGGGCTTTCAGATGAAAATGTCAATATTTTATGGGGAAAAACAAGGGATTTTCGAGGTTAAAAATACCACAAAAAATAGCTATATTTTAAACTTAAAAAAAGTCATAATGTGAACAAATATAGAAATGCCTTTTTACAAGTTTGTAACGGTTTAAATGGCACGAAATGGATTCAAAAAATGAGGCACTTTTTTGACTACAAAAAATTAGAATAAATAATCCATCCTATTCGCTTACGAACCCAGAACCTTTGTGTTTGAGAATACAATTTAATCTCAGTTTATAGATTAAATGATAACGTTATTAATATGTACAATTAACAATATTTGTTATAATGAGAATGTCAAAGTTCGATTTTTTAGTAATTCAGGCAGAACTATTCAAGAAAAATACATTTTTCCGCAAAAAAACAACTTTTTTAACGTCTATATGATAGGGGGAACCAAATGTGCACATTTCCAGTAAACTTATACGGGATATGAAGCATGGCAGTGAAGAAGCCTTCAATACCATCTACGAGCATTACCACAAACTCATCTACTACATTGTTATTCAATACGTAAAAAACAGTGAAGTAGCTAAAGATCTCACTCAGGATGCTTTCATTAAAATGTATAATGCAGTCAGAAGTAACGAGGAACCTAGAAACTTTCATCCTTGGTTTGTCACCTTAACGAAAAACATCGTTTTTGATCATTTTCGTAGGAATAGACTAAACCAGTATGATATCAACAGTGAAAAAACATTAGCAGAATTCCCCGATCCTAGCTATCAAGCCGCCCCCGGCGTCATATCTTTTCAATCACTTTCCCCATTAGAAAAACAAATCCTCGATTACAAAATTGTCTTCAATCTTACATTTAAAGAAATCGCAGATACCACTGGGATGACACTGAGTGTCGTTACGAAGATCTATTATGGTATGCTTGAAAAGCTCAGAATAGAAATGGGAGGTAACACAATATGAAAAAACAAAACAATTTCATAAAACGTTATCAAGCTGATTTCGATCAAGCATTTATTGTCCCACAAATGCTAGATGACATTAAAAGAGAGCTCACATTTACCCCCCGTATTATTTTCACATGGAAGGCAAAATTTCGATTAGCTTTTGAGTTGATATTTTCATTGCTTGCGCTATATGGTGTGAAAATAACTTATTCAACTAACGCAAGTTTCGGTTTAAATGAAACTTCAGGTCAGTCCGAACAATTTTGGATTTTGGTCGTAATGAGTGTATTATTCGCTACTTGTTTCATCATCGATTTCTCATATAAACTCATCAAACTATATCGTTTAAGAATTAAAAAAATGGCTAAATGAATAGCCATTTTTTATCGTGTTGTAAAGAGTTGTCGAATCAAATCCTGAAATAGAGTAGGTGTGATTTTTTCATAGGCTAGTTCAATAGCGAGAAGTGGATCATCGGTAATAATCCCATCTACGTCATAAGACACAGCCATTTGAATATCCGCACGGCGGTTTATGGTCCAACCATAAGCCCGTTTTTCACGAATATGGATCATTTGAATGTATTCAGGGTTCGCCTTAATCATGTCAAAACGGAGACCGTAACTGTCGACATAATCGAGATCGAGTACTTCTGAGAGTGAACCAAAGAATACAGGTATTAACATCATGGTTTCCAAATCGGGGTTCAAACTTTTAATTACTCTAAGTTGGTCTCTACTGAAAGACATGAGGGTTGTAGAATCAATCATCTCGTACTCGATTAGTAGTTCAACCACTTTCGCTTCAATACCCGGTGTTCTACCTTTGATTTCTAAGTATAAATCCACCTTACCTTTAATCAATTCCAGTACCTCTACCAAAGAAGGAATCTTAACCCCCGAAAAGGCTGGGTGGTACCATGTTCCTGCATCCAAAGTTTGGATTTGTTCAAAGGTTAAACTTTCTATGTAAGCCCCATTGGACAAGTTAGTCGTACGGTTCACAACGGTATCGTGGAATAAGAATAGCACACCATCCGATGACATTCTAACATCGATTTCAACAGCGTCAGCACCTTGTGCGATGGCAGTTTCCATCGCGATTAATGTGTTTTCTGGGGCGTAAATCGAAGCCCCACGATGGGCGATGACAGAAGGTCGGTTAAAGAGTTCAATCGGTTGTCGATCGGCACCAACGATTTGATAGACCGTACTGATATTTAAAATGACTAATACTAATAGAGTAACAATCGACAATTTCGTTCCCCACCGCCTAATCTTCGGATTGGGTTTTAATATATCTAGGTTCAAGACTTTAGGTGTAACTACGCTTTCATCTCTTTGGTAGACAATCGCGTTCATATAAGCGATATTTATCGGGATATAAAATAGCGTAGATAAGAAACCTATAAGAGCGTATACAGCGTAGATTAAAGTAAATAGGGTCGGAATAACGTACCCTTCACCACGGGTAATTTGAATCAACCAACCGATGAATAAGAGAATCATGAAGTATATCCCATAGATAACCATATTCATCGTGAGGTTCATTAAAAAGAATTCCAACATGGTACGTATACGTCGATGTTTTAAAATCTTTTGGTTTTCTTTTAGGGTTAAGATAAGCTTACTGGGTTCTAATCCATAGATGGGTAAGAATAACATGGTATTGATGAAAATGACGAAGATGATTATAGTCGTAATCATAAAAATTCTGTTAATCAGCTCATCAGCTCTGAGTTCATTGATAATTAATGGGAGTTTTATGGTTGAAATAAAGCCATAAACTGATATGAAACCAATGATATAGATGAAACCAATCATTGGAAGAATTAGAAAAAGTGCACGCCCTTTAACAACCGATTTAACTTCTTCAATCCCGACTCGCCAAAGTTGTTTTAATGATAATGAAACATCGTGAATTCCATAGCGATATAGTGCCTGTAAACATAAGATTTCAACCAAGAAATAAAGGATTAATAGTATCGATATCAAAAAGACAATACTTAAGGTTAAGGGTGAGGTTAAGTAAGGGATAAAATCTTTATTTGTGATATAGACGAATTGACTGTATTTAATCGACAAATCAAACAGTCTTGTGACAGTCGGGTAAAGTAAAAGAACCCCGAACAAGCGGTAGATAACTTCAAAATAGATGAGGGTTTTTATGTTGTGACCTAAACTTTTGGCCATGAGGTGGAGTAGTCGAGTCATTCAATCACCCCTTCTTTACGTTTATTTTATCATGTAAAGGCCTAACTGATGCAAATAATTCCTTTGTATCCCATTGTTAAACAAGGTATACTTAAATTAAGAAGGTGACATTATGAAATTTAAAGACTATTTTACACCAAAATCGATGGTGTATACTGGCGAACACACCAATATCAAGACGACAATTAAGCACTATCAATACAACAAAACAGATTTGATTATTACACGGGATTTTGATAAGAAACCAGATTTGAAACACTACATCCAAGTCATTGGCTTATCTGATGTTGATGCGATCATGAAATTAAAGGATGTTTACCCTGTCGAACCTTTCATCTTAGAAGACGTTTTTAACGTGAGCCAAAGAAATAAAATTGAAGAGCGAAAAGATTATATTTTCGCCGTTTTTCATGTTAATTATTTTAAAGACAGTATACGCGAAGACTATATGAGCCTGCTATTTTTTAAAGACACCATCATTACCTTTCATGAGAAAGAACCAGATTGTTTAGAAGCTCTATACCCTCTATTTGAAAGCTATAATGAACTAAGAGAACGGGGAAGTGACTTTCTATTCTATCAGATTCTTGATATTATCACAGACCGTCATATCGACTTGATGGAACATACACAAATTGAAACCGAAAAAATCGAAGAAGAAATTCTTGAATATAAATCGGTTGACCAAGAAGCGTTCTATCAAATGCGTAAGACACTCTTGAAACTAAAGAGTAATGTCACACCGATTTTAACTCAACTCGATTCGATTGTGAGCAGTCAAAAAGGCTATATTCAAAATGAACAAAGTCCTTATTTCGATGACTTAAAAGACCACTTATCACGATTGGATGATCGCTTAAATGAAGCACGTGAGTTGATGCGTCACTTACTCGATTTACACATCAACAACCAGTCCAATAAGATGAATGAAATCATGAAGACACTCACATTATTCTCTGCGATATTCATACCGTTATCTTTTTTAACAGGTTTCTTCGGGATGAATTTTGTGCACTTTGATGTACTTGAATACGAATATGCTGTATTGATATTTGTCTTCAGTTGCATCATCTTAGCCTTAGGTATGCTTTATTTGTTTAAACGGATGAATTGGTTCAAATAAGCCTCCATAATGGAGGTTTTTTCTTATCTATCATTTTCGAACAATAAATAAAAACTAACAAAATTCATAATTTTGGGTGTTATAATCAACGTATGACGCGATTTTTCCGTCTCGATTCGGTGGAAAAACGCGTTTATACTAAAAAAGAAAAATATTTTTAAGAAAAGTGGACAAAATCACGATTTTTTTCGTTTTATTAGATGAGAAGATATTTTTGTCCATTAATAGGGGGACGATTAATGGAAACGAACAGACTAGTTGAGGGAATCCGTAAGAGGAGCGAGTCTGCTTTTAGAAAGGTTTATGACAATTACTTCAAGCTATTGAAGCATGTTATATACAAAATGGTTAAGAATCATGAGGTTGCGAACGACTTAGTACAAGAGACGTTCATGAAAATGTATGAACGGATCAATACGTACACCATCGATACCAACTTCAAATTTTGGCTTATTCAAATTGCGAAAAACACCACTTTAGATTACCTCAGAAAAGAACAAAAACAATTAGATATCACCATCAATGAAGATGCGGTTGAGAATTACATCGATACCCATCAAGATGTGAACCACAATCTGCTTTACAAAAAGATTGAAGCGATTGTAACTAAAGACGAATATGAAATCGTCATTTTAAGAATCTTCCATGGATTGAAATTTCACGAAATTGCAGCCATGTTAGAGATAACCACAGCAGTAGCCACAAATAAGTATGCCAGAGCAATTAAGAAGTTAAAGAAGGAACTTCGTGAGGAGGATTTACATGAATAAGAAAATTAAAACTCTAGTCCAAAAGTATGAAAAGGACATGCAATTTGAAAATCGATTTGATGAACTCAAAGACAAACTCGATTTAATACCTGACCAGAAATCATCGGATGATGTAATCGTAATTAAAAGAAAACTCATTCCAGCATATTCCATGATTTTAGTGTTAATGATGTTAATTACAGGAATTATCGGGTTACAATTCGGATTAAACACTAATTATTTATCCGGACCTGAACATGTAGATTACATGGAGAACAAACTCTCTGACACCGCAGATATTTACATAAGAGAATCTATAGAAACGATTATTATCGATAAAAATACAAAAGTAAGTATTTATATCGGAATTAAGGATGGCATGAATATATTAATCTTCAAGTCAGAGTTTAATGTTCTATATTCGAATCTATTTATCACCGTTAATTCTAATACGATTGAATTAACAGATAACACTGATGTTGGTTTATTAAATGTGGACGATATAAGTAATGTATCCATGAACTATAGTGTAGAACATTCAACTGGAGAAAGCTTTTCTAAATCCATCAGTCGAGACTATTCTGCATATTTTGAATGGCTTCTAGGTTAAAATCGAATGAAAAAATACTACCTATTTACGCTTTTAGCACTGTTTGCTTTGCTAAGTGGATGTTCATCCAATAAGAATTCAAAGGTGCTCTATAAAATAGACAAACAAACCTCTTATTCAACCGATGAGATGTTAGAAACATTGGATGATTATAAAGATGGTTTAGTCATATACATTGTATTGAAATCTGAATATGTTTCAGATGACTATAAATCCTTGGTTGAACCTGGTATGACAGCTCAAGAAATTGATGAATTAATTAAGGAAATGAGATCAATTTCAAAACAATATTTCACGAACTTGAATCAAGACTTCATAGATGAATTTGATCTAAATAAGTTTGGAGTTGTGGAATTTGCAAGCTATAGTTCAAACATCACGATTTATTTAGGTGATGACGAAGTTACAGTACAAGAAATCAATGAACTCATCGAAATGTCACAATCCGATCAAGTTGAGTTTGTCGAAATTAGAAGATTCAAATAGGGGGAACTAATTGAATGAAGAAATTAATCATGATGGGCTTATCTACCTTAGGTTTGCTCATGACCATAATGGTCGTTGTTAAAACACCTGTTGTCGCATCCTATGAGATTATTAGAATGACAAACCAAGCTGATGAAAAGATTGTTTTCGAAGGCTTTACATTAAATCAATCTGCATCTACTGAAGAGATTGAAGCAGAAGTAGATGAAACTGCAAACGAGATTGTCACAGTCGCAGTCCAATTTGACTATGAACTCATCTCGGATGCAAGATATTACATAAATCGTAGAACTAACATTAACTATTTCATTGCTGAACAGAGAAGATTATCCAAGCAATATCACACAGCAATGAATACAGAATTAGCAGCAGCTCTAGAATTAGAAGGCTATCAAACACAGTACGTTTCAACCTATTCACCATTTATTGAATATGAATTCGAAAAAGAAGTGTTTGTTGAAAATGTAGATAATATCGTTGGTGAATTAGTTGAAAGCGATGTTGTTGCAACAGCGTATATTCAAAATTCATTAGATAAAGAAGCTGCCAATATCAATACTGCCATGTTTACAACTGGTAGTTACTATCCAGTTATCAATGGAGAAGTAAATGGGACTGGTGTTACAGTTGGTATTCTTGAAGATGGAATTGTAGATAAAAAACATACAAACATTGCAGGTAGCAATATAAGTGTGCGCGATGAATGGTGGTTCATTGAAAATGTATCAAGCCACGCAACCCAAGTAGCATCAGTTATTGGTGCCAACACCGGTATCGCACGTGGTGCAAAGCTATTAAGTGTTGAGCTTTATGGTGGCGCTTCTGAAGAAATTGACTGGATGCTAGATCGTGGCGTGAACATTATTAATTTAAGTTATGGTGAGTCAGCTAAATCGGTAACTGGAACATACTCATCACAATCCGCTTATATGGATTATGTTGTAAGAACAAATTTCGTGACTATTGTCGCAGCAGCAGGTAATTTTGGAGCCACACATGGCTATGTTGGAAATCCAGGATTAGGCTATAACGTGATTACTGTTGGAGCTACTAATCTCACTGGGACATACAGAGAAGATTATTCTTCATACGTTGTACTTAAAGGGCCGTCAAAACCTAATATTGTTGCACCTTCTGGAATTAAGATTCCTGGGTACACTTCAAATGTAACGGGTACAAGTTATTCTGCACCAGTTGTGTCTGGATCCATAGCCTTACTTATGGAAGAGTTTCCTGAGTATAAATTATTTCCTGAAAAGGTAATTGCGCTACTATCAGCTTCATCAAAGTACATTTCAGGATTTCCAAATTATGGTTCTGAAGGGTATAACTATGAAGTAGGTTCTGGCTTATTTGACTACAAAGAAGCACGTGAAAATCCTAACTATACATACTCCTATGTAAATACATCAGGTACGAGCGGTGTATTCAAACAAGTCTATTTATATGTTGAAAGTGGAAAAACAATAAAAGCAGCCTTGTCATGGCTCTTAAACAGCACAAACTCGACTACTATTAAACTAACAGATTATGATTTAAGATTATTTGATCCGAGCAATCGTTTGGTTGCGTCTGCTAACTCTGTGCATAACAACGTTGAGGTGGTTGTATTCAACACTTCAACAAGTGGTTTATACCGCTTAGAAATCATGCAAAATGGTTCTTTAGCAAACGGTAAAGATTGGATAGGATTGTCCTACAGTATTCGTTAATTTGTATTACAAGATTCATGAAAGGAGGTAACCATATGATGAAGGTTTTGGTTGCTGAAAGCAATGAGCAAAACAGAAATCAACTTGTTCAGTATTTAGAAGATGAACAAATTCATGTTCTAACAGCGAATGATGGACAAGAAGCCTTAGAAGTTTGGAGTAATGAATACCCCAAAATTATCATCATGGATGTCGATAGTCCCGACATCAATGGTTATAGTTTGATTGAAGAAATCCGCCGTCGTGAATTAGATCATACTTATATTATTGTTACCACCAGTGACGAAGATGTCATATTAGGTCGTAGTTTTGATGTTGGTGCGGATGATTTCTTGTCGGTGCCGATTCGCAAAACAGAACTTATTTATCGTATTAAAGCAAGTGAAAAGGTATTATCAAATCAAGAAAACCAAACGGTCATTTATGCACTTGCACAACTCACAGAAACGCGTGATGTTGAAACAGGTAAGCACCTAGAACGCATTGGTCTATATGCGAAAGTCATCGCTACTGAACTAAACGAAAACCCACAGTATGGCTCACTCATTTCGTCACAATTCATACATCACTTATCCTTGAGCGCTGTCCTTCATGATATTGGTAAAGTGGGCATTGAAGATGCGATTTTAAGAAAAACGGGTATTTATACCCAAGAAGAACGAAAAATTATGCAAGCTCATACGATTATTGGAGCCAATACGATTGACAAGGTTGCGGACAAATACCCATTCATGGGTTTCCTCAAGATGGCTTCAGAAATCGCACGATATCACCATGAAAAATGGGATGGTAGTGGTTACCCTGAAGGCTTAATCGGTGAGGCTATTCCGTTATCTGCACGTATTGTCGCTTTAGCAGATGTGTTTGATGCCTTAATTACGGAACGTTATTATAAGCCGAAATATAGTTTCGAAGAATCAAAGAAAATCATCCTTGAGTCTTCTGGTTCACATTTTGACCCTATAATTGTGGAAGCTTTCTTAAAACAAGAAGAAGCTTTCAAAGAAATTGCAGCAATCGAATAACATTTAAAACGCCAAACGTGGCGTTTTTAATTAAATCAAGCCTATTTTTCATAAAAGACGTTATAATATAGATAGTCATAGTTATTGATTTGTTAGGGGGTATCCATATGGTTTACCAAGAGGTTGTGGATATAGTCATCAATTTGATGAATAATGGGTTGATTTTGCTAGTGCTCGTTTTTCTATACGCAGCTACGAACTTCGATCCAGAAAATAATGCACTTAGAAAAAAAATCATCGCCGGACTCGTCAGTGGATTCTCGGTATTATTCATTATGGCGAATCCATGGAAACTAGAAACAGGCTTGATCTTTGATACAAGATCGGTTTTATATGGTATCACTGCCTATTTCTTTGGCGGTGTACCAACTTTAATCGCGATGGCGTTTGGGATTACGTATCGCGTATCCATCGGTGGTTCAGGCGTCTATGCAGGTGTGCTAACGATTTTATCCACATCAGCCATTGGTTATATATGGCGAAAAACCAATCAATCTAAATATTTTAAAAACCGATTCCTAGAATTTTATACCTTAGGGGTATTACTCCATATTGCAACACTCCTTGGATTCTTTTTATTACCAGATGGTTTTAATATTATCATTGACTTATTGATTCCATATTTAGGATTGTTCCCAATCCTTGTAATGCTAGTGGGTGTTGTTATCAGTAACCAACAAGTCCGTATTCACTTAAATCAGAATTTTAAAACACAAACCCAACTGTTACAAGCCTCCATGGATGCGACCATTCATATGGAAATCTATGCTGTAGACTTAAATTTTAAATACCTAACATTTAATCAGTTTCATGCGCTCGCAATGAAAAACTATTATAATCTAGACATTGCGCCAGGAGAAGATTTCTTATCCATTATTGAAAATGACGCGATGAAATCAAGACTTAAACAAAACATTCAAAAAGCGATGAATGGATTCAATCATGTCGACACCATTAAAGTCGAAACAGAAAAAGAGAAGTATTTAGAAGAACATTACGCACCTATTTATGAAAATAATCATATCATCGGAGCTACAGTGTTCTCCTATGAGATTACAGATCGTAAGAAATATGAATCCTCGATTTTATATTTATCCTATAATGACGCTTTAACCGGATTATACAATCGTCGTTTTTATGTAGAACGTTTGAATGAATATAAAGATCCCAAGTTCAATCCGGTATCGCTTATTTTATGTGACATTAATGGATTGAAAATTATGAATGACGCCTTTGGACATGACGCTGGTGATGAACTCTTGCTTGAAGTGTCCAATCTCTTAAAACAAACCTTCTCAGATAAAGGCAATGTCTGCCGCATTGGTGGTGATGAATTTGTAATCTTACTGCCAAATACCGAACTCACTACTGCCCAATACCTACTTGAAAAAGTGAAACGGATTCTATCCTCTAAGTTTATTCACGGGATGTCAGTATCCGTATCTTTTGGAATCAGTTCAAAAGAAAAAGATGAAAAAATCGAAGAAGTCTTTAGAATTGTTGAAGAACAAATGTATAAAAACAAACTCTTCGAAGTATCCTCTCACCGCAGTGAATCGATCAAGACCATTCTCAATACACTTCATGAGAAGAATCCAAGAGAAGAAAAACACTCGAAACGGGTCTCCGAGATTTGTATTCAAATTGGTAAGAAATTACACATGAAGTCTGAAGAACTCCAATTGTTAAAGGCGATTGCGAATTTACACGATATCGGTAAAATCGCGATTGATGAATCGATTCTCAACAAGCCAAGTAAACTCAATGATGCAGAATGGGAAATCATCAAACGCCATCCAGAGATTGGGTACAGAATCATATCGACTTCACCAGAATACGCAGAGATTGCGTATGATATTTTATCACACCATGAAAAATGGGATGGCACAGGGTATCCACGAGCACTATCCGGCCAAAACATACCGATTCGTGCTCGAATCATTTCGATTGCGGATGCGTATGACGCGATGGTATCTGAAAGACCCTACCGTAAGTCATTAACACATAGAGAAGCGATTGCTGAGATTAAAAAGAATAGTGGAACTCAGTTTGATCCCAACTTAGTAAGAATATTCCTTGAACTCTTCGAAACCAAAAAAGAATAATAAAAGCACCTGTGAATAAGATTTTTCTTACACCACAGGTGCTGTTTTTCTAGATTTCGATGGTTCGATTCGGTTTGATGTCTCGTAGGTCACGGTGAGAGATAAAGACAATGGTTTTTTGTTTCAATGCTTTAAGGTTTAATAAGACTTTCTTTTCAGTTTCACTATCTAAAGACGAGGTCATTTCATCTAATAATAAGATGGGTGCCTCTTTTAGTAATGCCCTAGCGAGCGATAACCTGGATAACTGTCCTAAGGATAATCCCGCACCGAGTTCACGTAATGGGGTTTGGAAGCCTTTTTCGGTTTCTAAAATATCGTGATAAATCATCGACGTTTGACACGCACTGATGATTTTATCCATTGAGATGTCCTTACCTAATGTAAGGTTTTCGATAATGGTATTACTCATTAAGAATTGACCTTGTGGAACATACGAGAAGTAAGGTCTCGTCGTTTCACTGATTTCATAGGTTACTTCATCAAGTTTTAAAGTGATTGAACCCGAGGTGGGGGTATGTAATCCTAATAACAGTTTAATCAGCGTTGTTTTACCTTTACCAGATTCCCCTTTTAACCAGATAATTTCACCGGGTTTTATGTCAAAGGAGATTTTATCTAAAACCATGGTTTGTTCATACTGAAAGGATACGTTTTTAATCTCAATCTTTTTAAATGGATAAACCGGCATTCTAGTGGATGATTCATTTTCGGTGTTAAGCAGTGATTCAATACGTTCTAGTGAGGCTTGCCATTGATTGTATTTTACAACGAGTGAAGATAACCCAGAAAAAGGACTCTGAATGTTTTGAACCAGTTGAATGATCGCGACTAAACTACCGATAACCAAAGTGCCTTGATTTAAGCGGTAAGCTCCAAAGAGGATTGCGAACACATAACCAAAGGCGAAGAAGCCATGTAAACCGAGGCCAGTCCATGCGGCTAAAGCCTGTTTGTTCAAACGTTTTTGATAATAATCTAGTCCAGCCGCTTTTATTGACTCAAATTCGGTTTCTTCAGCTTCAAATGCCTTAATGACTTCTAAGTGCGTTAAGCCTTCTTGAAGGTTCAAATACAAGCGGTCTTCTGAGGCGAGTGCGGCTTTTTGAACCTGTTTAATCTTTTTGGATAATAGCCTAGAGACGAGAAATAACACAATACCCAGTGCAACAAACAGTAATGCGAATAACGCATCCAATATAAACAATACAATGAACGCACCTAAGAATCTAAAAACATAGAATGTGACTTTTGGTAATAAATCAAAGGTACCGTCTGTAATCATCGTTAAATCGGTTTTAAAGTGATTCATATAAACGGCTGAGTGTTCTTTACCAGCTGTTTTTAACTTTGACTTTAATAATTTTTCATATAAATCCTGTCTCATGGTGGTTTCTAAATGATAAGTCGATTTGGCTTTATAGTATTGATTGAATGCCGATAACAACAACTGTGAAGCCATCACGAACACTAAAACACCACCATAAATGAAAAGAAGGGTAAGGTCATCGTAATGATCAATCGCGAGTTTAGAAAAATAAGCGAAGATAATCGCGGTTGTAGATAACAAAAACGATAAGCCGGATAATAAGATTAAAGGCTTAAGGAATTGGTTTCGATACGGTTTTAATATTGGATGTATTGTTCTTTGCATAGGACACCTCTAAGTAGATTGTATCATAGGAATTCATAAGAAACTGTTTAAAATATTGTAAAACAGTTATAATAAAGATAACTATGAGGTGGCTATGAAAACATATCTGATTGCGGGAATCCCTTTAGCACTTAAATATCACTATCCGGATTTCCTAAACGATAACATCGAAAAATACGAAAAAGACATCCAACCTAAGTATGTGATTGAAACAAAGCTCGTTTCAGAAATCAAATCTTTAACTAACCCCTTTATGCAAGACACTTATAGAAGGTTCTATCAAGATGATACCTATCAGACTATTCAAGTTGTCAATAAAGAGGGTCAAATAAAGTACGAACTCAAACATACGCTTAATTACGAATCCACAATCATCACAATCGTTGAAGTTTTGACTAAAAAACCAGCTGAGATGGAATACATCTTCATATCGATGATTTTCTTAGACATCGCGATTTTAAATGGGTTTGTCCCACTCCACGCTTCTTGTATCGTTAAAGATGACGAAGCCTATTTGTTTAGTGCCCCTTCTGGTACAGGCAAATCTACCCATGCAGGCTTATATAAAGAAAAGTTTAACGCCTTTAACCTCAATGA